>CAZFVC010000009.1:17020-26623 GCA_964522175.1 uncultured Desulfurococcaceae archaeon
ATGAATATCAATACATAAACTAAAAGGTATCCTAGGCGAGCAATCCATTCGGATAAGGAAAGCAGGGAGGCAAAAACTAAGTAGGGCCCTGCACTACAGGGTAAGAGAGTAAATGATGCTACAATCCCTATCAAGAAAGCGCCAATAATTCCGCCTTTTTTCTTAAACATGTTATAAAGTCCGGATGAGGGACATGAGGGGTCGTTTTCCTTGCATATTTTACGTTTCTCGGGATGTTTCATTATTCGCAGAGAAGATATAATTAGATAAACTGCGAATGCGAAAGCGAATGCTAGGAGCAATGGCCTAGGTATGAGACCAACGACCTCAGTTAGTGCTAAACCTAGAATAAGGTAAGATAGGAAAACTCCTGAAATGAATGAAACACCTGTAGCGGCAACAGCTCTCCTTCCTGCAGATATGGAAACACTTAGCAAGATTACTCCGTAAAGAACGAAAGTACATGGGTTTACAGAGTCCGATAGAGCGAGAGGTATGAGGGAAGCAAGTATCGCTTCTTCTCCACTGGATGGCGGAGCAGGTGTTGTCTCGGTCGGTGGTGTACCCAGAATTAATGAAGCTTGAGGTTCTGGAATGAATTCCCGAATAAACTGTTCATGCTTATCTAGCTCGAGAACTAGGTAGGCAGCCGGCTCTTCCCCCGTATATATGGTTACATTAGGGGACGGTTGAGCAGCAACTATGCTGTCCCAGAAAGATTTATTCTCATCTTCACCAATAACTATACCCATTAGATAACCCTGTTTGAAAGCCATGGTCATAGGGACAGATCCCGGCAGTCCTGAGGCTCCCAGAAACTTCTTGAAATACTCTAAGCAAGTCTGGTTAGTGGAGACATCACAGGAATGATACTTAGAGGGTCCATAGGTTGATTCCATAAATGCTTTCAGTCTTCTGCAGTGTGGGCACTCTGAACTTCCGTAAATAAAGAAGTAGTAGTCAGCTCCTTGAGAATCTGCATATAGTATGAGAAATAAAGTAATTACCGTCAGAACAATCAATGCTCCTGCGAATGCTAAGGCTACAGTATGACCGCTGACCTTCGACACCCTGAATCTCCTCAAAATAGTTAGGAAAAGGCTCTAAAGTAAATATAGGTCCATTGCTTCAGCCACCCATTTTAGCACCTCGTAATAGTCACCATAAATCAGTACGTAATGGTTACCTATAGGTTCTGTAACTAGCTTTATGGAATCGCTGCTCTCTATCCACAGCTGGGTCCTGCAATGCTGATTGCTCTGTGGGAATCCGCTAATTACTTTACCTTTTACTACCCGCATGCTCTGAGTTAAAGGATCTATTCGAACAAGAGTAACCTTAACTCCTTCCTCAACAATGCCTGAGATGCCTACCCCCCTTCCTGACTCGAAATGAGTGCGTAGCTTATACTTTGTCGGCAGATCTAAAGGAACTGTACAATGAGCTAAGAGAAAGCGATTCTTCTTTACCCAAGCGATATTACCCATGAATCCAGGCTTTCCAGTCAACTCCTTCAAAACCACCATTGATAAAAGGGCTGGTACATCCCCTTCACAACCAGCAACGAATCCCTTAGAGTTAAGTAAGGCCAGAGGCAAGCAAGCTGTTGTATCCAGGCTCTTAATTATGTCGAAACACCTAATAGTGAACGCTTTAATGCCTTCTTTCTCAAGGATCTTCTTAATAGCTAGATATAGTTTTACAGATTTAATGACCTCATTCATAGGCACCTCAACATCCACAGCTCTTGAAGTGATCTGCACAGCTAATTCACGCGCCTCATCCTCGTCAATAAGCCTGTATTGGCGGTATACCTCATTAAGACTTATGAATTTGAAGCTTATTCCTAGTCTTTCCTCAAGCTCTTTCTCTATGTCATACCCAGAACTATAAACAAGCCAAGGAGATGGGCGCCCGAGAAGTCCGAAAACATAATTCTTCAGGCTGCTAACTGCTTTCCAAGCCTTTACATAACTCCTTACTGAATCTTTAGGAGGCCACTCCTTGATAATTACTGATGAATATCCGCTAAGACTGAGGCGCGATTGGGCCTCAATGGATGCAGGGAGGCTATTCTGGGTTGGGTGAGGAAGTAAAGCAGTAGCACGAGCGCGCTTAGCGATTGCTAATATGAGATGCTCTGTCCCTCCCGTTAAAACACCAATCAGAGCAACATCATCCTGACGTATGTTTACGCTCTGTACCTCTTCCTCTGAAGCGATTAAAGGTGTGAAGGAATCAACGTCTTTCACACCTTCCCTATATTGATGGATCAGTTCCTGTACAGCTTTCTCATCATGGAGCGGTGATGCCACAGGAATGAACACGGTTCTCATGCGGAAGGCCTCCTATTTCTCCATATCTGTGGTAAAATTACTTGCTAAATAGAAAATTAGGCTGTGGCTTTAGCTTCTTCTCCTTCAAGAAGTATTTTCTCTAGATTCGGCCGCAGCTTGTTGGCTTTATATCTCACGTAATTAATGAATAATCTTAGACCCAGCCTTACAGGGAAGAGGTAAGATTCTTTCAAGTAGAACTTATTCATTATGTCCTCAGCCCAATACAGGGAGTGGTCCAACGTCTTCATCATTACCTCTATATGTTCCTCCTTTATCGCATTCCTCCTGAACCAGTCCTTATTCTTTAGGGCGCCCATAGGAACGAAGAACATCGGAACTATTAGGCTACGGTAAGGCCGTAACCTATCGAGGAGTTCCGCCGTTTCCACAACATCCTCAGGCTTTTCTTCAGGTAGGCCAAGAATAATTGTAGCCGCCGGGATCACGTTATTCTCATGCATTATACTGAACGCATCTTCCACTACATCAGGCCATTTCTCGGGCGGGTAGGGAGCAGACTTAGCAGGCATTATGATCTTGGAGAGCCGCACGGAACCTGTTTCTATACCTACCTCCACCCCCAAATAGTTCTGCTTATCGTAAAGAATTTCCTTCATTATTTTACTGATGAGTTTGTGTTTCTCTTCAGCATACTTAATCGCGGCTAAGCTTGCGTGAGCCCAAGCGATTGATCCTGGAACTACCTTACTTACCGCTTCATGAAGCTCTATGAGGGGTTCGGGCCTAGGTTTAACTCCATCCGCTCCATAGAGAAGGACATCTTCGCTGTGAAGAATCGCTTCCCTAACCCCACTCTTCAAGTTTACCTCAATCTCTTTGAGAATTTGTTCAAGCGGTATAAATCTCAGTGGCCTTAAAGTCACGGAACAAAACTTGCACCCTCTGGGGCATCCACGCATTATCTCAACTAAACCATTTACACTAGCCCCCTTAATCACAGGTATTTCTTCAAGAGAAGGAGAGTCATGAGGACCCACATATATGTAATTAGGAAGTTCCTCCCCCTCTAGAGCTAGTTGAACCAGCTCCACAATTACTCTTTCAGCTTCCCCTTCAACAATACTGTCAACTCCCCATTTTTTCCAGTATTCAAGCTCCCACAGCCACTGCCATGCGGCAGGCCCTCCTGCTATTATCTTGATCCCTTTCTCCTTAGCTTTCTTTACCACGGGAGAGTTCATGAATGATATGAACGATTCTCTATTGACAGGCTCCCTTTTAGTAATCATCCACCATTCACTGCTGGGTGGACCGTAAGCGAAGTAGTCATGATGGCCAATCATAAGAACTTTCATTGTATCTAAGTGCTTCTTTAAGTGATCTGGGTCTATAATGGCTGCATTGAATCCCGAGTCAATAAGTTTGGCCTCAATCTTTCTGAGGCCGTAGGGGGCTTCGATAGGTCTTCCTAGACTATCGACCTTAATCCTGGGTGCCGCCAGCCACAACCAAACCTTTTTAGGAAGTCCTATCGCGGGGCCTGTAGCTAGGAAGCCTAGAAATTCTTTCCCGTGGTGATTAGATATCATAGTCCGGTCCGAGGTTAAAACAACTTCAAATCCTCCCATCCCTTCACACCTCCTTCAGAAGGATGTAATCTATACCCAACTCTTTCAGAACATTGGCATAGGTAGGCGTCTCTTTCTCTAAAATAACTTCAAAGGGATTATCCTTGAGCTGATTAAGGAGTCTTGTCAAGTCCTCTTGACTTTTACCGGCATATCTGAACACGAAAGAATATCTAACGTTGTTAAGTATTAGATCCCTGATTCTCTCGAAGTAAAGAGGGGTAGAAATATTCGAAATAATATATATCGTGGCGTTCCACAGTTGCTGCAACGTAAGCTTCCTGCGGATCTCACCAATAACTTTAGCGGAAGGCACCTCCCCCTCGTTCAGAATGAGCACCAAGTGGAAAGCGTTATTCTCTAAAGTCTTCAGCACCTTCATCAGCTCCTCTCCCTCCCCTCCAGTTTCTTAATTATTTCGTCAAATTCCTTATCTATTTTCTGTAGGGTTTCGTAAAGTTTAGTTGTTACATCTATCTCGCTGAGCGTTTGTGAAATACGTGACCTTATAGTGATTAGGTGCTTAGTTATTAATTCCTGAATCACATCGACCCTAGCCCTAAAGACATGTTTCTTCCCAGTCACGCTCCTTTCAATGAGATATGCCCCCTCCAACATCTGGAGAGCTGTAGAGATATGGCTCTTAGCATATCCCGTTAACTCCGTGAGTTCTGTGAGGGTTAGAGCCTTCCTCTCAGTTAGCAATGTTGATAGTACTGCTGCCGCAGCGGGAGGCAACCTGAGAAGGGTTAATAATCCTTTCAGGGACTTCGACATCACTCTCACCTTTGTTCGTAATTTTCGATATATTACAAACATTCAGAAGATAATAAAGTTTTTGTTTGGGCCCAAGAAAACTTTAATTGAGAACTCAAGTGAGTAATAAGCGATGAGTTATGCTAACTGAAATGACGGTGCTGATTTCACTGTTCGCAATTCTGCTGACAGTAGGATATCACATAACCATATTCTTTAAATCGAGAAACAAGGTCGCTCTTCTTTCTTCCAGTACCTCATCAGACATATCATCTATCGATCCTCCCAAGATAACCGTACTTATCCCTACGCGTAATGAACCCCTCGATCTGTTATACGAGGCCACCATTAAGAGGGCTCAAGAATTCTTAAGCGCGAAGGAGTGTAGAGGGGAGATACTCATTGTTTCGGATGATAGTAGGGAATATGTTGATGAATTGAAGAATAGGCTGAAAGACTTGATAAATAGAGGAGTAATCAGAATCGTTAGGAGAGAGAAGCCAGAAGGAGGCAGGACGGGTGCCCTCGATTATGGTGCAAAGATAGCTGGGGGAGAATACATTCTTCTGCTAGATTCAGACTCAAAAATGGATAGAAAAACATTCTCAAGTTTATGCCGCGAAATAAGCAAGAAAAATCCTCCTGCAATAGTTGTGCCGTGGAAAGGATATATCCACAAACGCAACCGACTTAGCGAAACACTTGAATTTCAGACTGACACTATATCTTTCTTACTTTATAAGCTGAGGTGGCTGGCAGGGTTCTTTACTTTTCCACTCGGTTCTGGTACCGCCATTAAGAAAAAAGTTTTAGAGGAGGTCAAGTATTGGGGGCCCTCAATAATTCAAGATGATGTTTGGCTGGGAACAAAACTCGCCTCTAAAGGATATTTCCCAGATCTGCTCATTAATGGCGAAACAGAGGTTTTAGTCCCCTCGCGATTTAAATCCTTCCGCATACAGCAGAGTCGATGGGCTTACGGAGCTTCAGAAGTTTTCTCCAGAACTGTGAGAGAACTCCTTAAGGCACCGATAGGTTTCTGGGAAAGAATCGAAATGCTTCTATATATGCTACAGCCTGCATTCTCCATATTCTTCTCCCTAGCCTTAATCTTCGCTTTCATAACCCCCTTCTTCGAGAAGGACTTTAGGTTAATGACAGCCCTAACGAACCCAATAATCTTTACCTCCGGATTAATAATGGAAATTCTCTTCGCGGTCTATGCTTTATTCCACTTAATGCTCGGTAAGCAAGTTAAGGCAGCTCCTAACAAATCAACCCTTATTTATATGGGTAGAGGAGCAGCTCTGTTGGGAGTGATAGCCCCCGTTATGAGTTTTTATTCTATTCTGGGACTTGCAAGAGTTAATTTAAACTATAGAATTACACCTAAAGCAGAGGCTGAGGAACATATAGGCCATGACTGGGTTCCATGGGTAATATTCCTAGTAAGTACTGCTGGCTTCATAATGAGCGTAATCAACATGAACGTAGTTACAATGGTAATTCTTATCCTTTTCACTCTCACGAGCGGATATTCTGCAATGCGTTTCGAGTAAAAGAATTAGAAAAACTGATCGAGTTCCCTGTAAAGTGCCTCATATTCCTCCGCCGCTTTCTCAACCTCAGATATGCTCACCCTCTCATTAGGCTTATGAGCCATTGCCTCACTGCCTGGACCTAAACCCAGTGACGGAATTCCAAGCTCTCCAGCAGGGTACACTAGGTCAGTGCTGAACATCCAGAAATACCTTCTTGCATAAGGATAAAACTTCTTCAACTCTCTGAGAAGCTTCTTGATCATCGCCTCCTCTCTGTTGATCCATCCCTTGAAGAAGTTCGTCCCTTTAAGGATGAATCCCCTCCAAGTTGTTAGCCTAATTTCCTTAATTAGGGGCATACATTCATCAATAATTCCTAACCTCTCCATTTCTGCGCATATTCCTCCATAAATAGACTTCAGCTCCTCAGGATTCCTACTAGGTAATAGTCGGTGATCCACCCGCAACTCACAAGTGTCTGGAAGTTGCGGAAGTCCTATAGGGCTGCATCTAACGTAGATCGGTGTAGCCGACTCCTTCCCGAGGGAAGGATCCTGAGGGAATGTGGCGGCCCTTTCCTTCAATCGACTGATGTAGTCACCTACAGCACTCAATGCGTTAATACCTTCTTCAGGCATAGAGGCATGTGCTGACCTGCCAAAGAAATCTACATCTATTATTGCCCTTCCTCTGTGTCCAAGACCGAGATTCAGCTCGGTAGCCTCCCCCGTAACAACTACAGTTCTCTCATAATGAGGGAGGACTTGCTGTAAAGTCTCCTTTAATGCAAACCCCTCCGCAATTTCTTCCTGAACCGTATATACCAGATATATGTCGTAATTTAGCTCCTTAACGCTCTCTATTGATTTTATCTGAGATGTAATTCCTCCCTTCATGTCTGAGGATCCTCTCCCATAGACCCATCCATCAATCACCTTACCTGAGAAGGGTTCAACATCCCACAGCTCCGGATTCCCTATACCTACCGTATCCATGTGTCCCTCAACTACGAGGAGGCCGCTTCCGCCCCCCTTAATTACTCCAATTACATTACCTACGGAATCAATGAATGCTTTATCAGTTCCTATCTCCTGAAGAACAGTTTTCAGGTATGAAGCTATTTCTCCTTCCTCACCGCTTATGCTTGGAATTTTAACTAATTCCCTTAATAGTGTCTCCACATTCATTTCTAATCCAAAGAGAAATATCTGGAAAAGGTATAAATCCTTATCAAATTTATTCTCGATAAAATATGAATGTCTGTAGACTTTCAGAATCTAAGGAGCTATGTATCTTTCGAGGAGACATTACCAAGGTAGATTGCGAGGCCGTCGTCAATCCCGCTAATTCATATTTAGTGATGGGTGGTGGTGTTGCTGGAGCCTTAAAGAGGTATGGAGGAGTGGTAATTGAGGAGGAGGCCAGAAAGTACGCTCCGGTCCCGGTAGGAGAAGCCGTAGTCACGGGTGGCGGGAGGCTTAAAGCCCGTTACGTAATTCATGCGCCTACTATGGAAAGACCAGCAATGAGGACAACACCTGAGAAAGTTCGCAGGGCTGTTAAGGCAGCGATGAAGGTGGCCTGTGAAGAAGGGATTGTTTGCGTAGCCTTCCCTGGAATGGGTACAGGTGTGGGAGGTGTTAGCTCCCAGGATGCTGCCGAAGTTATGGTGGAGGAAATAATTAATCTTTTGACGTCAAGGGGCTGTAGTGTGAAGGTAGTGATACTCGTAGATCTTAATGAGGAGATGGTAAAGGCGTATGAAAAGGCGGCTATAAATAGAGGATGCTCCCTAACTAAGGATATTTAAGTTTTTCTTTAATAATAACTTCTGAAGTGAAAGGGCTTTGGATTCAGAAGTGTTGACGCTCATATCGAAAGCTATAGAGAATCGGGAGTCAATGATAATTATCCGGATAATTATGGAAACGTACTATGGGACACTTGCCATGGTGGAGATCCATAAAAAATCCCTTTCGGAAGATATGGATATTACCTTAGAATTCGTCGAAGTTAGAGATTTCGAAGAACTCTCGAGGCTGAGTAGCTACTTAACTTTAAAGCTTGGAGGCAAAGTCTCATTCAAAGGAGGAGGAATTCTAATTAATGTCAGCATAAAAGAGGGATCACTCTTTCTGAAAGATTTCTTCACAAAATTCGTTCAGTTAAGAGAGGACATTATGATTGCTCTCGCCATAGTTACAGATTGGAAACACACACTCATTTACATTAAGCCTGTCAGGAAAGAACCTATCAAAGCACTTATTGAGGGTGTGATTCAGGAATTTAGGGTTAAGAAGACATTCTTTAAGCAATACTTGGAAATAAGGGTAAAGGGCGGAAAGAAAGTGTTAATTCCGGTTGAGTCTACCAGCATCGAGAATCTCATCCCTGAGCTGAAACTCCTGACAACCCCTAGTATTTAAGTTGTGGGTGGTATGGATTCCGTGGATTAGGTATTTAGGATGGCTGAAGGAAGCAGTAGGTACCAATGAGGAGTTCCTTCCAGGAAGCATTAAGGTATCCGATATTCTCTCAAGGTTATTCAATAATAAAGCCTCAAAAGTTCCTAGAAACATTATAGTTTTACTTAATGGTAAGTCATTATCTGATGAGGATGTTAAGTCGGCTGTGGCGAAAGACCAGGACCTTATCGAGTTGCTTCCAGTAGTCTCGGGAGGCTAGTATGTGTGGCTCTGTGGACTTGGCTTAATGGGCACATCTTCACTAGAGAGGAGCACTAAGGCCTTTTTTGTTAGGGTATAGTCCTTCCTGAAAACTCCTCTATCTGCATAGGTTGTCATATAGAGGGGTTCTTCAACCCCTCTTATGAGGGCGCAGGTATGGGTTGCGTTAATCATTACTATGAGTCCCTTGGGCTGGAGGATCTCCATTAATGCGTCGGCTATCTGGTTGGTTAGCCTCTCCTGAAGTTGAAGCCTCTTAGAGTATATGTTTATTATTCTTGCGAATTTACTGAATCCAAGAACTTCATGCCTAGGTATATATGCTATGTTAGCCTCTCCAAAGAATGGTAGAAGATGATGCTCGCAAATTGACCTAACAGGTACATGTCTGACGACTACAATTTCGTCACTCTCCTCAGAACTCTCTATATGGAATTTCTTTACGTAGACTTCAGGACTTTCATGATAACCTACCATTAATTCATTAATCCACATCCTAGCAACTCTTTCAGGTGTCTCCCTAAGACCTTCTCTTTCGGGATCCTCACCTATTATAGCTAAAAACTCCTTGACGAGCTCTTTTAGCCTTCTCATCCTAAACTCTTTATCGTTCATCAACTGTAACCACACTCTTGATTAACATTGCTTAGAAAGAGCATAAAGGATTACCGTTTCTCCCTTGGCCGCACCT
>CAZFVC010000010.1:0-25205 GCA_964522175.1 uncultured Desulfurococcaceae archaeon
AAATCACTCCCTTAGTACAATCAATTCTCACACCTACTAAACACAGACTGAAGAACTCAGTTGTTGTTCCTAACACTGCTGAAGATATTAGGAAAGCTGTCAGGGAAGGAGTGAATAGATGTGACGTAGTCATCATTACAGGCGGGACAGGAATAGGTCCTAAGGACATTAGTGTAGATGTTTTGAAGGAGATCTGCCTTAAGGAACTCCCTGGCTTCGGGGAATTGTTCCGGTACTTAACCTACTCCAAGCATGGATGGGGAGCCTTAGCCAGCAGGGCAACTGGATGTGTAGCGGGGAACTCTCTAGTGTTTGCTGTTCCAGGATCTCCGGATGCAGTGTCATTAGCGTTAGAGCAGATACTCTTAAAGGAAGTTCCTCATCTTATTTATGAGCTAAGAGGAAGGTAATTATTTCGCTAAACTAGGGTTATACTTCTTCATGAAGTCTATCACGTCATCCTCAAGTACCGCTGGGTAAAGCACAAGCACAACATCGTTAGGATTGACAACCAATTTGTTGAGGTTATAGGGTGTGACAGCGACCCATTCAGCCCCCTTCCTTATCGCCAGTACAGATGCGCCAAATTCCTCCAGCTCCTCCATTAACTTGCTTACGGCAACGGAGTTCTCTGTCACGGTTATTGACTTAACTTTTTCGCCGCTTGACTCAATAATTTTCGCTATCACTTCTCTATACTCATCCTTCGCAGGCATGGTGAAGGAGTATGTAAGGGAGTCAGTCACATCCTCTAATCTCGTCACGAGCGACATTAATGCGAACTTATCCTTGTTATCCAGGCTTGGAGTATCCATCAGTTTCTCGGAAAGCCGTAGCCTCAAAGTATCCACAAACATCTCTATCTCCATTACCTCATCAACCATCAAGGGATCTTGGGACTTGAGCTGATAATGAGCTAGGTCATTCAGCAGCTTCACAATATCAATCATCGAATCTATATCGCTAATTATAGAGAGAATATCCTCTGGAGGCTTCACCCCTTCCTCAGGCTTCTTTCCTAGGGCCTCTAAGAACTCGTTAATATTTTCCTTAACTCCCGTTATGTATACTATGTCCTTATCTTCAATAGTTACTTCTTCCTCAGGTATAAGGTTCCACAAACCGCTCCTTAGAATGGCTATAGGTTCAATAGCGTATTCCTCACCTACCCATTTAATGGTCTTTCCTTTGAGGTAGGATCCCTCTATACTCAACGTCAAAACATCCGTCAAGTAGGTGTAGTATTGGTAAACCTTATTGCTGGGGCTATAACCCATCAGCGAGAGATATGCGAGGTCTTTGAATGAGTCTGTTACTTTATCGATGCTTGCTACGAAAACGTAGAGAGGTAGAGAAGCCATGGCTTTCTCAACATTATGCCCTATAGTTAATGATACGTGGATCAGTAGCTGGTAGGCGGTTTCATCGATAGCATGCTCTAACTCGATTATATGTCTAGCAACATTCTTTTCATTAGCTAGAAAGGAGTAGGTGCCTAAGTCTATCGCAACCTTGATGTAGGAGTTTATCTGCTTGAGGGCCTCACTTACTGGCATCGGTTTATATCTCAATGGTTTGGGCTTAGTGTGGAGCTTTTTATGGAGAGCTTCATTCTTTTCAGGCCATCTACTCATTCTCCCTTTACTGACCTCCACCCTAACTTAAGGGATATCGGTTTTAAATGTACACCTTGATTAAAGTCGGGCGATTAACTGGTGTGGTGAAGCCGTTGCCCGACAAAATACTGAAGGAAATGATGCTGAGCCTGTTTTTCCTCATTTCATTAGAAGTGTTTGCTGGAATATCTATGTTGGGCGGCGGCGATTACCTTATTAAGATACCTGTCCTTTTCATGCTGCTTCCCGCACTCATGGACCTCCGTGGCGATGTTATGGGTCCATACGGCTTCCGTTTACTTAATTCACTTCACTTAGGTACGAACGAACCCAGATTTGCCACGAAGTATAACCTCCTTAACTCCCTTCTAGCTGTCTCACTCATGATTATATCTACATTTTTTGTGGTTGCTGCGGTTTCGGTTTTGGCCTATGTAGTTGGGGTTGCTTTAGGTGATCTTGAAGTACTTACGTCACTTTCCTTAGTTTCAACAGTTATTACGACATTAATTATGATGCCTATCCTCATAATCTTCACTAACACCCTATACATTAAGGGATATAATGTGGAGAATTTCCTTCCCTCCCTCATTACGGGCTCCATGGATGCTTTAACGCCTTCAGTCCTTTTCGGTTCCGTATTTCTTATCCAGTCTATGAGTAGGGTAGGTAGATTAGTTTTAATAGCTTCAGTAGGTGTAGCAGCCATAATTGGAGTATTCCTTATTTATAGGGAGAAGCACTTAGAACTCATTAAAGATTTTAAGGAGAACCTGACCACAAGCGTTATTGTGGCGACGATTTCAGGGGTTGGAGGATCCTTCTTCTCTAGAAACCCCACTGTCGTGGTGGGAAGCGGGTTCGTTGCTTTCATACCGGCTCTAAACTCCCTTATGGGTTCTGCTCAGGGGATATTGGCGGGGAAGCTTTCCGTGGATATTCATATGACGGGCATTGTTGAGAAGAAGGTGTTCTGGAGCTATTTCCGTAAAGTATTAACGGCTTCCGAGACTGCTGTCATATTTTTGGCATTAATATTTGCAGTGATTTCAATTCTTCCAGTACTTCCTCCAATATCGGGAGTGAGTGTAGCGACTTCATTTCTTGTTGTTGCGGTGATGGTTTCTCTCCTGTCATTCGTGGTTGAATGGCTGACTAAAACTTCTTTCAGGCTGGGGCTTAACCCGGACAATGTAGTGTTTCCTTTCATAACTTCATTATCCGACCTATTCACGCCGATAACTTCCTACGGTATTCTTTACTCACTCGTACTGGTGCTGGGCATTGTTTAGGTCATCCCCAGCTCTTTAAGTATTGTTTCAATGATTTTCTTTTTGAATAGGTATACCTCATGCACCTGGCTCCTTACCTTCTTATTTCCTTCATGAATATACACAGTGTTACTGTCCCGATCCATCGAGAGAAGTATGTAAGCAGGATACCACCCTGTCGGCGGAATATTTTTGTTGGCGCAGATTGTTTTCATAATGTCTTTAAGGAGGCTTAGATTAGTTTTCGCTATTGTCTCCTTGATATTTATGTTATGAGCCCTGAACGGGAAGTAGAGAATGCTTTTCGGAACTTTAATGTTCTCATACTTCCTCGGGTCTTCCTCCATCAGCTTCCTTATCGCTTCCTTCTCATCCTCCAGCAGATCATTCAGATTCCTTACATCGCTCATGAAGTCACTAATGCCGCATCCCGTATGAAGAAGCATGGGGGCATCAACAGGCATTGAAGGTGAAAGGTTTATCCCTCCGCTAAGCTTTCTGATTAGAAGCATCCTAGCTATTGGAGAACCTGTTTTAGGGGCTATGTAGCAATCGATTATATATTTTCCTTTACATTTTCTGCAGTTCCCGAACTCAGCGAGAGCAACAGGATACCATACGAGGAGATAGTTCCCTTCCATACTTGAGGCATGTATAAACGTTCCGTCCACCGTGAGGTATCTTCTTAAGCAGTAATTAATTTTAGATCTTCATGGAGTAACGTTTTATTTCTCAGCAGGCTTCGTATTTTGGCGAGGACGATTCGATTGACGGAGGAAGTATTTCTTCATCCCAGGCAGTATGAATTGCTGGTGGCCTTAATTAAGGCTGGAAAACCCTTGGATGCTAGGACGTTTTCTAGTATCTTGGGCAAGAAGCAGGAAGATATCATGAGGGATGTGGAGGAACTTGGGAGTAAAGGGCTTGTTCAAACGAGAAGGGCCACTAAGTATAAAGTAGTTTTGACTGATTACAGCCGGAAATATTTGGAGGAGGGCTTCCCTGAGGAGAAGCTGATAAGGGTTATCCAGTCTTTAGGGGGGAAGGCCATACCTATTAGAGAGTTGAGTGCTAGAGCTAAGGAAGCCGGCCTGGACAGAGAGGAGTACTCAGCCAGTATCGGGAGGCTGAAAAAAGGAGGGGTACTTCTCATTAAAGGCGGGGAGGTATCACTTAACCCAGGACTTCTTGAAGAGTTGATGAGAGAGCTCGAGAAGTACAGGAAAGTTCTTCAAGAATTGGAGGAAGGTGTTGTTTTTAATGAGCCTCAGTGGTGGTTTAGGGAGTTCAGGCATAGAAGGCTTGTCTCAGTTGAGGAGGTAAAGGAGATCCTATTAGAGCCGACGCCTCTGGCCAGGCGCTTATTCAGAGAAGGAAAGATTCATGAAGCCGAAATAGTTAGCAGGCTTACTACTGATCTAATAGAGTCAGGTAAATGGAGGTATGTTAAGCTAAAGAGTTTTGATCTAAGTATAGATGTTCCTGTAAGGCAGCTTCGGAAGAAGCACCCCTACATACGTTTCCTTGATAGGGTGAGAGAAATTCTCGTAGGTATGGGCTTCCAGGAAATGAAGGGACCTCACATAGAGCTCTCCCTCTGGAACTTCGACGTGTTGTTTGTTCCTCAATACCATCCCTCGAGGAGAAGTAGTGATGTATATTTTGTGAAAGTTCCAGGAAAAGTTCATGCTGACCTGAACCTCCTGAAGAGGGTTAAGGAAATACACACTTCTGTGCTTAAGTACTCATGGAGCGAGGAGGAAGCCCTTAAACCCGTCCTCAGAACGCATACCACTCCTGTGTCTATGAGGACAATAGTTGAGAGAGGTGGCGGCGAGTACAGAGCTTTCTCCCTTGACAGAGTTTTCCGTCCAGACACCCCCGACCCCACACATCTTATGGAATTCCATCAGCTTGAAGGAATTATTGTCAGTAAGAACGTGACTTTCCGTGACCTACTAAGCTTCTTCAAGGACTTAGCAGACGCACTTGACTTGGGAGAGGTTCGTTTCAGGCCGGCCTACTTCCCCTTCACTGAGCCCAGTGTTGAGGGATATATTAAACATCCTGAGCTTGGATGGATAGAGGTTTTTCCGGGAGGCATGTTCCGCCCGGAAGTGTTGAGGACAGTAGGTCTCTCCGAGGAATATCAGGTAGCTGCTTGGGGGATAGGGATAGATAGGATAGCTATGATGGTTCTCGGCATCAGCGATATTCGGGAACTCTACACTAATGACCTCGAAGTGATTGAGAGAATGCCTGTGGCGAAGGAGGTGATAAAGTAATGCCTATGGTTGAAGTATCTCTCGCTGATCTGGAAAGGCTTGTGGGAATAAAGCTCTCAGAGAAAGACATAGTTAACAGCCTTGAGATGATGAAGGGCGAAATCGAGGAACTCACTGAGGACGCCCTAGTTTTTGAGGCGAGTCACGACCGTCCAGACCTATTCTCAGCTGAAGGTTTAGGGAGGGCAATATCATACATTATGGAGATTAGGAAACCTCGGAAGTACAGAGTTGCTCCCCCAACAACTTTCTTAGATATTTCTCAGGCGCCGAAATACAGGCCTTACGCCTATTTGGCAATAGTGAGGAACGTTGAGCTGGATGATGAGGGAGTTAAGCAACTCTTCCAGCTTCAGGAGAAACTTCACTCAGCATACTGCGGAGACAGATCCCTCGTCTCTATAGGGCTCTATGACCTAGATAAGATAGTGCCACCAATCCGCTACTTGGAAGTGGAGGAATTGACTTTCATTCCATTAGGTGAAAGCAAGGAAATGACTTTGAAGGAAATACTGGAACACACTGATAAAGGCTTCCGATACAAGCACTTAGTTAAGGAAGGTGAATATCCCTTACTCACTGACAGCAGAGGAGAGACCCTTTCATTTCCGCCCATAATTAACTCAGAGATGAATAAAGTAACTGAAGAAACCAGAAACATTCTCATTGACGTAACAGGCACTGAGCCAAACCTAATGATGAAGGTTCTTAACGTGGTAACCACCTCCGTTGCAGAGAGGGGGAACAATGTAATCATCGAGGCCGTGGAGATAAGAGGAGGTGAAGCTCCCCATAATGTCGCGCCTGATCTCGAAGGAGAAGAAGTGAGTGTCGCGCACGATTCGATTCAGAAGTTACTAGGCTACTCTCTTAGTCGTGTTTCAGTGCAAAACATTTTGCAGAAAATGGGGTATGTAGCCAGAGTTAAAGATGAATTTTATGAGGTATGGATTCCTCCATACCGTATTGATGTACATGGAGAGGTGGATGTTGTTGAGGATATAGCTATCGGGTATGGATATTCAAACATTCCCCTCTCAAGAACGCCTCCCTCCCCAACCCTAGGCTTTAACCACCCCATTGAAAGGTTCTCCTCCCTAGTCAGAGATTTCATGGTAGGTATGGGACTTCAGGAGGTCCTAAACTTCATGCTGATTGATGAGGATGTTTTGAATATGTTTTCAGGCGGGAAGCATGTCAAGTTAGTTAACCCGAAGATGAAACAGTATTCTGCCCTAAGGAATTCAATAATACCTTCCCTGCTAGTCAGCGCCGATACCAATTATGAGAAGGTTTCAACGCTTGAGATATTCGAGGTAGGGGATGTTGTGCAACACGATAATGATGTCCCGACGACTGAGAGAAGGGTTGGTTTCTTACTTATGGGTGATAAGTACACCCTCACCGACGGTTTGGTTATTGCAAAAACCTTAACCCAAGCGCTGGGAGGAACATATAGGGCTGAAGGGGCAGAGATCTCAGGATTCATTAAAGGCAGAACCGCTAAGATTTACGTTAACGATGTGGCAGTTGGGCATGTAGGTGAGCTTGATCCTGCCCTCACCACTGAATTAGGTGTTAGGAAGCCGGTGATCGCAGGGGAAATTAGTCTGAACCTCCTTAGGAAAGTTCTTCTAGGTTTTTCTTCTCAGTAATTCCTTAGCTGCAGCAATCACATCCTCCGCAGTTTTTCTCCCGAATGTCGGTAGCGAAGCAAGGACTGCTGGAGATATCTGGGCCAGCTGAGCCAAAGATTTGATGCCTCTAGAATAAAGTATTCTTGCTCTCACTCTCCCTATCCCTCTAACCCTAACGAGATCTAGTAACTCCTCCTTAATCCCGTGCCTTACCCTCAGAGTAAGTATACGTAACTCACTTGCATGTTCCTTTATTTTAGTGGCTTCACACACCCTTGACGATGCGTAAAGAAGCCATTCGGCAGTTTCCACAATATTTCTTAAGTCCCCGGCCCCCACGTCATATCTCTCAATTATTTCGTCCTCGGAAACCTCCTCAATCCATGCATTAAGGATTTTACCGATTTTGAAAGCCTTCAGCCAGTCGTAATAATCCGCGCCCTCAACAGGTTCAGGAATCTGTCCTTGATCTAGGGCGATAGCAGCCTCTTCCTCTAGGTCCCTATACTTAACTATCCTTACCTTAGTGAAGTCCGGAGTCATGGCTATTAATGTGAAGTAGTATATGGGTTTCACGCTTTCCTTTTCCTTCAGGTTTTCCAGTACAGTCACCGCGGTCAATGGATCTATGTATAGGCGAGATACGTAGCTTCCCAATCTGGAGGGTCTAACCTTCCTGCCATTAAGTATAATCATTCCCATTCCTCCAAGTCTTGACACAGTGTATTCTGTGGCATTCTCGCCGGCCTCAGGACCAAGCTGCTTAAATGCAAGCGTTTTCCTCATTATCCTCATAAGCTCCTCGATAGTGGTTGCATCACCTGAGGCTATCAAGGACAGTATGTGTATTCTTAAAGCTCTTTCAGATATTAGGGAGGATCTAACATTCTCAGGCTCCCCCCTTATGAATTTCAATGCATACTCCGTTGTGGGCGCATCAGCTATTATGGCTTCTCCGTAGGGATCGTACTGAGGCCTTCCCGCCCGTCCAGCCATCTGTTTATATTCAGCTACAGAGATTGGACGCATATAACCTCCTTCATACCTCTTCGTGTAGACCAGTACCCTTCTTGCAGGGAGATTTATCCCTGCTGCAAGCGTGGGTGTAGCAACCACAACCTTAAGCGTTCCCTCCCTAAACGCGTTCTCTATTATGCTTCTTGAAGCATGGGATAATCCAGCATGATGAAAAGCAACCCCTCTCTGAACAAGGTCCTTCAGATTATTCTTTTCTATACGTGGAGCTTCACTCTTCTCCAGCTGGCTTACGATATCATGGGTTGTTAAGGTTGGGGCCCCAAACCTCATAGCCAATGTTCTAGCAAGCTTCTCAGCCTTATGACGTGAATGAACAAATATCAGAGACTGATAACCGTTCTTGAAGGTCTCTCTAGCGACGTGATGGGGGACAGGACCTTTAACCGGCTCGCTTCTTCCATCCATAAACTCAATAGTTTTGCTGTACTTTGAATAGTAGCCCTCTATTAACTTAACAGGCCTCCAGCCACTGGTCACCAGTTCTGCCTTAACCCACTCAGATAATTCATCGGGGTTGCCGATCGTTGCCGAGAGACCTATTAGCTGTGCACCCAATCTTAAGGCCCTTACAGTAAGAAACTCAACTATAGGTCCCCTCTCGTAGTCACCCACCATATGGAACTCGTCTATAACCACTACCCCGACATCACTGATCCATGAGGGTTTAAGCCTGAAGATCGAGTCAAGCCTCTCATAAGTCGCTACAACTATGTCATACTGTCCTAACCATTCACCAGGCTCGTCGAAATCTCCAGTGGTTAGACCCACTCTAAGGCCTAGAGACTCCCAATACTTAAATTCCATAGCTTTCTCAGACGCGAGTGTCTTTAAGGGAGTTGCGTAAACCCCTTTATGTCCCTTAAGCCACCAGTTCAATAGTGCGAGTTCCGCTATCAAAGTCTTCCCGCTCGCTGTGGGAGCTGAAACAACTAGGTTTTTCCCTCTTAAAAGCCCGGCCCTAATAGCAGCTGTTTGAGGAGGGGTAAGGTAAATTATTCCCCGCTTCTTCAGGCCTTCAGTAATCATCTTAGGCAGTCCAAGTGAATCAACACCCATTCTCTTCAGTAGAGGCACCTAAATCAATTATTAGGAGCGGGAATTAAGTATGTTATCAACATATCTATTGTTTATTACTTTGTGAGCATTATACATATGAAGAGGGAGTTTTATGGCAGGAAGTAAAACATTACTCGGAATTAGCTACATTCTTTCTGGTATTCCTTACGCAAATCTACTGGGTCTCCTTCTTGTTCCGATCTCCTGGATTTTTGAGGGAAGGTCTAAAAAGAAAGGTTTATGGACAGCCACCGGAATTCTTGGACTTCTTACGGTAGTTCTTCTGATTGTGGGGCTGGTGAGTATTATAGGAGCGATACTGTCCCTGCCTAGTGCTCCTCCTATATCTCCGGGCGAGTCGCCCTCAGCCGCATTCCCCGATTGGCTGAGCCACTTATTAAAGTCTGGAGGACTCACACTCCTTACGCTTGCTGTATTCGGGGCAGCCTTCGTAATAGCAATTGTTTATTTCTTTATGATGGTTGCTTCACTTTTTCAGGCAGGTGGGTTCTATAGGTCGGGACTCATAAGGATCGCTGCTATTCTATACATACTAGTTGTGGTCGCGATTATTGCTGGGACAGCGATCCTTATGATGGCTATTCAGGAGTACATAAATAGCGGTGGGGAGCCTAGGGAAGTTCTGGGAGCAGCTGTGAGCATGACATATGTAGTTGTTCTGGTTACTTTAGTCTTGAACTTTTTGGCAGGAGTGTTAGCGGGCATAGGGTTCTTAACTGCGAAGGAACCCGAAGCTGAAAAGCCGGAGTCATTGCCTCCTCCACCACCGCCTGAGGCCCCAGCACCTGCACAGGTCCTTAAGCTTTAGGCACCAAATAAAAATGATAACTAATATTTTCCCAATTCAGTTTTCAATCGGTGTGCTCAATAGGACTGGATGAAGTTGCTGTCGTCTTCGGGTATTGGAGAAGCATTAAGTACAGTGTGCATGCTCTAGTGGGAGCCCTAGAAAGTACCGGTTTAGATAGAGATGTCCATGTATTTCTTTCCTCTCTTAGTGAACTGAAGAATAATATAATGGCTCTCCGCCGGAAGTATGATAAAGTGGTATATTCTCAGACACTTCTAACTACTGAACTACCGAAAATCTTGGATGAATTAAAGGAGGTCACTGAATACTCAAAAGAAAATAATGTAATCTCTATTGCTGGAGGACCTCACGTGTCGGGAGATCCTTACGGAACCCTAATCTCATTGGGATTTGATTATGTGGCTGTTGGGGAGGCTGAAGAACTTTTCCCGCAGTTTATTTCGGTAGTGATGAGTAATGGAGATCCGCTCACGATCAGGGGTATTGCAGGAATGGATGGGAGTAGAGTTTCCATTAAGGGCCGGGGATTTGTGGAAGACTTAGATAAATACCCACCTTTCGCAGTAAGGCACAGGTTATTCAACCCTATTGAGATAACACGAGGATGTCCCTTCGTATGTAAATACTGTCAGGTTCCTTTCATTTTCTCGGCAAGACCCCGTCACAGGACTGTTAATAACGTGCTTAAGTGGGTAAAGATCCTTGTAGGGAGAGGTATTAAGGACATAAGATTTGTTACTCCTAATGCCTTCGGATACGGCTCTGAAGGACGAGAGCTGCGTGTCGAAGCAGTTACTGAGCTTCTCCAATCACTTCAGGGAAGCAGAAGTGAAGGGGCAAGAATATATTTTGGAACTTTTCCATCGGAGATTCGTCCGGAGCATGTGGTTAAAGAAACCGTTGACCTACTGAGGCACTACGTAGATAATAAACGAGTGACTTTAGGTGCCCAAACTGGGTCAGACAGGCTTCTGAAAAGCATTGGAAGGGGCCATACTTCGGAGGATATAATAAATGCTGTGAGGCTTCTGAGGAACAACGGCTTTCAAGTGGATGTTGACTACATATTCGGCCTTCCTGGAGAGACTGAAGAAGATATTGAGCTCACTATTCAACATATGAAGAAGGTTGTTTCATTAGGAGCTAGGATTCATGGGCATGTATTTCTGCCGCTCCCGGGCACACCCTACTCTTTCAGCCCGCCGGGGCGTGTAGGGACAAGGTTGAGGAGAGAGATCAATAAGCTCCTGGGGCGAGGTTATGTTTTCGGTCAGTGGGAGAAGCAGGAAGTTCTGGCAGCTAGAATAGCGGAGCTCAGGAAGAGGGGAGTGATACTGATAACCTATGAGAGGGCTAAGGAAATTTTAGAGAGTCCCTCTTCAGGTAAAGCTAATGGTTGAGTAAGGGGAGTAGGGACATATATCTCTATAGGGGCATCTTCTGCATTTCTTGCTCGATACCCAGTGAGGCTCAGGAAACACTCCCTCCACAATATCCTTCAGCAGCTCCACATACTGGATAAGCATATCCTCATCGTAAGGTATAGAAACCGATCTGTTTATGTATCTCAGCACGAGCTTGGGTTCAACGCCCTTAATGCTCTTCAATATATAGCCGTAGGCAATCAGCTGTAAAGCATCGCTTATCCATACTCCATGGTAAACAATATTGGATGAATGCTTGGGAGCCTTCCTCGATTTAAACTCCTCTATAACTATTCCGCCGTCAGCCTCTTCTCTATAGGTGTCCGGCTTCCCTACTAAAACAACTTTATACGTTTCTATAGGTGCGTAAAGAAGCTCTTCTTTCGTCCACCCTACTCTTAAGACATGGTGAAGTACGTGAAGCATTCTCCCCCACAAGCCTTTAAGGCGGAGATATACTGGCGGCTTCTCCTTTAGGTTTATATCGAAGAAAAATAGTGTGGGGCAGAAGGCGACCTTCCTGAGGTCGCTAGGTCTAACCACTAGGAACTCTTTATCCCCTATTATTTTTCTATTTTTTCCCATATCTTAACCCCAATCCATTCGGATTTCTTGTAATGCATTCTTCTCTTAATTCCCCAAACAACTCTGTTTTTCAAACCTCTTATTCCGTAGTTGAAGACAGGCCTAACCAGCCCTTTTCTTAAGGCATTAAGCACGCACTCAACATCCTCACATTCCTCCAGAATTAAGGTTCTTGCCGAACCCACCATAGAAAGAACGTGTGCGTCCGAGTTGGATATTTTTGGCAGAGGAATGTTCATCAACATGAGAATACTTAAGATATTCGATACGGGATCGCTACCACCATTAAACACCTCTATTCCGTCCCAGAATTTAACGCATTTCGATCTTGACCCTATCCCGAGTCGAAGAACATCAAAGGGGTGTGCGGGAATGAGGAGGCATCCGTTCTCTCTTCCTATATCGACTAGTTCATACACGTTCTTAGAGATCTTAATTGGTGAGGGGCATAGTGTCAGAATATCGCCCCAGTCTGTCCTCACCTCCGCTCCGGGAATAACCACTATTTTTTCTGTGCGCTCTCTGACTGCAATTATTGAGCCCAAGAAGGAGTCATGATCTGTTATTGATATTGCTCCCAGACCAATATGCTTGGCATACTTCACTACTTCTTGGGGGTAAGGCTCACCGTCACTTACTACAGTATGAATATGGAAGTCACTGTAGAGAGGCATTCGAGCTTAACCTCTTCCTCACAATCCCCCACTCCGTCAGGTAACGCAGAGCCTTAACAGCCTCCTCAGGTGTTTTGAAGGCAGGTATCTTAGCGTTTTTCTCCAGGTTTTCCAAGTGATAAAGGGTGTAGGCACCACCCGGTGAGCTCACTACCATTGGCTTCCCATACCTAGGGACGAGCTCCTTAAGAATCTTCAGTACTCCAGCGGGATCATAGGCCGGGGACTGCATAATACCTATTACAATTACCGAATCAACCTTGGGGTCTTTAAGAACAGCTTCTAAAGCCGCCCTATATCTTTCGGGAGGAGCGTCGCCGAGTATGTCTACTGGATTATTTACAGATGCAGCTTTAGGAAGCTCTGCCCGTAAGGTGCTCTTGGTTTCCTCTGCCAGTTCAGCCATGATGAGTCCCTGAAGCTCTATAGCGTCCGTCGCTAAGACACCTGCACCGCCCCCGTTCGTGACTATAGCAACCCTTCTTCCTCCTGGGGGCGGCAACCAAGTCAATGCCTTAGTTGCTATCAGCACCTCATTAAGCTCGCTCACTATAATCCCTCCAGCCTGCTTAATTGCTGCTTCATATACTGCGTAGGAGCCAGCTAGGGAGCCAGTGTGGGAAGATACGGCCTTCATCCCTTTCTCTGATTTTCCTGCCTTAAGAATCACCACAGGTTTATTGGCCTTAACGCTTTCCCTTATAGAGTTTAGGAAGTTTCTCCCGTCCTCAACTCCCTCAATATATGCAACTATGACCCTTGTATCGGGATCCTTTACTAGGAACTCAATTATCTCCCACTCCTTCACGTCGGCGGCATTTCCGTAGCTGATGAACTTACTCATCCCTATCCCTGCCTCAGCGAACCAGTCAAGTATTGCGGCTCCTAGGGCTCCTGATTGGGAGATAAGTGCAACGCTCCCGGGAAAAGGCTTACCTTGCCTGTCAGACGGGTTAAATATGGTGTCCAGGCCTGAATGAGCATCATAAATTCCGAGGCAGTTAGGGCCTATGATTCTCATGTCCCACTTCCTAGCGATCTTAACTAGCTCTTCCTCTAGAGCTGCTCCTTCAGGACCCGTTTCCTTGAATCCTGCGCTAATGATTATCGCTGCTTTAACACCTATGGCTCCACATTCCTCGGTTACTGAAGGAGCTACTCGGGCAGGAACCGCTATAACCGCGAGTTGAGGAGGTGATGGCAGCTCTTTACATGATTTGAAGCATTTCACACCTAGAACTTCATCGTACTTAAGGTTTACAGGGTATATGGTTCCCTTAAATCTTTCGAGAAGATTCTCCATTATGGCTCGTCCAACGGTTCCAGGCTTATTTGAAGCCCCGATCACTGCAACAGATTTAGGGCTGAAGAAATGGCTGAAGGTTTGATAATCGCGATTACTCACACTTCCACACCAGGATAGATAGATGTGGATGATAAATATATTTGTTCTACAGCCGCCTTTATTGGCAAATTATTTTTAATTTTTGCCTAAAAAATTACAGGGGCATTGATAGTTGAGTAGTTCACGTAGAATAACGCGTCACCCGATCCTAGATTTTAGGAGAGGTAGGGAAGTTACAATATTTTTTGAGGGGAAGCCGATCAAGGTCTTTGAGGGCGAGTCCTTAGCTGCTGCCCTTTATGCTGCCGGTATAGACGTGTTTAGATGGACACCTAAGCTGAGGAGGCCTAGAGGGCCTTTCTGCATGGTGGGTAAATGCGGCTCATGTATGGTTGAGGTGGATGGCTCAGTTGTCCGGGCATGCATAACTCCTGTAAGAGACGGGATGGTAGTTAAGAGAATTAGAGGACTTCCCCGAGTGGATTCAGGAACATCGAGGAATGTGTCTTCAAAGGATCTTAAAGGAGTTGAGGCTGATGTCCTCATCATTGGAGGAGGCCCTGCCGGAATGGCTGCTGCCGAAGTTCTTGCGGGTAATGACGTGAATGTTCTGCTGGTGGATGACCAAATTCGGTTGGGAGGGCAGCTTATTAAACAGACCCACATATTCTTCGGATCCGAAGAGATTTTCGCCGGTAAGAGAGGATTCAAGATTGCCGAGGAGTACGAGAAAAGGCTCTCTTCCATGGATAGCCTGCGGATTATGTTGAGAACAACTGCTGTGGGCTGGTTCAAGGAAGGTGTGTTACTTGTTAATGACGAAGGGAGCTATGTGGCGAAGGCGAAATACTACCTTCTCTCAGTGGGTGCGTTCGAGAATTACTTAGCGTTCGAGAATAACGACCTTCCGGGTGTTATGGGGGCAGGAGGAGCCCAAACACTCATGAATCTCTACGGCGTCCTTCCAGGGAAAAAGGTCCTGGTAGTTGGTTCAGGTAATGTGGGGTTGATTATTACTTACCAGCTTCTTCAGGCTGGAGCCTCTGTCGTGGCGATCGTTGAGGCCGCCGATAGAATTGGTGGGTGGTTAGTGCATGCAGCTAAGGTGAGGAGATATGGAGTCCCAATACTTTTGAGACATACCGTCATAGCTGCTGAAGGCAAGGAAAGGGTTGAGAAGGCTGTAATCACTGAGCTGGATGAGTCTTGGGAGCCCATCCCCGGAACAGAGAAGGAGGTTGAGTGTGACTCAATACTGCTTGCAGTAGGTCTCACACCGAATACAGAACTAGTCAGGCAGTTCGGCGTAAGGACTAGGTACGTTCCTGAGCTAGGAGGGCTTGTCCCTGTAAGGGACAAGTATTTCAGGACTAACGTTCCCAATGTTTTCATTGCGGGGGATGTCGTCGCTATAGAGGAGGCAACCACGGCTTTCATGGAGGGATGGATAGCAGCGTACACGATGCTGATAGATCTTAAAGGTCCCTCCAAGAAGTATTTAGAGGAAAGAAGCAAGCTTGTGAAGCTTCTGTCAGACTATAGATCATCTCCGGTAAGCCAGAAGATTAGGAAAGGCTGGAAATATGCGGAGGTGGTTAAGGATGAGTAGCGAAGAGGAAAGAATTAGGAGAATGGGTCATCCAACAATCGAGGATTTGAGAGCTAAGGGTTTCATACCTACTGAAGAGAGGCTGGCTAAAGGCCCTGTAGCTATATTCGAATGTGTTGAGCCAATTCCTTGTAATGTGTGTGTTTTCGTTTGTCCTTTCAAAGCGGTGAAGATGGACAAAATAACTGACCTTCCAGCCATTGATTTCGAGAGATGTACAGGCTGCACGGTATGTGTAGGTAGGTGTCCAGGACAAGCCATATTCGTCGTTGACTACTCCAAGCCAGGGGACGAGGGTGTACTAATTCTTCAGTATGACCTTGCAGACCCACCCAGCAAGGGTGAGAAGGTAATGCTAATGGATAGAGAAGGGAAAGAAATAGGATATGGGGAGGTTATTCTCATCTACAAAGAGAAAGAAACAAAGGCAAATGTAGTCTATGTTAAAGCACCTAAGAAGTACCTCATGGATGCGAGGGCTATAAGGAGGGTGGGTGATTAAAGTGCCGAGATTCATTTGTCTGTGTGAGGAAGTAACTCTTGAAGAGATCGAGAAGGTTGTTAAGGAAGAGGACATTCATGACTTAGAAACATTGAAGAGAAGGCTACGTGTCGGCATGGGTCATTGTGGAGGCAGGTACTGCTTAAATCTCTTGTTGCGGATGCATAGGAAAATCTTCGGCCGCGATATTCGCTATCTCTATGATTATGAAATACCAGTTCCTTCAGCCAGACCTCCCACAAAACCCACGCGGGTTGAAGTCCTTCTGAACGGTGGTGATAATGAATAAGGTGAACATAGCTATTGTAGGCGGTGGAATAACTGCCCTATCCACGGCTTACTACTTAGCAAAGAATGGGGGTGAAGATATCCATATCTTTGAAGCAAAATATCTGGGGTACGGAAGCACTGGAAGATGTGCAGGAGGGATAAGAGCTTCCTTCACTTCAGAGGTCCATGTTGCCCTTATGAGGGAGTCAATAAATGAATGGAAAAAATGGAGTAAAGATATAGAAGGGATTTCCTTCCGTCAGGACGGGTATCTCTGGATACTTACTGATGAGGAGCAGGTTAGGATACATAAGGAGTTGATGAAGCTCCATAACTCCTTAGGGGTTAATACTAGGATGGTTTATGAGGAGGAGTTGAAGGAAATAGTTCCTGCGATGCAGCTGAATGATGTTATAGGGGCTCTCTACGACCCTACAGCAGGGAAGGCAATACCCCTGCATGCTGTATGGGCACTGAGGAGAAAGCTACGCTCGCTAGGGGTGAAAATACATGAATATACTCCCGTAAACAAGGTTCATGTTGGTGGTGGGAGGGCTAAATCCCTTGATGTCGAAGGAGTTGGAACAGTGGAGGTGGGTGATGCATTACTGGTTGCGGCGGGGTATGAGACGAAACATCTTCTTAAGAATGTGGGTTATGATCTACCTATTAAGGGGGATCCGCATCACTTAATGATTACGGAGAAAGCTGAAAGCTTCCTTAAGCCTTTAGTCATTCATAAGGCCTCCGGCTCCTACATCGTTCAGGTTGCTTCAGGCGGTCTAATTGTGGGGACTGAGTACCCGGTACCAGAAAATGATATGTCTCTGAGGATAGGCTTCATAAGGAAGGGTTTCAGCATTATTTCTAAGTACTTCCCACAGGTTCTTAAGGCTAATCTTCTAAGGGTTTGGATAGGTTATTACCTGAAAACACCGGATCATCATCCATTAATAGGTTTGGTTCCCAGTTACGATAACTTATTGTTAGCGACTGGCTATAGCGGACATGGATATATGATGGCTCCTATTGTCGGTAAAGAACTCGCCAGCCTGATTATGGAGGGAAGGCCTACACTTAAGTATACTGAGGAGCTCCATCCCGGAAGATATGAGGAAGGGAAGTATCTGGAAGAGAAAGCCATATTTGGTTAAATCCCTAAACCCAGTGAAGCTCTAGATAATGGTGAAGAGCTAAGATGAAAGCGATTATCATGGATATCGACGGGACTATGGTGAATACCACCCTTAACTGGGGAGAGATGAGGGCCGCTCTGGAGAGATTGCTAGGTACTAAACTAAGTAGTGAGCCTGTAGCCTCACAACTTCTAAAAATACCTCCGGAGAAGTTGAGGGAGGTGGAAAGAACTATCCATTTCTATGAGAAGGAAAGTATTGCTGGAGTATCTAGGGATGATGAGCTATATGAAATAATTAAAAGATTGAGGGAGGCAGGAGTAAAAATAGGTGTTGTCACCTTAAGGTCGAGGGATACGGCTGAGCCTTTACTTAAAGCCTTAGGATTAATGGAGCTTACAGACTGCCTCATCACTAGGGAGGATTCCCTCTACAGGAGAGATCAGTTAAAGATAGCACTCGAGCAGCTGGGTGTGAGTACCGACGACGCTGTATTTATAGGTGATATAGAGGAGGATAAGGCTGCCGGGCAGGTCATAGGTATTGAAACTAAGATAATCCGCGATAAAGGAGATGCTCCGGGTGTCCCGAATGAGCTTAAAGATATTCTGAAAAATTTCTTGAGAAACTCTACCCCTTATTCAAGAAGGAAGGCTTCTCCGGATATATAGGTCCCAGAAGTTCAACTTCAATCTCTGTCCCTTCCTCCAGCCCTTCCAAAGATTCGTCAATAATTAGCAGGCCGTTTCCTTTAAGCAGAGTTGATAATATTCCGGAGCCCGTTAGCCTCAAGGGCTCGACATATATTTTATCATTCTCTCTGAAGACAGCTACTCGATAATAAGAACGGAAACCTACTGCATTAGCGACACGCCTAGTCAGTAAACCCCTGATTTTCGGTCTTGGCATTTCCTTCATGCGATATGCCTTAAGAATGAGAGGTTTAAGAAAGTTTTCCATCCCCACTAAGCAGGCTACAGGGAGTCCGGAGATCATTATGACAGGCTTTCCTTTGACCACGTAGGCTCCAGCTGTTCTTCCCGGCCTTAAATTCACGCCATGAAAGATCTTCGCAGAGCCCTCCATTCGTGAGAGAACATCGGGAACAAGATCCTTCCCCCCTACAGAGGTTCCTCCTGTTATTACAACTATATCGCATTGAGCAAGTGCTTCCGATATAGCAGAGCTGATCTCTTGTAATGAGTCTCCAACAACGCCGTAATATATAGGCTCAGCACCAAGCTCACTCACATAGGAAGATATAAGGGGGCCTGCTGAATTAGGAATTCCTTCCTTACTGACCCTATCTTTATCGATATCTATTAGCTCGCTGCCCGTATTGATAATTCCTATTTTCAGTTTCTTGTAAACCTTAACTCTCTTAATCATTGCCTGAATTAATGCAGCAACATGCCAAGGCCTTATTAAGGTTCCGGAAGGTATGAGGACTTCTCCTTTCCGGAAGTCTTCCCCCCTTAGACTCACGTTTTTCTGAGGGTGCACAGGCTTAAGGATATCCACATATTTACCCCTCCTGATGCCATGCTCAAAAGGCACAACAGCATTTGCTCCTTCCGGTAGGGCCCCTCCAGTATATATTATTGCGGCTTCCCCGCTTTTGATATGTAATGAGTGTTTATCGCCTGCCTCAATTTCACCCACTATCTCGAGAGTTATTGGACTATTTTCTGAGGCTCCGAAAGTGTCTTCCGCTCTCACAGCGTAGCCGTCTACAGCAGACCTGTTATATGGAGGGAAGTCATAGGGCGCCATTATTTCCTCTGCTGTTACTCTCCCAGTAGATGAGAGGGATGGTATTTCCTCACTCTCAATACTTGGGATAAAGCTATCTAGAAGCTTCTTACGGGCGTGATCCACATTCTCGAAGGAAGTGAAGCCCAAGAACTTTACCCGGGGCATCTTCACTCAGCCCTAAACAGCCCCTTTATGTGGCTGTCGAGGTATTCGAGGAAATTTTTGAACTTTGAAGGAAGTTTACCGTAACCACCTATATCTGGGTGTGTAAGATCCGCTCTTAGAGGAGTTACTACAACGTAACTCTGCTTAAGGAAGTAGGTGTCTGTCCCTTCCTCTACTCTGCTCTCACCGACCAGCCAGAAGTACTCTCTCCCCCTGGGATCAACCCTTCTCTCGAACCTTTGTATAAATCTTATTTTCTGTGTGGGCGGCGATACAGCTCCTTTAGGTTGAGACGTAGCCGGCAGGTTCACCGATACGGTATCGACCCCGTTAAACCATCCGTAATTTATGAAGAACTCGTTTATGAGGCCAATCACTTTCCGAACCATGTAGGCGTAGTCAGGCCTCTCAAATTCTTCATCTGTTTGAACATCTGCAGAGACAGCAATGGAAGGATAGCCGAAAAGACCTGCCTCAACCGCAGCCTCAACAGTCCCTGAGTATAGGATATTCTGCATGGAGGTGTTCTCCCCTATGTTTACGCCTGAGAAAACTATGTCAGGCTTAAATCCCAAGATACTCACCGCTACATGGAAAGCATCAACTGGAGTCCCATTAATCACATGTATCGCGATATTATACATCCCGAGCTCCCTGACGAATAATGGTTTATGAAGAGTCAGCGAATGCCCTCCACCTGACTTGGGCACCTCAGGCACTACAACAAGCACTTCACCGAATTGGGAGAGCGCCTTATGCATTAGGGGAAGACCCTTAGTCATGAATCCGTCATCGTTCACTAAAAGAATTTTCAGAGTCATCACCTATACCCACTGAATTTAGACATAGGATAATATAAAACCCGTATACACATCCCCTCATCTTTAATAGTGTTATGATAAAAGGGTATTGGATGCTGATGGTAACGTCTCCTCGGGTCAGCTTGGATGCACTAATAGAGAACCTGAAATCCATGCCCCCTAAGAGGGTATTGAAGAAGGAAGCTATATCACTATGGGAGGAGCCAATACCACCTGTTGAGATGTGGAGAGCCTCACAACCTAAGAAGCTTCAGGGAAGTGTTCTAGCTATTGATGCAGCTTCAGTCAGCATATATGTCCCTGCAGGAGAGGTTGCCGTAACGGCAGGAGCTCTCCTGAATGGTAAAAACATTGTTACTCATCCTTCCCCGGCCCTCACGTCTTCCCCAGATCCTCCCTTTATGGGGGCACCTACAGGAGTTGGCCTTTCATGGATCACCGACAGGTACCTCAAGATCTCTATCCCTTACGCTGAAGATCCTTTAATTCCTGAGGGTGCCATTGCTCATGATATTAGAATTAATTTGGAGACGCAGCTCATAAGGAAGGCTGCTGATCTTGGTGTTGAGGGAGTGCTGCTTATTGATGGGCCATCTGTCTACCCATTCACTCAACCCACGGAGGGAAGTAAGTGGAGTACAGAGCTTGGACTTCTCAATGAAGATAGGGTGGATGCGATGATTCGAGCTTCCCGTAAGGGGCTTATTCCTGTGTGTGTAGTTAAACGGGTTTGGGGAGCGAGCCAGATACCTGAAGCTTCTAGGGGAGGTGTTAGGGATGTGGAAGTCATTATCGGTAGGCTTGATGGGAGAATACCTGAGGATGTTCCGGTTGTTTTCGGCCCCTGGGAATCCAGAACTAGGGTTGGGTTGCCTGACAGGATTATGGCTTATGTTATTGTTCCTCACCACCCTTACCTAAGGAACTACTCCATATTCAGGGTGGAGTTTCTGAGGGATGTAGCAGAATCTCTTGGTGAAGGGCTTAAAGATCTTATTGCATCTGTTGCTTGGCTCACTAAGTCATATGGTACATATGTGCCGCCATCGCTCCATGTAGTTGATAAGGTATCGAAGGAGCTTGTTTCACAGCTTTCTAAAATGGTTGAGTCTAAAATCAGGTTATCTGGAATACCCATATTGTATGGAGGTGGATCGCTTGAGTAACTTTCCAGGTATAGGAGGACATATGGAGAAGGCGTTGGAGAGGGCATCTGAACTGGGCATGATAGTGGGGCATATAAGTCGTAAGATTCCTGCCTCTCTCTCTGAGGAGTATTCTCTAGCCACCGTGGAGGTGGATCCTGAAGTGTATTATAAATACGGAGACCTACTTGGGGCAGGCAACTACTTGGTTGCCATAGATATTAGGACATTGAAGGCCGTTGGGCTAAGAGTTGTCGGTGTTAAGAGGAGTGATATCGCTTCGGTTCTAGAAACCTTAACTCCCGTGACTTTGCAGTACGATGCTGAGGGTTTGATGACCAATGCTGTAATAGAGGCGGCTGTGCTTCTGGATGAGGACGGCATTCCTTTCACAACACCTATCGAGCCTCAGTCACCAGTGATAGTGCCTGAGGATTCTGGGCTCTTAGCTAGAGTGGCGGGTGTTCCATCTGAAGGTGTTATCTTAGGGTTCCTGCATACGGGGTCCTACCCTGTTGCGGCGGGAAAGGTGGGGATGTATCTTCCGAGAAGGGAGTTCTTTAAACACCTCTTAGTGATAGGCACCACAGGGGCAGGGAAAACAACTTTCATAAAGAACTTAATTTATTCCATTAACCTTGGTTGGGAGAATGCAAGGATTCTAATTATCGATGCTGCAGGTGATTACACCCAGTTAATTCTTCCTCCCCCAGAGCAGCCTAGAGAGGCGGAGGTTTTCTTGAGGGCTCTAGGTACAGGCGCGGAGAATTATCCTTCCTGGATAACTGTTCTGCTTCCATTAAGGAGAGGCGACAGAGACTTTGAGGCGCTGGCGGAGCAGTATGTTAAGGATAGGCTCGCTAAGATTGCTGAAGCTTTCCATGGAAGCAGCTTAGTGACACATGTAAGTAGAGGGAGAGAGTTCGGTCATATGAACTCTGTTATTATTGAGGGAGAGGTTGCTGGTAAGAAATTCTCTGTGGAAGTGGTTCCCTTATCTCTCTCCTATCTTCAGCTTAGGGATCACCTAGAGATATTTCCATTATTCTCGCGTCAAGCCAAGATATATCTGCGAAATATTCTCAGCTATCTTGAAGACCGAGAGGGAGGGATCCAGAACTTCACACACCTCCACAGGGCTCTCCAAGACGGATATGTGGATATTAGGAAATTACTGAAGCTCCATAAAACAACTATTGAGAATATTGAGAGGGCAGTTAACTTCATCGCGAGCTCTGAGGAAGTGGATGTAATGATTAACCGTGAAATCGTTGGAATGCCTCCCGTGGGCAGACTCATGGAGAATTATAAAGGACCCATAATTCTGGATCTTGATTATGCATCCATGAGAGGGGCACACTTCATAATACTTAATATGATTGCCTATGAACTAATGCGTAATATATACCACTGGAAGAAAGCCGGTCCCGGATTAAGTATCCCAACAATTTTCGTTCTGGACGAAGCCCACAGATTCTTTCCCTCAGAGGGAACCACACATGAGGAGGTTGAGATAGTGGCTGACTTCCTTTCAAGGATTGCTAGGCTCGGCAGATCGAGAGGCCTTGGGCTGATATTCTCCACTCATTCACCGAAGGACGTTCATAGAATAGTTATACAGCTCGCCAACACGAAAATTATTTTCAGGAGTGAAAGAGAGTTCCTTGAACTACTTGATGTGCCTAAGGAATACTTACGAATACTGTCTTTAGCGCCTGATAGAGTAGCGGTGATTAGGACATCCATAATCAGGTCAGGCTACACAATATTTAAGACGCCTGAAGCTTTACTAGGGCATTATGATCTTGGCAGACTGTCTGACACCACTTAATATATTAGTTTTATAGGTTTCAGATCAGAATTATTTAGTTAGCGGTGATTCACTTGGCTTGCGGAATAATCGCTGTTGCCTCCCGGAGAGGCGTCTTGAAGAAGAGATTGGGGGAAGTTGTTAGGGAAGCCCTCAAGCGCCTGGAATACAGAGGTTACGACTCCGTGGGCTTCGCCATCCTCACTCATGAAGGGAGGCTCGTAGTTAGGAAGTCGATGGGTATGATTGATTCTGTAAGTAGGAAGCTGGGCTTCAGCAGTTACGATGGTTTAATCGGTATAGGTCATACCCGATGGGCTACTCATGGTCCCCCCAACGACGTTAATTCACATCCCCATCTTGATTGCTCCGGGAAAATAGCGGTTGCCCACAACGGAATTATAGAGAATTGGGCTGAGTTAAGGAACAGGCTTGCTGAGAAGGGGCATAAGTTCATCTCTGATACAGATACTGAGGTTGTTCCGCACCTTATTGAGGAGCTCAAGAAGGAGGGCTTGGGGCCTTACGAGGCATTTAAGAGCGCTGTCTCCATGCTGAAGGGGGCTTTCGCTATAGTTGCTATAGATAAGGATGAGCCGGATAAGGTTTTCTTTGCTAGACAGACTTCCCCGCTTGTGGTAGGCTTCGGGGAGGGTGTGAATTTCATTGCGAGCGATATACCTGCCTTCCTAGAGTATACGAGGAGGATAATGGTTGTTAATGATGGCGAGCTTGGATATGTGTCAGCAGATAGTGTTGTTTTGGAGAGAGCTTTCTCTGGTGCTGAAGGTATAGTTTGGGAGAGCGTGGATTACAGGGACAGAATAAGGGTTATTGAATGGACTGTTGAGATGGCTATGAAGAGCGGGTACCCCCACTTCATGCTTAAAGAGATTCATGAGCAGCCTCAAGCCTTAGCATCAACCCTTTCCGGAGTATGGGATGAGGCCCAGAAAGTGGCCAGAATTATAGATAAGGCTGACAGGGTTCTTATTTTGGGTGCGGGAACTTCTTACCACGCCTCCTACTTGGGAGCCATCATGATGAATAATATTTCTAAGATATGGGCTCACCCACTCATCTCATCAGAGTTTTCATGGTACATTAACTCACTGGAGGAGGGGAACGTTGTTATCGCTGTCAGCCAATCGGGAGAAACAATAGATACTCTATTAGCGATTAGGGAAGCCAAGAAGAGAGGTGCACTAACAATATCCATATCTAATGTGGTTGACTCTGCAATTCCGCGGGAGTCCCACATATCGATCTATACAAGGGCCGGGCCTGAGATTGGAGTAGCTGCAACGAAGACATTCACTACCCAGGTAGCTGTGCTCTCAGCACTTGCCTTGGCCCTTGCTAATAGGCGGAAAGTGCTTCAGCAGGAAGAGTTTGAGAGACATTACACATATCTTCGTCAGCTTCCGGATTTAGTTAGCTCAGTTATTTCCAAGCATGAAGGGAGGATGAGGGCTGTGTCAAAGAAGATGGTGAGTAAGCACAGTGCATTCTTCCTAGGTAGGGGGTACGGCCTACCGCTTTCCTTGGAAGGGGCTCTGAAGCTCAAGGAGATTGCATACATTCATGCAGAGGCATATCCTGCTGGCGAATCAAAGCATGGACCTATAGCACTGGTAGAGGAGGGTTTCCCTGTCTATTTCACTGCTGTACAGGAGGAGGATGGAGAGATGATTAGATCTAATATACAGGAGATGAAGGCCCGGTTTGCTTGGACTTTGGCTGTCGCACCGCATAATATGGAAGAGGTTCTTAGCTCTGTGGATGTACCCATAAAGATGCCTGCAGTTCCGGTAACTTCAGCTGTTGTTGCCTATATTGTGCCTGCTCAGCTGCTTGCATACTACACAGCTGTCAGGAAGGGATATGATCCCGACAAGCCGAGGAATCTCGCTAAAACCGTAACAGTTGTTTAGGTGGTGATGATGGAAGCAGTAGTTCTGGCTGGAGGTCCAGGCCGGGGGCTTTCCTCAATAACAAGAGGGAAGTCTAAAACCCTAATTCCTCTATGCGGGGAACCTCTTATAGTTAAGGTGCTGAGGAGCTTGGAGAGTGTGGGCACGCGGAAAGCCGTTATAGTGACGGATAAGGTGGAGGATTTTGAACGTGTTCTATATTCAGCTGGTGTTTCCCTAGAGATTGAGCTAAGGAGGCAGACGAAACCAGAGGTTAGCGGAGCGATTATGGAGGCTGTAGATACTTTACGTAAGG
>CAZFVC010000011.1:0-24746 GCA_964522175.1 uncultured Desulfurococcaceae archaeon
GGAGGGGACGCATAAGGAACTCATAAAGAGGAAAGGACTCTACCACCGCCTATACGTCGAGACGGTTAGGGGTGGTGAGGCGTGACGGGCTACTTCCTGAGGATGTCTACGCTGGGGGAGGAGGCCCCTGAGAAGTCGGCCTGGGAGCTTCTTAGAAGGATACTTAAGGATCTTTCCAGGTATAGGGGGATGCTTGTCCTCGTAATTATTTCAATTATCGGGAACTCCATCACCGCCCTAGCCGCTCCATATATCCTGGGCTACGTGATAGATAACTTCATACTTACCGCTGACATAAACGGGTTAGGCCCAGCAACACTTCTCTACCTAACGGTGCTTGTGGGTCAGTGGGGCTTCATGACTGTGAACAGCTACGCGATACAGACCGTCGGGCAGCTTTACTTGAGGGACTTGAGGGGAAGGATATTCACGAAGTTGCAGAGGCTTTCAATGAGTTTCTTCACTAAGAGACGGATAGGTGACTTAATATCCGCCACGATTAACGACACCTCCACACTGAACGATGTGCTTGTCTCAGGCATCCTATCGGTCCTTGGAAACCTTATCTCGCTGGTCGGGATAGTCGCGATGATGATTTACTTAAGCCCCTCACTTACGGCTGTTGCGCTGCTGAACATCCCTATATTCATAATTATTGCTAAGGTGTTCGGGAAGAAGCTGAAGGAGGCCCACAGGAGAGCTAGGAAGAGGGTTGCTGAAGCAACAACGATTGTGGAGGAATCGATCGCCGGTGCTGAAGCAATTAAGGCGTTCGGTAGGGAGGCGGAGGTTACTAGGGTGTTCAGCGGTGTCTCCGACGAGACGGCTAAGGCATACATAGGTATAGCTAAGCTTATGGGGATCTTCTGGCCGTCCATGGATATAACAGCAACCCTCGCCGTTGTAGCCGTACTGATTTACGGAGGGTACATGGCTACTGCAGGAGTCTTAAGCATTGGAGTCATTGTTGCGTTCATCCAGTACGTCAACAGGTTGGGGAGACCTATAACCCAGTTCATCAATATGTACGACTCGCTTCAGGCAGCACTCGCAGCCGCTGAAAGGATTTACGCGGTTCTGGACGCTGAGGAGGAGGTTAAGGAGGTTGAGAAGCCTGTGGAGCTCCGCAACCCGAAAGGTGAAGTGGTGGTGAGGGGAGTGACCTTCAGCTATGTTCCCGGACGGCCTGTCCTCAAGAACGTCAATATACATGTGAAGCCGGGGGAGATGGTTGCCTTAGTCGGCCATACAGGTGCAGGTAAAACCACGCTGGCTAACCTGATCCTCAGGCTCTACGACCCTGATGAGGGGGAGATCCTGATTGATGGTGTGGATATACGTAGGCTGAGGCTTGAGAACCTTAGGAGGATAGTTAGTTACGTGCCTCAGGAAACCTATCTATTCCCGGGAACAGTGATGGATAATATCAGGCTTGGTAGGCCTGAGGCAAGTGACGAGGAAGTGGTGAAGATATGTAGGGAGCTAGGCATAGACACATTCATTGAGAGGCTTCCCTACGGCTATCAAACAGATGCTGGGGAGATGGGTAAGAAGCTTTCGACAGGAGAGAAGCAGTTGATAGCCATAGCTAGGGCCATGCTTAGGAATCCCGCGGTAGTTATTCTTGATGAGGCGCTGTCGAGCGTTGATGTGGCTACGGAAGTAATGATTAGGAAGGCAATGAAGAGGCTTCTGAAGGGAAGGACAGGGATAATTATTGCCCACAGACTCAGCACGGCCAGGGAAAGCGACAGGGTCATAGTGCTTGAGGAGGGGGAGATTGTTGAGGAGGGGACGCATAAGGAACTCATAAAGAGGAAAGGACTCTACCACCGCCTATACCAGACGCTGGAGAGGATGGCTGTGGAGCATGCTTAGGTGTCGCCAGACTTCTTCACCCAGTCCAGAAGTGATTTCTTCCCGCTTCTCTCAGGTTCCTCCTTCTTTTCCTTAACCTTAGGTTTTAGCATTGCTGTAGAGGGGGAAGGTTCTGCAGGCTCCGACTCCTCCACAACCCTCTCAATAAACACGTCCCTCACAGGCTTGTAGACCTTCTCATAGAACCTCTGCTGGTTTGTGAGGATATATTTAGGGAACTTGGAGAGATACTTGAGGGCCGCCTCCCACGCGATATCGTAGGGCACCACCCTCTCAATCTTCCTCACTACATTCCTGTCATAGTCTTCAGGAAGCTGCTCCCTGTCACCCATAATGAACCACCCTCTTGGAGAAACAAAAGCCTCCTCCCCCACGGCCTTCACGAGCTCCCTCTCCTCCTCCCTAACCTCGCTACCGCCGAACCAGTACCTTCTCGGAAGCTTCCTAGCTGCGTATGCCCTGCCGTAGTGCTTTGCCCACGCATAGAATATGGCCCTGTTAAGGCCGAAGGACTTAGCCTTCTCAAGATCTCCTGTCAGGAGGAAATATCGAGCGGCCTGAAGGAGAGCCATCACCTCAAACCTTCCTATACCTTTCTTAACTGCCTCACGCTTCCTCCCCGGTGTTGCACCGACTCTAGCGGCCTTCACACGCGACGTAAACACACGGCCCTTCCCAACCTCAGCAATTGCTTTCAGAGCCAGCGCGTCCGCCTCACCCTCCTCGTAATCCCTCCATGTGGGGCTGTGCCTGAAGCTCCCGGGCTCCGCCCAGGAAAGGCCGAAGGACTGTAACTTATCAGGATCTACACATACCGCGACAAGGTCGCGGCTCCTATGTAGGGATAGGGGGGCCGTGAAAACCCTCTTAATATCTACGAGGTTCTCAACCTTTAGAACCCCTCCTGAACGTTCATGAAGCTCCTCAAACTTGTCCCTAAGCCTCCTAACAACATACTCTACCACAGCGAACGCTACGTCGAGGGGGTGATGCTTGGAGAGGACATTACTTGAGAAAGCCTTCTCATTAATCCTTACGTGGGCGCCCTCCCCGCTCCAAAGAACGTACACAGACTTAGAGACACCTTCCTTCTCGAGGAGAGTAACTATCTCCTCGGCCGCCCTAATAGCGTAATCCCATTTCTCGAGGGTTGTGTCAATATCCCAGAACGGTGTGGTCGACTCTATGTTTACCGGGTCGTCAAGCGCTTCAGTGGTGCCGAGGTCATTATACTTGTTGAGGGTTGCGTAAATAGTTCTTGCACCGACACCGCGGTACCTCATTAGGAGGGAGTAGACTTCGGCCTCACTCTTAATTGTTAAGGGCCTCCTCCCTCGATACCTTATGAAAAGCCTCTTTCCTTCCAGGGAGCCTTCAAGCGCTACCCACCGGCCCTTAACGAACTCGCTGATCTCCCTCCTGACTTCCGCACGGCCGTAATGCTGCAGTATGAGGCTCATAAACCTCGAGAAGTATGTGGTTTAGGCCCGAATAAAATAAGCTGTTTAGTTTTAGTTAGTCTTTAAGCACCTCGTCAATGTCGAAGCCTTCCTCATACTTCTTAAGCTTCCTCTCAAAGAACTCTATCAGTAGCCTATACCTCTTAGCCCTATGCTTAGGTGACCCCCTGATGCTGTGTCCGTGTGGACCTTTCTTAAATATCGCTATGTACGCCTCCTTCCCAAGGTCTCTGAGGAGGTGGTAGAACATTAGGCTCTGATCGAGCGGGCATCTGTAGTCCTCCAGGCTATGTATTAGGAGTACCGGGGCCTTAACCCTGTCAACGTAGAATATCGGGCTGAGCTTCCTATAGTTTTCGTTGTGGAGAGGGTCATCACCTATTACTTCGCGGTCGAACCACAGACCTATGTCGGAGAAGGCGTAGCTCGTGAGCCAGTAGCTTATTCCGTTCTCACTCACTCCAGCCTTAAACAACTCGCTCTGGGTGAGTGCCCAGTTAGTCATGAAGCCTCCGTAACTTATTCCTGTTATCCCGACCCTTTCCCTATCGGCCTGAGGCTCGAGCTCGAAGAACTTCTCAAGACCGTTAAGGATGTCCTGGAAGTCCTCCAGACCGACCCTCTCAATAACCTTCAGAGCGAACTCCTCCTCATACCCGTCGCTTCCCCTAGGATTAACATAGACTATGTAGTAACCTCTATCACTCAGCAACTGGAACTCGTACTTGAAGTAGTACCCGTACATCCCTTTAGGGCCGCCGTGAACGAAAACTATGACAGGTACCTTCTCCCCGTCACGAACATCCGGCTTTATGTACCACCCGTCAATCTTTAGGCTTAAGCTCTCGAACCTGAAGTGCTTAGGGTTCCTAACATTCAGAGACTTCATCACCGGCCCGTTGTAGTCTGTCACCTTGACTGTTTCTCCTCCCCTCCACACGTAGAGCTCGGCCGGTGATGTAGGTGTCTCCTTAAGGAAGGCTGTAGTACCGTCATCGCTGACGTCGAAGGAAGAAACCCACGCGTCCTCAGATACGATAGGCTCCACATCCCCGGCCCCACCCATTCTGTGGAGAGTTACTTTCCCCTCCCTAGCTAGGGTGAAGTACAAGTTCCCTTCAGCATCAAGTTTCCCAGCCCTGTTATCATAGATTAGGTCCTGTGTCAGGGGCCTTAACTCCCCTCCCTCCCAGATGTGGAGGTAGTCATGCTCACTCATTTTCTCCTTCCTTTCCTTACCTAGAAGAAGGAGCTGCTTCCGGTTGGCGTGAACAGCGACCATCGACACATTCTCCAGTATTTTCTCGTGGCTCCCTCCATCATAGAGGTAAATATCAGCGAACTTGAACGGGTTCTCACGTTTAGGCACAGTGTAAGCTATTTTGTTGCCCAGCCATAGGGCAGGCTTGAAGTAAGGGATGGCGAAGAACTTCAGCTCAACCTTATCAATAACCTCCCCCGACTCACTGTCGAGAATGTCCAGCACAACATTCTCCCCATCGATGAAGCCTCTGCTGTCGAACCATGCGGGAACCCTCTCCTCGAAGAATAGATGCTCGTCCTTCCTCCTCTTATAGGTTGTTACGAGAACTCTTCTCCCGTCAGGGGCCCAAGAAATATCTATGATAGCGTCATATTGTCTCAGTCTATGGCCGCTCAGGCTTCGCAGGTCGTGAAGCATTAGGGCGGACTTCTTACCTTCCTCCAGGGGCTTAACGCTAAGCAGTTTTGTCCCGTCAGGAGATATTCTAGGCATGGAGGCACCGTCAATAAACATTCTCCCGCCTTCCGTGAGTGAATGAATAACGATGGTTGTGTCGTATCTGTCCTTCTCCATATTAGCTCTGGTAGTTGTGTAGGCAACCAGTCTCCCGTCCTTACTAATATTAACGTCGCTCAAGTAGGTGAGGCGGGTAAAGGTCTTACTGTCCCAAGAACCCATGAAGAACTCACCGAGTAGATAGAGGAATCAACTAAAAAATGGTTATTTATTTAGCGCTTCACGCAAGAAACTTCTCCTGCAGATACTGAAGGAAGTAGCTCGGATTAACTCCTTCACCGAAACTCCTCTGCAGAAGCTCCTTAGGCGGGTATATTGATCCGTGGCGATGTACCTTCTCTCGCAACCAATCCCTCACAGGCTGGAACTCGCCCCTACCCACAAGTTCGTAGAAGTTCGGCAGGTCCCTAAGTATGTATCTCCTGATCTGCGCAGCCAGCAACGTCCCCAAAGTGTAGGTCGGGAAGTAGCCTATGGATCCTTCGGCCCAGTGGATGTCTTGAAGCACACCCTCGCTGTAGGTCTTGGGTCTAAGGCCGAGAAGCTTCTCCATCTCCTCATTCCATATTTCGGGGAGGTCGGAAGCCTTAACACCCTCATTAATCATTACCTTCTCCAGCTTGTACCGCAGGAGAATGTGGAGATTGTAGGTCACTTCATCCGCATCAACCCTTATGCAGTCAGGCCTAACAGCATTGAAGTACGTGTAGAGATCTTCAGGGCCGTACCCCTTAACGAATGGTAGGTTCTCCTTAAGTATTGGAAGAATTAACTCGGCGAAAGGCCTGCTTCTCCCTATAATGTTCTCCCAGAAGCGGCTCTGGCTCTCGTGAATCCCTTCAGACACACCTCCAGCTATGGGTGTGAACATGAATCTCTCATCCTGCTGAAGCTCGTAGAGGGCGTGACCGAATTCATGAACCACACCAAGAAGAGAGCGCCTGAAGTCGAACCCTTCGTAACGGGTAGTTATCCTCACGTCCTTAATGCCGAACTCCGTTGTGAATGGGTGTGGCGAGATATCGAGTCTTGACCTAACACCTAGAGGGAAGCCCAAGAGTTTAAGCACCTCCATATTAACCTTCTTCATAGCCTCAACATCGTACTTCTCCTTCTCAAGCGGGTGCTCTCTTGGAACCTTGCCCTCACTCAGGATTCTCTGAAGAACAGATGTGAGGTCCTTCTCCAAGGTGGTGAATATAGGCTCAAGATCGTCTGTAGTTAAACCCTCCTCGAAAAGGTCTAGGAGCGCGTCATACGGGTACTTATCGTAGCCTAGGTAGTCAGCAGCCTTCCTCGCAAGCTTAATGATTTTATCGAGCCAAGGCTCGAACGCTTTGAAATCATTCTTTCGCTTTGCCTCCGCCCAGATGGCTGTGGCCTTGCTCCTCGTCTCGCTAAGCTCCCTAACGAACTCCGGCGGGAAGGCTTTAGCAATCCTGATACTTCTCTTAAGAACCCTGACAACTCCGCGCTCGAACTCGTTAAGCCCTTCAAGCGAGTCCGCCTTATCCACAAGAGAAACGAACTCAGGCCTCAGAAGGAGTTCATGGCTGAGAACTGAGAGAGCTCCTTGAGCAACACTTCTCTCAGTAATCCCTTCCTTAGGCATATTCACCTCCATATCCCACCCGAGCACGCTCTGGGCATGACCGATAGCCCATATTGTGCGGTAATTCTCGAGAATCTTCTTAACGACGTCATTCGCGAAGACTTCGCCCATGCTTAAGCACCAATGAAGTATCGCGGATGCGGCTATTATTAATTACTTGAGGGAAGGAGTAACGGGTCTTAACAGATGCGTAGATGCAGACATGACGTCGTGTATGATATACTTAAAACACTCTCAACCCGCTACAACGGCCTCGGAATAACTAAGCTATGCATGTTTGCAAACCTCCCTGTAGATAGGGGGAATAAGCTGCTGAAACACCTGATCGAGGCGGGTCTTGTGTATATGCTTAAGGAAGGGAATTCTGTGAAGTACTTCATAACGACGAGAGGTTATGAATACATGAGTATGTATGAAAGGATTATGACACTTCTTCGAGAAACTCACAATTTGTGAGTTCTTGATTTAAAAACTGATTCCCTATCTACACGGTGATTCATGTGAGTAAAAGCATAGGTGAAATACGTGTAGGCGGGGATGTAGTTCTTAAAGGTCCCTTAACCTTTGACATAATTAACGTGGCAGGCTCCCTCAAGATTGAGGGAGACGCTAAAGGAGGTGAAATAAGTGCTAGCGGCAGAGCTGTCTTCTTAGGTAATCTGAAGGCTGATGAATGCTCCTTCGCAGGATCAATTAAGGCGGAGGGGGTGATTGAGTGCTCAGACCTATCAGTTGCGGGGGAGGGAAGGTTCTCGAACTTGGTGAAGGCGGACGAGATCCACTTCTCTGGAAGGATCTGGAGTGAAAGGATTGAGTGTGATGAGGGACATTTCTCGGGTGACCTGTCCCTTAAGTATGTCATGTGTGATGAGGTGTTTATAGAGAAAGAGAGTAAGGTTTCCGGAGTGATTATCGGTGAGGAGGTTTTGATAGGTAGGAAGGCCGAGGTGGATGATGTCTACGGAACTGATGTCGTTATAGGTAGCGACGTTAAGGCAAACATTGTTGAGGGAGTGGATGTGAAGATAGGTGATGGAACAAGGATTAACGAGGTTAGGTATGTGAAGGATGTGAAGATAGGTCCCTCCGCGAAAGTTAGGAGTCTGAAGAAGATTGATGAGTTAAGTAGGAAGCCCGGCTATTCATAATCCTCATACTCGATAAGTTCCGCACCTAAGTATTTTTCAGCGAGGGGATCCGCCTCCTCACCTTTCGCCTCCGCAACATGTTTCCTAATCAACTCCTTCACATTCTCACAGGCCTTAAGCAGTTTGGAGGCAGGGATGTATAGAATTGATTCCTCAGCGTCCTCAAGGAAGACGGCGAACTTCTTGCTCTGCCAGTCAACCACTACGTGGAGGCATGGAGGATCCTCACAGACATATTTACTTGACTCACCACTCATGAAGACACCGATTAAGAATGTGTTTAGGGTGTTTAAGTATTGGGTTTAGTGTGGAAAAAATTATCTTGGGGCATTAACAGCCCTGTTCAAGAGATCCTCCCAAACAGCGTCAACATACTCCTGAAGCTGTTTGAGGAGGTGCTTGTTCTCAGGTTTGAGTAGGTGTCTGAACCTGCCCTGCAGCTCTAGGTATTTCTCTATAGGTTTCTTCATCTTCGGGTTCTTCGCAATCACTAATGACCTGTCGGTCAGGAAGTAACCCTTACCCTGTATATGTTCCCATAGAGGGAAGTAGCATGTGTCGACAGCCAGCCTCGTAACAGCTATGGATACCTCTGTCGCTGTCCTCCATCCCCTGTTACAGGAGCTTATGGCATGTATGAATGTCGGGCCCTCAATCTCTATGCCTTTCCTGAACTTCCTTATCGCGTCTCCCCAGTACGCGGGAGATACTGTCGCGACGTAGGGGATTCTGTGAGCAACCATTATGTCTGCAATGGGTTTCTTCTGCTGCGTCTTGCCTGGAAGAACCTTGCCTACAGGGCTTGTAGTGGTCCATGCGAACGCCGGGGTTCCGCCGCTTCTCTGAATACCTGTATTCATGTATGCTTCATTATCGTAGAGCACATACATCACGTTATGCCCTCTCTCAGCCATACCGCTGAGGGCCTGAAAACCTATGTCGAAGGTCCCTCCATCACCTCCAATCGCAACCACGTCAACATTGTCGTAGGGTAGCCTACCGGTCTTCTTGAAGGCCTTGAGCGCTGCCTCCACACCGCTCGCGGCTGCAGCCGCGTTCTCGAATGCTACATGCAGCCATGGAACAGCCCAGGACGTGTAGGGGAATATTGTTGTGGCTACCTCTACACATCCTGTCGCGTTCACCACTATCGTAGGCCCTCTTAAGGCGAAACTCAGCAGCTTAACCACTACTGGGGCCGCGCATCCTGCGCAGAGTCTGTGGCCCGGAAGCATTATAGGTGCTCTCTTACTGGCGATCTCCTTCGGGTTAAGTGTTAAGGGCATCTCAACCTTCTCTCCAGGTTTGAACCGGATTAACTTGTAGGGTTTCTCATCACTCATCACGACCACCTCACTCCCTCACACCTAGGAACCTGAGTTTCTTCTTCACTTCCTCTCCCTCCTCAACCTTCCTCAACTCGTCAATCATTTTCCTCACCAGCTGAGGCGGCATGTCCCTGCCTCCCAGCCCGTAGACGTAGTTAATTATCTGTGGTGGGTTCTTAACTCCGTAAAGGGCTGTGTTTATCTCTAGGTAGCTGGGGCCGAAACTGCCGAAGCTTACGGCCCTATCCATCACACCAACAATCTTAGCACCCTTCAGAATATCCCTAACCTCATCGAACGGGAACGGCCTGAACATCCTTATCCTCAACACACCGATCTTCACACCCTCCTTCCTCAACTGTCTCACAACATTCCTGACGGTTCCGGAAGTGCTTCCGAGGACAGTGATGATTATGTCGGCGTCCTCAACCTCGTAGGGATCCAGCACACCATCACCGTACCTCCTTCCGGTTAGCTCAGCCCACTCGTCATGTATCTCCCTAACCACGTCCTTAGCCTTCTCCATTGCCTTAACCTGCGGAATCTTGTGCTCGAAGTAGTAGTCGTAGAGGTCTAGGGGTCCGAAACTTACTGGGTTCTGAGGGTCGAGCTTGATCTCCACCTCCTTACCCAGATAGTCCACGTAGGTCTTAGCGACCTTCCTATGGCCTCCCAGGAACTTATGTACCTCCTCATCGGGAAGCATACGTATGTCCTCAAGCGTGTGGCTCAGGATGAAGCCGTCCAGGTTCACCGCTACCGGTAGGTGTACTTCCGGATGCTCAGCGATTCTGAAGGCCTGTATGGTTGTGTCGTAGGCTTCCTGAGTGTTCTCAACGAAGAGCTGCACCCATCCAGCGTCCCTCATACCCATAGCGTCACTGTGGTCGCAGTGGATATTGATTGGGGCCGAAAGCGCTCTGTTAGCGACTGCGAGAACTATCGGCAGCCTGAGTGAGGAAGCTATGTAGAGAATCTCCCACATTAACGCAAGTCCTTGGGAAGCTGTTGCTGTGAACGCCCTAGCACCGGCCGCAGCCGCACCCACAACTGTGGACATTGCTGAATGCTCGGACTCTACAGGAACGAACTCGGTGTAAACCTCACCGTTCGCAACGAACTCGCTAAATTTCTCAACTATTATTGTCTGTGGAGTTATGGGGTATGCCGACACAACGTCGACAAGGCTCTGCTTAACTGCGTAAGCTACTGCCTCGTCACCGTTAACAGCTTTCTTAACCTGTTTCTCGAGAGGTATTTTAGGCGCCATCACTTCTCACCCCCCTCAGGAACCATATCTATTGCCTTAGTGGGGCATTCGTATGCACAAATTCCGCAACCTTTACAGTAGTCGTAATTCACGTGCACGTCCTCACCGTCCCACGTAATCGCGAAGTCGGGACAGTAGAGCCAGCAGAGCATACACTTAACACACTTCTCGTAGTTGATGACGGGCCTTAACGCCCTCCACCCTCCCGTGAGGTACTCGGTTGATAACCTGTAGGGGAGGGCTGATGTGGGTAGATCCTTCCACCCACGCGGCTCCTTAACTTCTGACTTAGGCTTACTCATGGTTCACACCTCCTGGGCCTCCTCCATTGCCTCCTTAATCAATTGAATGTTCAGTTCCGCGAGCTTACCGGGGAACCTTTGCCTCACAGCCTCCTCAACGAACTCCATCTTCACTATCGGGTGTGCCTTAAGGAGAGCTCCGATCATTGCAGTGTTCATGATGGGCCTCCCCAGAATGTCGAGCGCTAGCTTCGTTGCTGGAGTGCGCACGACCCTATACTCACCCTTACTGACCTTAAGTTCCTTAAGAAGCGCTTCATCCTCACCCTCATAATTAACCACTATGGTTCCACCCTTCTTCAAACCTTCAGTAACGTTAACCACGCTGAGGAGCGTGGGGTCAAGCACTATCACTATGTCCGGGTCGTATATCATGCTGTGGAGCTCTATCTCCTCATCACTTATCCTCGTGAACGCCATCATGGGTGCTCCAGAACGTTCAGGGCCGAAGGCAGGGAAGGACTGTACATGCTTACCCCCCAGCATGGCCGCGACGGCGAGGAGGTTGGCAGCGGTCCAAGCACCCTGACCTCCTCTACCATGCCACCTTATTTCCAGCACTAAGTAATCACCGAGTAGGTATAAAGAGGAAGTAAATAAAGGCTCGGTACATACATTTAAAAAAATATATTCCTGAATCAACCTCCCGGCGTCCCGTGGAACATTGCTTCCTGCCAGACAGCGTCCCACAGATCGCTCTCGCTGAATGTTTCCCTCTTAATAATCATTTCATAAACCTTCTGGAGGAGGGCGTGATGGTAAAGCTCATCCCTGAGAACTGATTCGAGGAGAAACTTCACGGCCTTATCCCGTACCTCCCCGCTCAAAACCTCCCTAAGCCTACTAATCATCTCCTCCTCAGTCCTTATGTGTTCCTCAATCTCCCTCCTTATCCTCTTCAGACTCCTCCTCAGCAATGAATGGGTGCTCCTTACTCAGGAGTTCGAGCACCGCCTCATAAATCATTGAGTGTTTGAGCGAGTCCTGAGCGACCGCCTCCATAACTGCCCTAATGACAGGGTTCTTCACGTCTTTAGCCGAATCCGAGAGCTGCGCGAATACTCCCTCTCAAGAATAACCATTTTCTCTGCTAGTTCCTTAATAATTAGTCACCGAGAACTATTATGGAACCAGACGTAATAATGATTAATACATTACACGGAAATAATTTACTTGGTGTGACCCAGAAAGATGCTGGAATGCATAGTTAAGGAAACCCCTCCCTTAAAAACGAAGGGTGTGAGCGCTGTAGTTGAGTGCAAGCCCAGAATGTGGGACTTCTACTCCTTAGGGGATCTGAGGAATTACGTCTTAAAGATCATGGCCTACGTTAAGCAGAAACTTAGGCTCCCCGTAGCTGACGCTGTTTTCACAGAGAATGAATCTATAGGGAACGAATACATGATACACTTCTTCCACTTCATCACGGTCTCAGGCGAGAAGGTTTCCTCCTGTAGACTGATGTCTAGGAGGAGGCAAGTCATTAAGGTTGTATGCACCCTCAGCAAGTCCTTTGTAGATCCCTCCCTCATTAAACTGATGTTCACGTCAAATCCCTCCAACGAGGAGCCTGAATTCTCCGCAGCCCCGACCAATATGGATGGGAGGCCTCCTGGACAGACATACATCCCCAACTTCATTATTTACAGGATTCTGGGGCAGCCTCAGATGGATGTCTCTGTCTGGAGGCTTAAGGTAAACGGGAAGGTCAGGAACCCTAAGAAATACACCTATGAGGAGCTGAAGTGGATGACTACAGATGAGTTCATGAGCGACTTCCACTGCGTCACAGGGTGGTCCGTTAAGGCAACAGTGTGGAAGGGCGTACCTACTAAGGCCATAGCTGAGGAGGTGGGAGTCGAGGAGGGGGCCAGGTGGGTGTATGTAAGATGCGCTGACGGCTACACAACCGTTATCCCGGTGAAGGACTTCCTCAACAAGAAATCCGTTATCGCCCTATACCTAAACGGGAAAATACTGTCCCCGGAGCAAGGGTATCCTGCAAGGCTATTCATCCCACATCTCTACGGCTGGAAGAGCGCTAAATGGGTCACCGAAATAACTTTCCTCGACACCTACAAGGACGGATACTGGGAATCGCTGGGGTACCACCCACGCGGGAACGTTTGGTTTGAGGAGAGATTTAAGTAAGTTAATAAATCAAATAATATCTATTGCATTTCTGAGTATTAAACTTAATAACTTAACCATATTATTTTAACGGCGATAAAATGAAAACCTTAGGAGAATTAATATACACGCCTGAGAAGGCGAGCGGTGAAGCCATAAGTAAGGTTGAGCCCCACACACCGAAGATTGGGGTGCCTGATAAGGTAAAGGCGGGCGATCCTTTCGAGGTCAGGATTAAGGTAGGTCCACACCCCAACACCGTGCAGCACTCCATAAGATGGATAGAGGTGTACTTCTATGAAGAGGGTAGGGGTTTCAACCCGATCCACCTAGCGACAATAACTCTCACGCCTGAGTATGCTGAGCCTGACGTCACGCTTAGGCTGAGGCTGAGTAAGGGAGGAACAATCTACGCCCTACAGTACTGCAATCTCCACGGCGTGTGGGAAGGTAGGAAGGAGATTAAGGTAGAGTGATGAAGCCTGAAATAAAGAGTAAGGTTAATGAGGTAGTACTTTTTTATAATAGGTACAGATCACCTGAATCCACAGCAACCCTCATCAAGATTGATGATAGATCAATACACATAAAGTTCACAGGGCCCTTCACATCCACATGCGGAATTAATGACTGGGTTGAGGATTTCAGATACCTGGCCGAGGATCTGTGTCTGAAGCTTAAGCTGGTTGAGATCAGGGAAGATGAAAAACCTGACTATAGGATCGGTATATTCAAGGTTGCTGAGGAGGGCTAACCTACCTCAATCCCTAGAAGTATGGAGGCCAGCACACCTATCCCGTAAGTTATTGCCGCTGCCCCCAGCCCCGCAAGCATGAGTTCTAATGCCTTCCTCTTAATGCTTAGTTCCGCAGTTATCGCTATTATCGTTCCCGCACCAGCCAGCATTAATCCCGCGGCTATGAAGGATATTGGGAGCGCTGCGGTAATAGGCAGCATGAAGAAGTAGGGTAGGAGAGGGATGAATGCCCCCATCAAGTAGAATATTCCTGTATAGATTCCCGCAGTCCTCGGGTCGTCAAGCATTTCCTCCTTAAGCCCATGCTCCTCCTCAGCAATGATCTTAGCCATTAATTCCTTATCCTTCGACGCCTCATCAGCTATGTTCCCGGAAAGGCTTTCGCTGAAACCCTTACTCGACATATACTTCTTGATCCTGTTTATGAAGACCTCAGTAACGAATTGGGATGCGAGCTTAACCCTCTCAATAATGCCTAGACGCACCTCCTTCTGTGCCTTAACACTTACGTAGGTCCCTATTGCCATTGATAGGGCTCCGCTAACCCCGACGATCAGACCGCCTAACGCGACGTTAAGGGAGTTCCCGTAAGCGCCTGCCAGACCCGCCGACACGGAAAGAATCTCTACTAACCCGTCATTCATTCCCAGAACTGCGTCCCTAACATGTGAAATGAATTCCTGAAACCTCTTCTCCTCGCTCGCGAACTCGTCCTCATGAACGAGCTCGTCCTTCATTATTTCCCTAAGCTTCCTTTTCTCTTCCTCTGAGAGGTGAGGTGAGCTAAGCATCTCGGAGTATAGCTTAATTGCGTCCCTCTCCCCGGACTCCAGAATCTTTAGGGTGAGGCCCAGACCTATGACCCTGAAAAGTGTTTTCCATAGAAATATCTTAGCCCGGCTTACCTTAAGCTTCCCCGGATCCACACCCCTCCTCTTCAGGAAGGATGCCCACAACGCTGCGTGCGAGCTCTCCATCTTAGATATCTTAACGAGTTTCCGAGAGATTTCACTATCCTTAAACATTCTAGAGATCTGGAAATATATTTCGGCTGAGTAAAGCTCATCCTTAAGAGATCTCTTAGCCTCCTCAATGATCTCCTTCTCGGACCTCGTCACCGCACCCCTCCGGAAGATGGGTATGGTTAAAGCGATTTAAGGAACTTCTCAATACCTTCCCTTATCTTCTCCCTATCCTCGCTGCTTGGAATCCCCTTGAATCTGATGACGCCAACTACTTCATAACCCTTCTCCTTAAGGAACGCCTCCAGCTTCCGCCCTGCAACATCCCCCCACCCGTAGGTGGTGAGGATCAGGATGGGTTTCTTCGCCTTAACCTTCCTCGTCAGTATATCGATCACATAATTAATGAAGGGATAAACATCCGCCTCATACGTGGCTGTACCTAGAATTATTCCCTCAGCATCATCGACCTCGCCAAGCAGGTCGCTGAGGCTATCCCTATGCTTGCTCGTGAACCTGAAAACAACTGTTTTCAGCCCCCTCTCCCTGAGCTCGTTGAGTGCGTAACTCACAGAGCTCTCCACATACCCGTACATGGAGGTGTAGATTACTGCTATCTTCCCTTTCTCAGGGACTGCCTTAGCCCAGGCGTAGTAGTGACCCACAATGTCCAGCGACTTCCTCCATATTAATCCATGGCCCGGAGCGATTATTTTAGGCTCCACCCCAATCGATTTGAGTTTATCTATGGCTCTAGTAACGAAGTCCCTGTAGTACCCTATGACGCTCACGAAGTACTTCCTCACAAACCTCATGTAGTTCTTAACGACCTCCTCGTCGTCATCGAATACTGTGGGAGGTATTGAGAACCCTCCGAAGCCGTCACACGGGAAGAGAATGCTGTCCTCCTCCAGGAAAGTCATTATTGTTTCGGGCCAGTGGAGCCATGGCGTATGAATAAATCTGAATGTCTTGCCCCCTATCTCAACCCTCTCACCGTCCTTCACCGCCCTGAACTTAGGTGATATACCCAGCAACGACTCAATCAGCCCCTTAGCCATAGGGTGTCCGAGGACTGTGGCTTTCCACTTATTCGCCTCAAGAACCTTCGGCAGGGAACCGCTGTGATCAGGCTCCATATGGTTAACTATTATGTAATCAATATCCTCTAAGTTGGTGATTCTTGATAAGTAACTCACGAAGTCGTCCCCGTAATCCTTAGGCCACCCGTCAATCAGGACTGTGGCTCGGTCGAGCTTAATTAAGTAAGCGTTATACGTAATTCCCTCTGGGATTGCCCAAAGACCCTCAAAGAATGTTGTTTCGTTATCGTCCACCCTGAGGAGGTAGATATAGTCAGATAACTTAGTTAAAGTAGCTGAAACCATAACTACATACCCTTTAAATTAATGTTTCTGAAATAATTAATGATATTGAGTCATGAGAGCCTAGTTTGCTGACATTCTGAGAATAGAGCTTAATGTTTACTTCTGCACAGATATAATTAGGCATATTATTATCAGGCCGAATTAAATATTAATCAATCACTTTAACCGTAAGAAAAAGTACGAGAATCTTTCTATCCACAATAAATCTTAAATAATCTCAAATAGTTTAAGACCGATCTAAACCTAAAAATAAAATATAAATATTTTCGGGTTAAGTATTTTATCATGGAGATAACATGGAAAAAGAAGTTTCTGAAGTAAGACCTGCCTCAATTACAATAGCATCAATATTGTTCTATATCTTTGGTATCCTTGGAATTATCGGATCATTGGCGATCTTAGGAGGTGGATCTGTTATATATAGTGTTCCATACGTGGGATGGCTCGCCGGTGGTGTCCTAGTAGCGATCGGAATAATAGGGTTTATATTATACCTACTTTATCTGCTGGCGGGATATTGGTTATGGCACTCACAAAGAAAAGGTGGAATTGTTGGTATAATTGCATCTGTCTTGGACATACTAACCTCAATTCCAATGATTCTAATTCCTGCCTTCGCAGTTTTAACAGGAATAAGCGTGTTGCTAGATATAATACTAATTGTACTCATAGCTTTTGGATGGAGTTCATTAAAGTAAATAATATCTTTTTCATTTCCATCACTGGATTATAATCGAATACGACAAAAATTTACAGGATAAAAACCATTTACGGTTTGGTAAGATAAGGTTGTTATTTGGCTTGTTTAGCTACCCTCTCAAGGAATTTCCTGGCTTCCTCAGCCTCCTCCTTAGGAACTTCCTTATGGCACAGCCACCAGTCGAAGCATTCGTAGGTCTTCAACCTCTCCTCAGCTTCCTTAACGGTTGTCGCCGGAGGCACTATAACCCTCTCGCCAACAATTTCGTTGTTAGGCCAGTTCGCCGGAATCGCTGCACCGTACTTCTCGCTGACCTGGAAGCCTTTAATCATCCTCAGTATTTCATCCATATTCCTGCCGAGCTCCGCAGGGTAGTACAGGATCGCCCTAATGGTTGAGTTCGGGTCAACTATGAATACTGCCCTAACTGTATGGGTCGCTGACGGCGCATGTATAAGTCCAAGCTTATCCGCAACCATTCCACGCGGGTCTGCAATTATCGGGAAAGGTATCTCCACACCTAGGTTCTGCTTAATCCACTCAACCCACTTTATATGGCTCCAAGTGCTGTCAACGCTTAACCCTATTAACTCAGTATTCAGTCTCTTGAAGTCCTCATACCTCTTCGCAAACGCAACGAACTCCGTCGTGCAGACGGGAGTGAAGTCCGCAGGATGGCTGAATAACACGAACCACTTGCCCTTAAAGTCGTCTGGGAGCTTCATCCTCCCGAACGATGTCTCAACTACCATTTCAGGGAATTTCTCTCCAATTAAAGGAATCTGTCCTGGCATATTTACCACCTTCAAGTTTCTATATTGTTAAATAATTATTTAAACCTTAGGGTATAATCACTTAAATCAATAGGGTGTTAAAATTAAACCAGGTGGATTTCTTACCTTAAGGCTCTACAGTGTAGTACATCCTCTTCCTTTTCTTTCCCTTATTCTCTACCTTCAGAAGCACTATCTTCCCTATCTCTTTCGTGTTCCTTACGTGGGGGCCGCCGTCAGCCTGAATATCGATCCCGGGAATCTCCACGATCCTTAACTCTTTGATGTCTGGAGGCATTCTGTTAGCGAGTTTAACAATCCCAGGGATCTTGAACGCCTCCTCCCTGCTCACCCAGTAGATCTTGAGCTCTATTCCCTGCTCAACAACTTCATTAGCCTTCCTCACAGCGTCCTCGAAAATTGACTTATCCATGGATTCTATGCTGAAATCGTCCTTAGCCTTCTCCGGCTGAATATCCCCTCCCGTGATTAAGGCTCCGTAGTCCCTGAACATTACTGCGGAAATTATGTGGGCTGCTGTGTGGAGCCTCATCAGCCTGTAGCGACGGTCCCAATCAATAACCCCGTGTACCTCAGCACCCTCCTTCAAGCCGTCGGTTGTGTCGAGATAATGCACAACCTCACCCGTCTCCCTGTCCCTACCAACCTTAACCACACGGTAGGTCCTTTCGCAATACTCAAGTACTCCCGTATCGTGAGCCACCCCACCACTTCTCGGGTGGAAGACTGTTCTGTCGAGGACAACTCCTCCCTCAACAACTTTAATTACGTGTGCATCCATCTCCCTCAAGTAACTGTCCTTCTGGTACAGAAGCTCCGTCACGCGGAACACCCACTTAAGTAATGGTTAAGAGAAATTAAACGCGTTAATTACTCCACAACTCCCTGTAGTTAAGCGGTTCCAGCCCTAGAACCTTCCTCAACCTGTTAAGCCTCTCCTTCCCCTCCATTAATGCCTCATTCAATGTCTCCACAACCTTCTCCAGCGACTCCTGGGATGGAACGACTTCATCACCAACCTTCAGAAGCGTAGTCACCATCACACCTGTCTTCAGCTCCGCCACAATCCCTTTCCTCCCGAAGGAAAGTATTCCAGAATGCTTCATGCCTGCCTCCCTGCCTATCTCGAGAATCCTTAAAGCCTCCTCCAGGGTTAGTGTGGAGACATGTATAATGGGTCCTGTAACAACTCCCCAAAGCCTCCACACCGCAGGTTGCTTAATAATGGATGAAAACTCCTCCACCGACACGGGAGCATGCTTCTTGAAGATTACTGAGGAAGGCTCCCTAACCCAGGGGAACGGCGAATCCACCACAGCTATCCTGCCTGAGCAGGAGCTGATTGTGAAGGACTCCTCCCGCTCGAAGAACTTAAGTAAAACATCGATAATGTCCCTGTCAAGGTACCCTATCTCAACATCCTCCATCATCCTGGAGCGGAACTCCTCCTTCCTCCTAACCCACAGAGACTTATCGACCTCCCCCACCGGCCAGACCCAAACAATGTGTTATACTGAAGTATATAACCTGGGAACAGTACGAGATACGGGAGTGAGGATGAATATACTCGATAAGCTGAAGCCGTTGACGGCCGGCCAGGAAAGCCTGAAGACGGCGCTGATGAATGACGGTTACCAAATAGTAGGTATTTTCGGGCCTACGGGCGTGGGGAAGTCTCTCTTCGCCTTAAGCTACGGTATTGACGCCGTAACCTCTGGAAAGTACAGGAGGCTAGTAGTGGTTAAGCCCGTGATAGATGTGACCACAGGTGAGGAACTGACTGTGGCTGAGGGAGGGCCTGAGTTCTACGAGCTCTGTAAGGAGTACGTAAGCGACGTTCTCTCAGACCTGATCAGCTGGGACGAGATTGAGGCGATGGTTAATGACGGCCGAATATCTTTTGTCGACAGCCACTACCTGAAGGGCAGGACATTCGATGACGCTGTCGTGTTAATAGATGATGCACAGACCCTTAAAGTGGAGTCACTTATTGAGGCCTTAGTGAGGGTTGGGAGAAACGCCCGCCTAATCGTTGCTGCTGACCCAATATTTCAGGCTTTGAGGACTAGGGGACAGGACCCGTCAGCCATCCTCAGAGATATTCTGGCAGGGGAGCCGAGGGCCATAGTGGTGGATCTGGGTGTGAAGGACATTGTTAGGGAAGGGGCTAAGGTGGGTCTGCGCCTCCTCATGGAGTACCTTCTGAGAACTAGGGAGTTGAGCGACACTGAGAAGAGGGCCTACGAAGTCATAAGAACGAGGTCCCCTGACGCCGACATAATTACAGTGCTTGACCTGCTCCACTACATTAAGGAGGCGGGGATATCCTCCGAGCATGTGCCGAGATACCTAGTGATAGTTAAGAAGGGACATATGGGGAGGCTTGTGGGCCGTAAGGGTGAGAGAATATTACTGGTTGAGAAAGACCTTGATGAACGTGTTAGGGGCGTTGAGCTAGGCATAGACCTAACAGAAATAGTGCGTGCTGTCCACCCCATATCATGGATATGGAAGAGGGTTGAGGACATTGACCTGATGGGTTCATACGTAGCGATAAGGATAGATGAAGGGGTCTTCGGCCCATTCATGGGGCATAGAGGATCCTACGTAAGGTTCCTTGACTCCGTCATGAGGGAATTATTCGGGATAGGTGTAAGGGTCATTCCTGTTCAGGGAGTTAAGAAGAGGAGGAAGTCCGGTAAATCCTGAGATCGACAACTACCTGATACCTCCTTGGGCCCGCGGACCGGACAACCCTCCCATTAACTGCTTCTGCCTCAACACCTAAACGCCTCAACTCATCCAGGAAGCTTTCCTCAACAATTCTAACAGCCTCCTCCCTAGACATAGCCCTCGTGAACTCGTAAACATGTATGAATCCCTCACTCCTCAAAGCCTTAACAGCTATTGGGAGATACTCATGCACAAGTAGGGGGAGAGGCATCAGAACCCTGTCCGCTGTACCCACATACTGCTCAGCAACCACCTTACCTGCATCCCCCAGCACAGGGATAACGGTATCCTCCACCTTATTCAGCCTGACATTCTCCACCATAAGTTCGTAGGCTCTCGGATTAATGTCGATGGATATCACCTTACTTGGGTTCGCCTTCCTAGCCATAATTATTGAGAACAGTCCGACACCAGCAAACATATTGATGACGAACTCGCCGTCCCTCACCTGTGAAGCTATCCTTAAATGCTCATAGTTAAGGACGGGGGAAACGTATGTTTCCTTAATATCCACCTTGAATACGCATCCATGCTCCCTGTAGAGGGTCGTTGACCTTTCCTCACCTGCTAAATGAACATAATTCCTCACCCTGTACTCACCTTTCACAGGTGTTATGGCGGCCCACACAGACTTCACGTAGGGAAGACTCCTCAGGATCTCGTCAGCCAGGGGCTTAAGGGTCTCCACCTCGAGGTCGAAGGGCTTCCTAATCACGGCAATATCGCCGATTATCTCTATCCTGCCCCAAACCTTCCTGGCGAGGTCCTCCCCATACACCTTCAGCGCCAGCTCCTTCAGCAGCCTCCTAGTCAAGCGAACCACTAATAACAATCATTAACAAAGGTTTTAAGGGGTTCCTTAAATCAAGGAAAATATCTTTAATCTTAAATAAATAATATGTTCACGGTGGGACTTGTGCCTACATTAAGATCCGGTCTAGTCATTGCTGGAGCCTACGCCGATAAGCTGAGGAGGACTATGTTCGCGCAGCTTAAGAACGATATAAGGGAGGGCAGAATAAAGGCCAGCGATGTTGCCTACCATGTGGCCCAGCTGAATAAGGTGCTGTACAGAATATTTGTCGAGAAGCTTAAGGTCGATAAGGGTGATGTGGTCCGGATAAATATTGACTATGAACTCACCGATGAGGGAATTAAGTGGGACTTCACCTCCCTAAAGATCGAGGTCTTCAAGAGGGTTCCCCAGGAGGAGGTTGACTCCGTAGTGTCCTCAGTGGTGGGGGAGGCGGAAACAATTATGGAGAGGACTGTGGAGTATCAGGCAGTCAAGATAGGTGAGACTGAGGACGGGGACAACATCTTCGTTCTTAAGCTTGGGGATAGGGAGGTAGGTGCGTTCGAGGTTGTGCCAATCGATAACGAGTTCGCCTACCTGAAGAAGGGAGCCGCCCTCGACCCCTCACCCATGATAGTTGAGAAGGTTAGGATTCCTCTGAACGGGGGCAGTGTTGAGGATGCCATAAGCAGGAATATAGAGCTCCTCACCAAGAACGCCAGATATGTTGAGAGGGAGGAGGCTGAGGAACTCATAAACTACATAAAGAGCAGGGTCCAGGAAGTAAAAACGGAGTAGTCCTGTTTTTACTTGGATTCAAGATACTCCCTAAGTACGGGTTCAATCTTCTCCCTCGCCCTCCTCACAAGATCGCTTCCCAGCGTTAAGGTCTCGCCTGAATCCACCAACACTGAATCACCAGCGACAACTGTCTCAACACTTAACTCACCCATAACGACTGCCTTAACCAAGGAGTTAAGATCCTTAGGCGCAGGCCAGCTTGGTGGTTCAGCAGTATTGAACATTACGAGGCTTGCCACAGTACCCACATCAAGCGACCCTGCGTTGCGGAGCCCTATGAGCCTAGTGTTGAGCTGGGCCGCAGCATAGAGCGCGTCCAGAGGGTGCTTCCCTGACCTGAGGGAGGCTTCCCTAACGACGTCAAGCATGCTGTAGGACGGCCTGACACCTATCCCTAAACCCTCTTCAGGCATCCATGAGGCTAGTGAGGAACCGTACCTCACAACACCCTTACCCGAGCCGGTTGCGGGATTAATGCTTACAGTCTCCACACCCTCGACACTCACAGGCCTCTCAGGGCCGAGTACGTATAGCCTAAGGGCGTACTTCCTGGCCGCCTCCACAGCCTCCTGTGAAGGTTCCCTGCAGGAAAGCACTGCTGCCCTAACCTCATCAACTTTCCCGTGCCACCTATTCATCAGGAGCTTGAGCTCGTTTGCGGGGCCGAAATCATCTAGACCGCAGTTGAAGGGGGGTGCGAGAGTTACGTAGAACCCTGCCTCCCTAGCAGCCCTGGCCACGTCATCAAGGAAAATATCGGTGACGAGGGCTGACGTAATCCCTCTAGACATCATCTCCATGAAGGACATTCCTGCAAGGTAGTAGACATCCCTCCTACCAAGCATGCTAAGGAAATCCTTTACTGTTTCCCAGTCAACATCATCTACCAGGAACCTGAGTGGGTGGAGGGTGACTGAAGTGAATGCGGATGAAAGCCCAGGCATCACTACCCTGCCCCTGCCGCTCAGCAGCAGTTCAGGATATCTGAGCTCCTCCGGAGGCTTCCCCTCACCTATAGCCATGACGCGGCCGTCCTTCAGATATATGTATCCCTCAGGGATCACGGGGTCCTGTGTTAGGGAGAGGGTTAGGAGTGTTGCGTCAGTTATCAATATCTTAACCAATAAACACACCTCTTCACTTACGCAGAACCTTAGCCATGAATGTGGGTGACGCTACGGCCCTTCCCTCAGACTTCTTAGCTTCATCGACCTCGTGAAGTATCTTCACAGCCTCATTACCTACCTTAATAGCGTCCTCAACACCGGCCCCCGAAACGAACTCCTCAGTAACCCTGTTAGCTATGACTGCGCACACAGCGCCGGCCCTCGCACCATATATGTTTGCGAGTGTGAACAACGTGGATGCTTCCATCTCGAAGTTAAGTACGTTGAGCTCCCCTAACCTCTTCTCAATCCCTGCAAGCTCTTTAGGGAGGTAGCTCCTGAAGCCGGGCCTCCCCTGACCCACATAGAAGGAGTCTGTGCTGACAGTTAATCCAATATGGTAACGCACCCCAAGAATCTCCGCAGCCTCAATCAGGGCCATCACAACCTCGAGGCTAGCGACAGCTGGATACTCAGGGAATACATATGTCTTGCTCGTGCCGTCGAACCTTACGGCGGCCGTGCTGATCACTAAGTCACCTATGCCTAACTCCTTCCTCAAGCCTCCGGTAGTTCCTACACGGATGAATGTGTCTGCACCTACCCTAAGCAGTTCCTCGACAGCGATCGCTGCTGCAGGACCGCCTATACCTGTCGATGTTGAAGCTATCGGCACACCCCTATACTTCCCCACATACGTGACGTATTCCCTATGGCCTGAAACTTGCCTAGCCTCATCCCAGAAGGACGCTATCTTAGGAACCCTCCCAGGATCCCCGGGGAGGAGGACATACCTCGGTACATCTCCAGGCTTAAGCTCTATGTGGTACTGCCTGCCGACCTCATCCTCCGGTGTTGAGGCCGCCTTAAGTCTCTTACCCAATCAACCCACCCCATTAACTTAGTGTATAGAGAGAAATAACGGTGATGTACCTACACCGTTAATTACCTGATAACGCATTAAGTATATGTTGAGGTGTTTTAGTATTGGGTAAAGCATCAAAGTCAGCTAAGAGACCTAAGAAAATAATTACGAAGTCATCCGTGGCAGGGATAAAGGTCTATGACTCTAAGGGATACTTCGTCGGAACAGTTAAGGACCTTGCCTTCGACCTTGAGAACCTGTCCAACATGAGTATCCTGATCGATGGGAAAGAATCTGATTACCTGATTCCCGTAACCTACATAGGTTCCTTCGGCGACATAATAATTCTGAAGGAGAACACTCCGCTGGAGGATTTCGCTCAGGAGAAGCCTCAGCCTCCTAAGACGGCGTATGAGCCTGCGAGATGTCCAACCTGCGGCACCGCCCTTCTATACTACCCCAAGTATGGGTGGTACTGCCCGAAGTGTAAGAAGTATGTGACCGTGCCGGAAAGCGTTCTTGCCCACGTACCTAAATGCCAGACCTGTGGAAACTACCTCTCCTACATAGAGGACTATGGGAAGTGGTACTGCTATAACTGCAATAAGTATGTGGATGTTGGGAGCTGAAGCTCCGGGAACAGACGGCAGACTAAATCAAATAAAAATAGTTATATGTTTTTTACTTCTTGGCCTTAGCTTTACTGCCCTTCTTAATTCTTCTGTACACTGAAGACCTGGAGATTCCGAGTGCTCTAGCTATTTCGGTAGGCGTCTTACCCTTCCTGTACATGGCGATTATCTTGGCTTCCAGACTCTTAGTTATTACTTTAGGTTTCTTAGCCTTCTTCACAGACTTCTTTTTCGGGGGCCTAGCCGTGTCGCTGAGGCTTACTTCAGGTCTCTCCGCCCCCTCCTCGGCAGCGGTTGATGCAGT
>CAZFVC010000012.1:0-11154 GCA_964522175.1 uncultured Desulfurococcaceae archaeon
CTTGAGCAGTGTCTTAGGACGTATGGCGGCTGAGCTTCTCTACGTGCTTCTAAGTAATTATAGCCCGACATTCCATGAAGGGGAGGCAGTTAAGGCACTTAAAGAGTTCGTTGCAGAGAAGCTGCAGTATGATAATGTCTGGACCGATGAGTCAGGGAATCTAATAGCTAAGTACGGTTCAGGGACTGTGAGAGTGGCCCTCATAGGACATATAGATACCGTACCCGGACCCTTGAAGGTGGAGTGGAGAGACGGGGTGCTTAAAGGTAGGGGTGCAGTAGATGCTAAAGGTCCTTTATCAGCTGCCTTCGTCGGAGCGTCGCAAGCGAGTAAATATATCGATGGCTTACAGGTTTATGTGATAGCTGCAGTCGGTGAGGAGGGGCCCAGCCATGGGGCCCAACAACTAATTAAGGACAGGTGGAGGTTCGATCAAGTCATCATTTTAGAACCCACTAACACATCTAAGGTCGTTATTGAGTACAGAGGATCATCCCTTGTAAGTATCGAGTGCTCATCCCCAGGAGGGCATTCATCAACACCTTGGGCATTTTCTTCCGCCTGCGACAAGCTATTCACCATATATTCTAGGGCCAAAGAAATTTCCGGGGAAACACGAAGCTCCGGAAAGTACCCTGTCATTTCCTTAGTTAAGGTCTCATGCGGAGAAACAGCAAATACACTACCACAACACGGTGAAACCCTACTTAATCTGAGAATACCTTACGGCATGGAAAGAACTCAGGTTGAGGAAATGCTTAATGATTTAATGCCTGAAGGATGTACCTACCGCTTAATGAACTACACCCCTCCAGTGAAGAGCAGGTTAGGAGGTTTAGCACCCCGAGCATTAATGAGGGCTTTAATTAGGCAGGGAATCAAGCCTACCCCCGCCAGAAAGCTCGGCACGAGCGACATGAATCTCCTCTACAGAAAGGTGACGAGCGACATAGCTGCCTACGGCCCTGGAAAATCAGAGCTCTCCCACACAAACCAAGAAGAAATAACCCTCAAGGAGCTAAAGGTAGGTGCAACCACATATATGCTGGCCCTGAAGGAAATATCTGAACATACTTAACACCAACCCAACAAGTAGAAATATATCCTAAGAAAACTTCTTATGCTGAAGGAAAATCACGTTGTATGGTTCTGATTCAGCTTCTCATCCAGCAATTCCAGGTAAGCCATAAGCTTGGTTTTAATTCCCTTAAAACATGGTTACCTACTTAATCCTTTTACCCAGGTTCTCCTTAACCCATTCATCAGTTAGTCTCTCTGTGAACTTCACCAGTAGCTTCACAGCATTAACGGCGTCATCGAGGCTCAGCGTCTCTGTAGGGGAATGGATGTAGCGTGTCGGAATCGATATTGTGGCCGCTGGAACACCCTCCCTAGCAAGCTGAATCACTGCAGCATCAGTGGTTCCGCCGGGAAGTATCTCAAGCTGGTAAGGTATGCTGTTCTCTTCTGCAGTCTTTACCAGTAATTCACGCACCTCCGGGTGCGAAATCAGTCCGCTACCGCCCCTGCCGTCCATTACCTTGATCGCCGGCCCCTTCCCAATCTTAGTAACCTGCTCCGGCTCAGGAACCCCGGGAGTGTCGGAGGCGACAGTCGTATCCAGAGCTATACCTATGTTCGGGTTAATAGCGAATGAGGCTGTCCTAGCCCCCTTCAGCCCGACCTCCTCCTGAACTGTCGCGACCGCATAGACGGAAACATCAGTTTCTCCTAGCGACTTAAAGAACTCAATCATGACTGCCACCCCGACCTTATTGTCGAAGGCCCTCCCAGTAACTATATTTCCGTTTCCAAGCCTGCATACATCCCTATCCATAACTATCGGTGAACCTACATCTATACCGAGCTTCCGCACCTCCTCCCTGCTTGAGGCGCCGATATCGATGAATAAGTCCTTCATAGGGATGACTTTGTCTGCCTCCTCCTTCTTCATTATGTGGGGAGGCTTAACACCGATAACGCCCTTCACAATATTCCTGTCCTTAGTAAGTATCTGAACCCTCTGGGCCGGAAGGATTCTATCTGCCCATCCCCCGATGGGCAGGAACTTTATGAAGCCCTCCTTAGTGATGTGGTTAACTATTAGACCTATCTCATCCATATGCGCAGCCACCATAAGCCTTGATGAGCCCTTCCCGTGCTTAACAGCGATCAGGTTACCCATAGCATCAGTATAGAGTTCGTCTGCGTAAGGCTTCAACTCACCTATAATGAGCTCCCTGATTCTTCCCTCGAAACCTGAGGGAGAAGGGGTCTCAGCTAGTTTCTTCAATAAAGAGAAGAAGCCCTCAACATTAATTCTAGTGCTTCCCATTTTAAGTCACCAGTAGTTCTATTGTAATCAATAATTTAAGATTATTTAATTAGGGGAAAAAGATCTCATTATGATGAGGAGGAAGCGCTAGGCCCTAGTTCGAGCAGCAGTACCGCCACAATAATGATGGCTGCAACTATCCCAGCGATAACACCGTAGTTAATTCCCGATATCCCACCGGGCTTTGAGGGAACAGTGTTAGGTGACAAGGTAGTGGTCGTGGGTTCTTGTCCTATCATCACGATCACTAACTCGTCGTTAGCGAAGTATTCGCTTTGTGATACGTTCGCATAGACCGAGTCGTCGGTTGGGCTGTAAACCTGCTCTTTAAGAGGCATGTAGGTCCCTGTCCTTCCGTTAAGATAGAGGGGTGTAGGGTTCGCCATTCCGTTAGCTAGGAACTTTATGTTGATTGGTCACTGAATATCTTCCTTGAGCCATATTTTTTGCAGTAGTACAGTGAGGTGTTGTCATGCGGCAAGCCTGGATCCCACTAGCTTCCTCGCTATTTTCTCTGTCTCCTCTCTAGATGCTGCAGTCACAAGAACTAAGATCCATCCCCCTTGAATTACACGGTCTCTCAAACTCATTACCAAGTAATTAACTTGCGAGATATATAGGGTGTTCGTAAGTACCGATTCGGGTAAACATTGTTTCAGAAAAACTAGCTTATTTTTGGGGTGTTCAGAATTCCTTAAAACTACTTCCCGAAGCGCCACAGACAGGACATTTCTCAGGCGGCTCATTCCCTACATGGGTATATCCGCAGACAGGACATATCCATACAGACCCTTCCAGCCGCCAGTCCTCTTTCCTCTCAACAAAACTTTTCGCTTCCTTGAAGAGTTCGGCATGTATCTTCTCTGCCTCTAAGGCCCATCTGAAGCTTATTTCTGCCCCTTTCTCGCCTTGATGTCTAGCGACCTCGATGTATGCTGGGTACATCTCATTAACCTCGAACTCCTCACCTCTTATGGCTAACTCAAGATTCTTCAACGTGTCCCCCGGCCCTATAGGGGCGCCTGCATGGACAGACGCGTCCTCATCGAAACCTCCTAACTTACTGTAATGATTAGATGCATGAACCTCCTCAGCGTACGCTACTGCCCTAAATAGTCTAGCGACATTATGAAACCCCTCCCTCTCAGCAACCCTAGAGAAGAAGAGATACCTCATATGAGCCATTGACTCCCCACCAAAGGCAGAGAGCAGAACCTCCTTAGTCATGGGTCTAGGAACAACCAAATATAACCCCTTACTTCCATGACGCTAACCAATATTAATATTTGTTGAAGAAAACAACAAAAAATTTAGATTATTCAAAAAAAGCAAAAACGAAAATTTATTATCCATATCCTATTGAAATCCATACATCGGGAATGTTGGTGAGACTTGCAGCCCTAACCCTACTAATCCTAGTAATATCAGGCATAGGACTCACCGCAACCACTTACTCATACACTCTACCTCTGGAAAACAGCTCTGAAATACTGAGCATAGATTTTTAGATCAATATGAAGTATTGAAACACATAGATAACGTTACTGAAAACTATGACTCAAATAATGATGGCACAGCTAAAGGATATGTGGATACAGCCGATGGATGGCACGTTTTCGTAGGAGACAATACTGACACTTCCAATGGCCACGACGAGCCAATCGCAGTAATCAAAACATACGGAACTGACAATGGATTCAGTTATTATGCCTACATGCCATACAACTACACTGTAGTTGCTGACTTCCAGGTCCCCCAAGACTCAGAATACGGGAACTTCTATATATTTCCCCGCTACGCGAACGTCGACTTCAAGTACGAGGTATCTGTCGACACTCAATATAATACCTTAGTCTTTAATGTAGTAGTTAATGGCGAATGGACTAATCTTGCAACCGTATCTATACCTTTCTCCATAGAGAAAGGGAAGTGGTACACACTCAAGGTAGATGTGTCTTGGGAATACAACTCTGATAACGGGAAATATATGAATCACTTCATAGCCACCGTCACAGATGAGGACGATCCTAGTAATGCCTTTACTGCCGAGTTTTGGGATGATCTCCTTTCTCCCAGCTCTTATAATGGATTAGCCTTTCTCGGATTTGATAGTGGAAACCAGTTCAAAGTTTATATGGACAATGTCTTAGTCACATCAACCCTAGAGAAGGTTGGGAAAGAGGCCAACGAGTCATCAAGTATAACTCCCCCCGATATGGATATAACATCTATATCCATTACTAACGATCCAGAAAGCATAATAATAAAGACCTATCTCCAAGGGAGAATTGGTGAAGACCAAACCAATGTCAAATACTGGAATATTGAAATGATACTGACAAGGACAGCGCCTCAGCAGGATGGGATGCTGAGTACAAAGTGACAGTGAAGATGAATACTGATGGGCCAGTTAATGCTGGAGTGAATTACGGAGATCAGTATACTCCAATCAAGATTATCGGTGGCGGGGCAGGATATTCTTACTAGGTTATGCAGATATCTAAAACCTCAATCTCTCTACCCTACAACTCATTTTACCTGTGTGGAAGAACAGTTCTAGGAAGTTCACAGAAAGTCAGCATCCCAGGTAACACCTACTATATTTATTATTTGAGTAAACCGAACCCTTCGTCCACATGGACCATAGTAAGTGATGTGGAAGGCGACGCTTCCTCTAGCTCAGTAGATATTATGGAGGTGGGAAGTGCATATGATGACTCTCTAATGTTCTTCAGCTTCAAGGTTTCGGGAACGTTCCCATGGTACGGCGGGTCACCGGAAGTATATACGACATATTTATCGACGCGGATAATGGTCCGAGCACAGGATACAGCATAAATGATATAGGGGCCGATTATCTTCTACGTCATATTGCTGGATACCCGCCAGCGCTTTATAAGTACACAGGAAGCGATACTGACTGGAGCTTCCCTTGGCTGAAGAATGAGGACTACTTATATAATCCGGGAGATCTTTCAGAGGCTGTGTATGTGGTTCCTAAAAGCGATTTTACTGCAGTATCGCTGAGCTCTAAAATAGCTATCGTAGGAGAGACTGAAAATAAATTGGGGGCGGTCTGACATAACTGGAAATGTAGTCGTCCCGGTTCCTGAAGCTGGATTCATTATTGGTTTCCTGATAATGCTGACGGCTATTGTGGTTCTCTTGAAATGGGGTAGGCGTCAATAGTTATGTTTCTCAGTACTTCCTCTAGTGGAGGTGGAGAGTTCCTGCATGATCTGCAGGCGGCTGTCACTGGGTTCCATACACATCCCTCCTCCAAATATTTTACAGCCTGTAGAGCGGCTAGGTAGGAGGTGCCTCTATATGATTCCTCGCTATATCCTGCTATATGAGGTGTTAAGATAACTCTCGGATCTTCCCCGTATTTCTTTATCAAGCAACTTTCGTGCTTTAAGGGCTCCTCGCGATAAACATCAAGAATTACGCGCACATCCTGCCTTACCTCTAATAATTTCTCGATGGCCCCTTCCTCAACGGTTTTCCCTCTGCCGACATTCACGAATACGGCGTTCTGAGGGAGCTTCATCAAGTGTTCTAGGGTTATAAGGTTCTCTGTCTGAGGTGTTTGGGGCAGGGTGTTGACAAGTATTTGTGAGCTGCTGAATATTTCGTTGAAAGGCACCTTTTCAGCCCCTAGAGACATCTCAAGGTAAGGTTTCCTGCTCCTCGACCAGTAATATATCTTAAGGATCCCTAGGCATTTGGCCTTACTAGCTATTAATGTGCCTATACGTCCAGCACCGATTAAGCCGAGTGTTCTCCCCAGAATAAGCCCTCCCCTGAACCAGTGGGGCCATCCTTCCTTTTCCCAGTTCCCGCTTTTTACGTATTCATGGCCTGCAACAATGAATTTCAGTGACGCAAGTATGCTGCCTATGACGTGTTCGGCAACAGACTCAGCAATTACTTCTGGCTGATTCGCGACGCATATCCCTCTCTCCTCTGCCTCATTAAGATCAATATCGTCAACACCGCTTGTCCGAGTGATGATTAGCTTCAGCTTAGGGGCCTTATCCATAACTTCTTTACCCACTTTGAAGCCGACAAATATTAGGATCTCGGCCCCTTCAGAGAGGGCCTTAATGGCTTCGTCCAGCTGATTTCTCCTGAAGTACGCAACGCTGTAATCCCTTAGGATCTCTCTGCCTTCCCTAGTGAGTGGAGGGATGGCAACAATCCTATACACCATTATATCTACCGAGATAGTATTGAATAAACAGCTATAAACAGTCAGAACCCCAACATTAAATATCCCCTACCCCTAAATACCGTGGTCACCACACATGTGTATAAGCGAGAGAATCATTAAAGGATGGCACTGCATAGATCTCGAGCTTTATGTCAAGCCGAAAGCCCGCAGCACAGAATTAAAGGTTGAGAACGGAGAATTGATTTTCTATTCCCAGGAACCTCCGGAGAGAGGTAGGGTTAATGAATCCCTCATCAAGCATCTCAGCAGGAAGTTCGGGATCTCCCCTAGGCATGTGGAAATAATCCATGGGAAGAAAGACAGGGTTAAAGTGGTGAGGATATGTGGCATCACCAAGGATGAGGCCTTAAGCAGCCTAACCAAGTGTGGGGAATGATCTACTCACCTAAGGGATAAGGCAACTATCACGAGTGAGGCAATTATCAGTAAGGAACCAGCGATTTTACGGGCTGTGAACCTCTCTCCAAGAATTTTAATGGTCATTATCTGGGTAAGTACGGGAGAGAGGGAAGTAGCTAGAGCAGGGATCATTACTCCCAGGTACCTTAAGGATGTTGTATAAAGAACAAACCCGACGAAGTAGGAGATCACGCCTGAAGAGGCCAGTATTGCGAGTGCCCTCCTAGTTAATTTCCTGACTTCCTTAACTCCTAGGATTGTTAGGACTGGCGCTAGGAAGATAACTCTGATTCCTGCAACCTCCATGGGTGGCATTGAGTAGGCGTTAACTAGGTGGGATATCATTATTGTGGCTGTTCCCCAGCTCAGGGCGGCCCCGTAGGCCAAAGCGAGCCCAGTGGAATTCGCTCTCAATCCCCCGCCGTCACTTACCGCAAGATACATACCGAGCAGTGCGAGAGGGGTTACATAGATCGCTGCCATACCTCTGTAATCATGAAGTATTAATACGCTTAGAATCTGGGCAATGAGAATATACTGATAGGAGAATACTGTTGCCATACCGGCACCGAGCCTCTTAATACTCATAATGAATAGGACATCACCCATTCCAGCACCAAGCAATGCAGATGCAATAAGGAGGAACAGAGTGTAGGGAGTGATTCCTGTTATTCCGGAATGTATTAGTAGAGGTATATAGATCAGGGAGGCAAAGACAGCTCTAATCCCGTTGATTAGGTAAGGACTGCTTACATCCTTCAACGCCACCTTAATGAACACTGAGGCGGTTGAGAAAGCTATCGCAGCACCAACAGCTGCCGCAATACCTATTGTCTCTGCATACATCCCTTATCGTTGATGTTACTTATACCGACTAAAGAATTTTCATGCTTTTCGATGGATTTTCTTATTGGCTAAAGAAACTTGATTATGTTTTCTTGAGCTCTTGCTAACTTGTTTTTAGCTGCCTTAAGCACTTCACCGAGATAGGGATGACCGTCTATTAGCTCTATGTATCCTTCTTCTGCCGCTTGGCGGAGTAGTTCATCTGTTTTCACATTCCTTGTTATGAGGAGTGTCCATTTCCTCTTACTGGGGATGGTGCCGGCCGAGAGATCGGCCCATGTGCCTGTATAGTCTGTGCATACTAAACATCCTCCTTGAAGGTATATGTAGGCCTCCTCTAGAGGTATTTCGAGTTCTTTTCCGTCATGGATTACTGAAAGTACACCTTCCTTTAGTCTGATGTCCCTGATGTTTTCGGCTTGGACTCCGTGCTTCACTTTCAGGTAGTTAAGGAATGCTTCGTAGGCGAAGGTCCCGCTGCAGAATAGGCTGATTATCAGCTTGATTCTCTCACCGAAATCTGTCTCTAGCAGTGGGAACTCCCTCATCTGACCGAAGAATTGTGCTTGGCATGGAAGTGAGACTATAGCTACCTTTCTCAGACCTTCATCCTCGATCTTGGCCCTCAGTTTTGAGGCGTAGGGCACTACAGACCATTTATTGCCTGCAGTCTGAAGAAGCTCTTCACGGTTTCTAGCCACTATGGCCACACCTTTAAGCCCCTTCACCCTTTTTGCCGTAACTATACCATCTACCTCTCCCTTATCGAGGAGGTAGATTAGGAATGATGTTACGGCACCGCCGCCCGCGGTCCTTCTCTTAAATATCTCCTCATTCCTCGATCTCCCGAGATACACACCTATTACGTTCCCCAGTAGATTACTTCCCGAAGCCATCATGCGGAACCACCCCGGACAAGAAGTAGTTGGGAAGCCCTAGGACATCTCACGTAACAAGTTCCACACCTTATACACTTCTCAGGTATGAGGTCAGGCCTCCCATTCACTAGGCGGATTGCCTTGGTAGGGCAGGAGATCTCACAAGCACCACACCCTATGCATATACCTGTAAGCACAACATCATCTATCAGGTCGAACCCGCTGAGCTTCCTTTTCTCTGCTATAGCTCTGAAAAGCTTCAGCCTCTCTTCATTACCTGAAGTGAGGAAACGCATGAAGGATTGCAGTACGGGGGGCGGTGGAGGACATCCAGGAATAGAGTAATCAACCTTAATCACTGAATTTATCGGTAGGAAGGTTCTGTGCTCAGGCCTCGGCTCCTGTCCCCCACGCGCAAACCTTAGGATACCTCCCACAGCAGAACAGGAGCCGAAAGCAATAACGATCCTGACATTTTCCCTAATTTCCTTAAGCCTGTTAATGACTTTCTCATCATTCATACACACAGCCCCAGTCACTAAAGCTATGTCGAATTCTTTCGGAATCTCATGAAGCTGCTTAAGGAGGTATGGTGTATAATACACTACACCCTTCCCTTTAATACCTGCTAGGGCTCTTAAGGCACTTACCCCACATCCTTCGCAGCTACCAATATCTATATGAACTACCTTGACCTCACCCATATCCACCACCCAACCTGACTACATGAACTGCGCAAGGGATACAGGGGTCATAAAGCCTAACAGCTGCCTCAGCTGCATTAGGGGATAGCCCTTTCACAGCCTCTTCCAGTACCGGTATATTGAAGTGAGTTGGCACAATTATTTTCGAGTTTCTGACCCTCCCCTCCTCTCCAAGCTCTATAATATTGATTAGCACACCTCTAGGAGCTTCATAAACACCTATACCTCTGCCTGGACGAAGAATTATCCCCGCCGTCCGGAAGGGTTGATCGGGCCTTAGCTCCTCTATGAGTTCCTTTATTCTAAGCAAGGACAAGGAAGTTTCAAGAACTCTTGCCTTATGTAGACCGTAAAGAGAAGCATCATTGAAGCCCTTATATATGCTGAGACGGGCCTCGGGCCGGTCTCCACCACATTACCCCCATACAGAGCCACAACACTGTTGGATTCCTTAGACGCCTCGTCCTCCTTCCGAAGCAGGTAGTAGGGCTGGACCTCTACATCCTCGAAGCGTAGATTGTATCTGTCACCGTAAAACATGCTTGTGGCCAAGTATTCGAAGCTCATCTTCTTTCTAAGCTCGGAAACAACTTCATTCATCCTGTCCTCATCGAGAAGCAAATCCTCCATAACCCTCCATTCCTGGATAAGTTGACCCATTCCCTTCCTGAGGGTGTTGAGGGCTGCTTCAGCCGGCGGTCTAAGAATTCCCCCCACAGTAAGGTTCGGCGGATGTGTTGCTCCCCCACCCAGCTTTGTAAGGTAGTCACTAACCCTACTGTGAAGCGCCATAAGCTTCATAACTAATTCTTCAACGAACTCCTCCCGAAAAATGTCTGGAGCAATCATGATGAACTGCATTAAATGGCTCTGAACTCTATTTAACAGACCTATAGCCTCCCTCAGATAGAGCCCGTTCTTCGGAGGAGAGACTCCTAAAGCATGCTCAATGGCCTCACATCCAGCTATGCCATGGGATGAATGGCAAACACCGCAGATCCTCATGAAAGCCTCTATAGCGAATAGAGGGTTCTTACCGACAACAAGCTTCTCGAAACCCCTCACAGGAGCCGTAGTAATGAATAAAGCGTGATCCACTAACCCAGAGCCTTCTTCCTGGTAAAGAATGAGCTTAGCCTCCCCAGCAATCCTCAACAACTCCAGGGACCTAATCCCCATGGCAGTCACCTGTGTTTAAACTTTGGCTCTCAAATATATATTTATATTAAGATATTTAAAAATTTCCTCATACATTAAAACATAGAGACTTATGTTAATACAATATATCGTGAAAGCCTTTAAATCTTCTGTATTATTCTCTTCTAGGGTTTAGATATGGATAAAAATATTGAGGGGAGAGGTTACGGTTGGGGTAGGAGAGGTGGTTACGGCCCTTATGGATATGGTTGGCCTCCTCCGGCACAGCCTTATCCTCCTCAACCCTACAGTCCTCCTCCAATGGGGGAGTTTCGGAGAATAGCCGCAGCTACTGAGGGATATAGAGGTTTAGACGACATTATTTCCCCGGTTCTGGGAAGGGCCCCTACCTTCACCATAATAGAGCTTGAGAAGGGCGAAGTGAAGGATGTTAGAACTATTCCTAATCCGGCGGCCTATGCACCGAGAGGGGCCGGTGGATACGCTATAGAGATTCTAGCGAGGGAAGGGGTTGAGGCGGTCCTCGCTGGAGGTTCTGGAGGATGGGCAATGCAGGCTGCGATGTCCTTCGGAATAATTCTGATTCCTGTACCCCCAGGC
>CAZFVC010000012.1:11164-24623 GCA_964522175.1 uncultured Desulfurococcaceae archaeon
CAGGCATCCCTGTTGGGGAGGCTTTAAACAACTTGATTTCCGGGAGGGGTGAAGGCGTTGGATACCCATAGAAATCATGAAGGGGTATGCGTCTGTATCCCTACCGATAATGAGAAGAGAATAAAGCTTGGGCACTTCGGGGACGCTAAGTACTACCTCCATTATGTAAGGTTGGGAGGCTCCTGGATCCTTAAGAGGAAGGTTGTGAACCCATATACAGGTATGCATGAACATGAGGAAGAGGAGTCGGGTAAGCGGAAATCAATGTATGAAATGAATAGGGAATGCAACCTCTTAGTAGCTATCGCTTTCGGGCTTGGCGGGCAGGAGTACATGGAGAAGCGAGGTATGAAAGTAATTAAGCTGTCTCCGAAATCAACTGTTGAGGATGCGTTGAAGGCCGCGGAAAGCTTCCTCAGCAGCAGTTTCAATAAAGAATAAAGCAACACTTCTTATTTTCTCCCCCAACATTATAAACGGCTGATCAGTATGGACAGCAAAATATGGACAGCGGCAAATATACTTCTTTGGTCGGGGGCTTCACTAGTAATCTTCTCCTCGATCCTAGGAATAGTCATGTTTTATCAGTACTCCCCATTCCTCCCTGTGGGGGCAGGAATAGAAGAAAGCCTGGCATATACAGTGTATGAGCTGATGAATATCGTTATCAGAATAGCTTTCCTCGGCATCGCGATATGGGGAGGCGCCATCCTAATGAGTAAAGGGATTGAGCTAGCTAAAGGAGAGAAATCAACCGGAGAAAAAGCTACTCAGCCAAAGACTTCCTCCCAGTGAGAAAATGAGGAACCTCCTAAAGATAGTCATCCTAATCGCAGGGATAATCGCTATACTAGCCCTAGCATACCCGCTAATAGTGTTCACTCTGGAAGCCTCAACAACACCGACCCTCGTTAATGCTACATACACCTACACCCAGATAAACCAGACCCACATAAACCTCACATTAACCATAACCTACTCAGGTAGTATCACCCTTAACGACTTCACTGTAATCCTCGGAAACACTACAATCTACTTCGGTGATCTAACCCCACACACCGTCAAAAAGGAGAACATAATACTTAACATTAACGAACTCTTAAACTCACGCACCCAAGGTTATGAATTCGTGGTACAGGGCCTCTACCCAATTAAGTACCTGGTGGTTAGAAATGAATGAGAAAGTTCTCAGGGTAATTAAGGCCGTAATACATGGAGTGCTGAAAGGCATTATATGGTATCTGATATTCTTCTACTTAATCCCGCTACTTTTCCTGAAACTCGTGCCAGAGCCTCAACTCCCCCACTATTCTCCCGCACTAGGTGCTGTGATGATAGGTTTCTTCATAGGTCTACACACACTCGAAGGGCTTCTGCGCACACATCCATTAGGTATGGTGCTTAGCTTCCTCTCCAAAATTATCGGTATGGAAATTGTTCTCCTAGTCCTTAACTTCGGGAGAATAGAGGGAGGATATAGCGTAGGGGCAGCAAGGGTATCCATATATATCGATATCCAGCCACTCCTCTACCTAGTGTTCGCAGTGCTGATGATATATGGAGTTGCCGACCTCACATTCTTCCATCAGAAAACCCCAGTACATGAAAAACAGTAGGTGTTTATTGGAGCCTTAACGATGTTATCATCGGGAGCGATGAAGATCTTCGTCGGAACGAGCGGATGGATGTATATGTGGAACCCGGACGGTTTCGACTGGTACCTTAAGAACTCCGGTCTTAACGCTGTGGAACTGAATGCAAGTTTCTACAGGTTCCCCTACCGGAACCAAGTTATTGGGTGGGCAAGGAAAACCTCTACCAATGAAATAAGGTGGGCCGTAAAGATTCACAGATCTGTTAGCCACACAAGGATGCTGAAGGGTAGGGCTAAAGAGCTGTGGGGAAGGTTTAAGGAATTATTCACCCCTCTAGATCCATATATAGATTTCTACCTTCTTCAACTACCGCCGAGATATAGACCCTCGGTAGAGTTGCGTGAAAGGTTAGAGGACTTCGTATCTTTCGCTGATCTTGGGTGGAGACTGGCCGTGGAGTTCAGGCATCGCGAATGGTTTAATGAAGAATTCTTGGAGTGGAGCAGGAGCTTAGGCTTCACTTTCGTGAGTGTTGACTCGCCTGAGGTCCTGTATTACGCGAGGTCAGGCCCCTACACCTATCTAAGGCTCCATGGAAGAACTTTCTGGTACTCCCACTACTACGAGGATGAGGAACTTATGGAGATAGCTAATGAGCTCAGGAACATTGGTGGGGAAGCAACGTACGTATTTTTCAATAATGATCATGCAATGCTGGAGAATGCAAAAAGAATGTTTTCAATTCTGAGTGATGAAGAGTAAAAAGCTGCAGGAATCACTTACTCTTCATGAAGTTTCTATGGAATGCTAAGGCAGCCTTCATTCCGTCGCTGAGAGCTGTCCCTATCTTAGAGGGGCCTACCCTCACATCTCCGGCAGCGTAGATCTTCGGATGTCCAGCATTATAGTTCTCGTCTACCAGTATTCTCCCCCTCTTATCCGTCTTTATTCCGAGACACTCCTTCTCTACGGGCGGTGTCGGGAGTTCACCTATCGCAGCTATTAAGGCTCCGGCCTCAATAACGAATTCGGATCCCTCAATAGGTATGGGTCTAGGTCTTCCTGAAGAGTCAGGTTCTCCTAGCTTCATCCTAACGAACTTAACTCCCGTAATCCTACCTCTCTCCCTCAGAACCTCCACAGGCTGAGCCAACTCAATGAAATTAGCACCTAACTTCTTCATCCTCTCTATTTCTGACTTACCTGCAGGGGCGTAGTCCGCAGTCCTCCTATACACTAGATAGACCTCCTTAATTCCTCTCCTAAGTGATTCCTCAGTAGCGTCAATAGCGCTCAACCCTCCACCAATAACCACAACCTTCTGCGGGTTGGGCGGAGGAACTGTGCTGAGCTTCTGCTCATAGGTCCATATCCTGAAGAGGTATTCTAGGGCCGAGAACACACCTTCAGACCATTCCCCAGGTATCCACAATCTTCTCGATCTCCAAGTACCAGTAGTGATAATGACGCCGTCATAGTCCTCCACCAAGTCCCTCAGATCCACGACACCATGGACGAAAGCGTCCCCCTCATCATGCCTAACCTCCTCATTACAGAACACCTTCACACCAAGCCTGAAGTTAACGCCGAAGTTCTGCTTAAGATCCTCCACACCTTCCTCAACATGCTCCCTCGGAACTCTATAAGGCGGTATAGCGAACGTCATTAAGCCTCCGGGGTAGAGAAGCTTATCATACACATCTACATCGTAGCCGTTGCATGCTAAAGCTCCGGCTGCCGCAAGACCTGCCGGGCCAGCACCGATCACCGCTACAGTTCCTCTACCGGTTACTGCAGGCTTCTTCCCTTTGCACAGAAACGTGTACTTCAATTAACTAACACCGTGATTCATTTAGGGTGAGATTTAAAACTTTGTCTATCTCCATTAACACAATTGAAACACTAATCACTAGTAATAATTATCTCTCATCTGTTTTTACTTTTTAAACAAGAGAAGGACATGTCTGAACCTCTGAACCACCAAACAACCACAGTCAGGTATAGGGAAAGAGTCAGTACAAGGGAGTAAGCTACATACGCGCCGCTCTCGAACACCATGAGAGTTAATTTATCTATTAAGGATATCCACCAAATGCTTGGGTTCTTTATATGGACATGGAACCACCAGCTTGTAGGAAACATTACTGGCCAGAAAGCAGGGAGTAGTACGGATGATATGACTGTTACCATACTAACCGTGCGCCACCGCCTCATAATCTGAGGAACAGCCAACACCGCGAGAGCGATTAAAGGAACTAAGTATTGATGGTTAATTCTCCAGAAAGTTGCTATGAATGCAACATAAGAAAGGTATGCCGCACCTATGAGGTCATCTGTTTTCAGAAAGTAGTGGAGGGCTAGGGCCTGGAGAATTATGTAGGGAATGACCCAGTACTTTATGAGGAATGTGTAATCCCCTCCAGTAACGTCATGAAGGTATGTGGCGAGTGATGAGAGGCCGTTGAAGCTGTAGCACACTGGGTGAGTGTACCCTGGATTCTGATAGAACATCATTGCAGAAAAAACACTTAAAGGGGAGCTGAGGCAACCAATGATGAAGGGTGTTACCAGAATCGCAAGCCCAAGTAATCCCCCCAGAATAAATCGTTTATAGGTCTTGAGCTCTCCCAAAACCTTCACAGCTATGGGAATCATTGAAGGGAAAACCACCTGCTTAGTAAGTAGAGCCAATGAGGCTAGGAAACCGGAGGAAAGTTTTCTGGTATCGAAAAGAATGAGGGAAAGAATAAGAAACACCGAGACAATCTGGTCAAACATGCCGTAGATACTGGATATGTATATAGTCATGGGGTTGAGGAGATATGCGGCGCCTCCAGCAATCCCTACTGCGAAACTATGCTTCCTCCACAAGTAACCTATGAGTATAGCTCCCACTAATATATCGGCAGTTATAAGAAGAGACTTAACGGACACGACCCAGTTAATCGGTACGTAAACGAAGTAGTGGCCACCCGACCAGAAGAACTCTACGGGATCTGGGGAGATGATCCTTAATGGAGCTATTAAAAGAATCCATACTGGGCCGTAGGGATATGCCCAATTATATGGCCAGCCTTCGCTTACTGTATTGGAGGCATCTGCATATTTGAAGAAGCATAAACCATGCCTCAAGAAAGTGTCTGCGAATCCTGAAAATTGAGGAATGTCTGAGCCGGAGGAGTAGGGGGCTGGAGCGATCCTTATAACAAGCGCCACGGCCAGAAGGGCAGCAATCAAGGCACCTTTAATGAATTTGCTCAATCGCCTTCCCCCAGTTGTGTATGGTTAGATTAATATAGGTTATTAGGATATGGGTGCCAGGTAGGGAATTGAGGAAGGAGCCCGTACTCCTCAGCTGGCGGGAGATAGTAGCACTTATCGAGTCGGTGAAGAAGGCTGAAGAGATTAAGCCGGCCCAGCAGGCTAAAAGAGATGTCTTCAAGAAGTACGGTTTTCTAGGAGGACGGAAAGACCCTCCACTTACAGCTATTTTCTACAGGGTGCTTCTTAGGCAAGGAATTCTTGATAAGGTAATTAAGGAAATAACCGGTGTTAATAACGTTCTGCTTCTAGACCCTCACTTAAGGGCAGCGATGAGGGTGTTTGCTGAACTCGAAATCTATAGTCGACGTGAATTCAGATACCTAAACCCTAAGGAGGTTAGGAGAAGGATTTCTGCATATCTTTCAGCAAGAAGCCATCCCTACGTAGGGATGTGGTTCTGGGACATTCTGGATGAGTTGAGGGCCCATAAACTCGTTCCTAGGAATGAAGAAGAGGAACTTATGTTAAAGTATCTGCTTCCTGCTTGGTATGTTAAGAAGATAATCAGCCTGATTGGAAGGGATGAGGCTGAGAAGTATTTCAAAGCCCTCAACATGCGGCCCAAGATAAGTGTAAGGGTTAACCGCCTCAAGGCCGACACAGAAGAAGTTATTCGTGTCTTGAAAGCTGAAGGAAAAAAGATTGAGAGATCGAAGGTGGTTGAGACAGTTCTACGGTTCGAGGGGCCCTACAACTTCACTAAATCAAGGCTCTACAGGGAAGGGAAAATCATTATTCAGGAGGAGGCGGCTGCTCTGGCAGTCTATTTACTTAATCCTAAACCTGGCCATGTGGTGGTAGATCTCGCTGCGGCACCAGGAGGTAAGACAGAACTGATTGGTGAGTTAATGGAGAATAAGGGAGTTGTTCACGCATTCGATATTGACAGGAAGAGAATCAAGAGAATGGAGAAACTTCTGAGAAGGGCTGGCGTGGATAACGTGGTAATTCATGTGAGCGATGGTCGTAACGCCCCTAGAGAGCTGGGTAAAGGTATTGCAGACAGGGTCTTGGTGGATGCTCCATGCAGCTCTGACGGGACGTTAATGAAGAACCCTGATCTCCGATGGAGACTTATGGAGAAGGAGGTTCCTAGATTCGCTCAGCTTCAGTACGAGTTGCTTAAGGGAGGTCTGAAGCTTCTGAAGCCCGGAGGCCTTATGCTGTACTCAACCTGCTCAATGCTTAGAGAGGAGGACGAGGATGTGGTTGAGAGGCTGCTTAATCACGAATCAAGTAAGGTGGAATTAATTCCTCTTAGAGGGCCTTATGATCCTGGATTTCTTGAAGGAACCATGAGGGCATGGCCTCACAAACATGAAACAATAGGTTTCTTCTACGCACTATTTAGGAGGAGGTGAGAGTGAGACCCCCTAAGCACAAAGTAGTGAAGAACCCGGAGAGTAGGGAAATAATATACAGCGATGAGCAATGGAAGCTCCTAAAGAAACTTAGGAAGATCGCTGAAGACATTATGTCACGGTTGAGGAACTGTAGAATCGATTCAGTTACTTACGGGTCGGTAGCGAGGGGGGATGTGAATCATAAAAGCGATGTTGACGTATTCATTCCTTACACGATTCAGCCGTATTTGTTAGAAACCTGCCTACAGAGGGAAGGGGTTGTCCCAACCAACAGGTACATAGTTAAGGCTACTCCTTCAATGAGCCCTAAGGGATACATAGAGCTCGACATTGAGGGGAAAGCCACGCTTTCATTCCCTTTAGATTACCTATCCTTAAGGGAGTGGGAATTCTACAAATTCGGCGGACTCGTTACCTATGAGGAACTTGTTAATGGGGTCCGGAGACCTGGAGTGAATAAGAACCTTATACTAATCCTACCGACGGAGGAGGGACATAAGGAGTTTCCCGTTATAGGGTATGAAAACTATGTTGCTAAAGTCATCGGGATATCCATTGAAACCGTGAAGGAGAGGGTTAAGGTCCTTAGTAGGAGGGATGAACACGGCCGCACAGGAGTTTTCCTAACCTATATTCTTCACCCTGAAGAAAGCTTCGAGGAAGCCCTCGATAAGTTAAACCTCAGGAAGATTTGAGGGCGTTATAGAGATTTCTCCACACATCCTTATTATATCCCACCAGTATGCACTCCACCCTCTCCAGCCTATCTATCCAAATGTTTAACGCGCTCTCCCCATCACACCTTGTCGCATAGGCTCCAAGACGAGTTGCTATAGCCAGCGAGGCAGCTACATCAACATTCCTCAGCTTAGCCCGAGCGTCCATAAAACCCTCAGCACGTCCTAAACCAACGTAAACAATGTCGAGGGCTGCGCTTCCCAGAGACCTTAAAGCGGCACGTCCACCTCTCAAAACCCAGTATCTGGGGATGGGCTGGTAAGCTTCAGGCACCTCGAAATACCCGAGTAATACCTTAGCTGGAGGTGTTCTCCTAGTAACGCTCTCGCCATTCACTTTCACTCCGCCCTCAACAGAGAACTCATATATCCGCGACCTGAAAACGTCAGCAACAACCGCTGCTTCAATATCCTTAACCCTAACTCCGCTTTCACTGTAACGACCCGCAGCCACAGCTACCGAAACCCATGGAATGTCTGAGTCATAGTTCGTGCTGCCGTCCACAGGATCCATTATCACCACCCATTTAGGAGTGGGGCTGAGTTTCAGAATACCTACCTCCTCGCTCACTATTAGAATGTCCTCACCTAACTCCTGGCGAAGAGTCTCAATAACTATCTCCTCAGATTCCTTATCGAATGCCTTCGTAACATCACCGAAGGATCCCCGTCCTAGCACTTTGGAAGACCTTCTCTCCTCAGTGAGGTATGTAGCTGCCTTAAGTGCAGCCTCCCTTAAAGAATCAATAAGCATCATCCTCACCAATCAAGGATTACAAGCTGGTAATTAAGCGTATACTACATCACGAAAGCTGAAAGTATTCATGTTAAGGAATTACCCCTCAACCATCAGAACCGTGATTCCCCTTAAATACCTGCGTATCACCTTCGTATTTCGGAGAGACCCCTAAATGAAAGTAAAGGTTTATACTGGATATAACGGTTAGAGCGTGGGGAAACGATGGTAAGTAAACGGAGGAAGGATGACGACTTCACGGAGTGGGAGAATCTAGGTGATTCAATGGACTGGAAGAAGAGAGATGACTGGGAAGAGGTTAAGAGCTATAGATACAACATCACTGAACCCATGCTGGATGTAAGGGAATGCGACCGGAAAGTTAAGATCGTTATCGAGGCAAGCGGCTCTGGGAAAGACGATGTGGTTATCGAGAAGATCAGCCCCCACAGCGTTGAAATATCGCTGAAATATCGGGGCAGAAAAGTTAGGAAACATATTGTATTGCCCACGAAAGTCAAGTCAGAGGGCTACACAGTTAAGGTACGTAACGGGGTCGCCCAAATACTTCTCTCAAAGGAGTAGTTTCCATAGAATAGTTATTAGCTCTTCATCCAATGTTTTCTCGGTGCGGGTAGGGCTGGGAGGGTCGCCGCCTCCCCTCGCCGAAGGCGTAAAGCGGGGCCAGTAACCCTGACCACCGGTTGCGAACCTCCGTGCCGTCCCAGAGCTAGCGGTGAATCCCGCCCTGTGGGGCCGGCGGTGGCGGGGCGCCTTCCGGAGGGAAGGCGTGTACCGCCTTTGCAGGGGGAACCTGGCCAGGCCCGGAAGGGAGCAACCTAACCCCTGACGCCGGCGTTCACAGGTCTCCGGGAGGAGGACGGCCTGGGGGTGCGGCACGGCTGGTGAGCGCCGATGGTCGGGGGTCCGCACCGCCAAGAAATTAATTATTTTCTCAGGGAAACATTGAAGTGTTAGGTGTGGCTTCATGGATGAAGAACGTCTTGGAGAGATGCTTAGAAGACTCGGTGAAGTGATGCGTATTGCGCACGACAAAGGCTTAGTTAATCTGTTGGGAGGCAATGCGAGCATTAGGTGGGGAGACGGGTTCTATATAACTCCTTCACAGGTTCCGAAGAATCAGCTCCGCCCGGAGGACATGGTTTACGTGCCTTTCGATTTAGGTCCTGAGCTATCACTCAGCGGTAAGAAAGCTTCAATGGAGTGGAGAATGCATAGAGAGATCTACCTCAATAACCCGGAGGTTAATGCTGTACTCCACACCCACAACCCCTACACTTTAGCCCTATATATGAGCGGCCTTGAAGTGAACCCCAAGGAATTCGTTGAGGCCTACACTATAGGGGAATGTATTTCGCTGGTTCCTTTCCTTCCAGCGGGCTCGATTGAGCTTGCTAGATCTGTTGCGGAAGCCCTAAAGTCATGTAAGGTCGCTGTCCTACTCAATCATGGGGTTGTTGCGGGTGCCAAGAACCTTTCCATAGCCCTCGACTCGGTAGAGGCTTTAGAAGACCTATGCAGGATAACCATAATGAGGAACCTCCTCAGTAAGCTCTCTAGGATAGGTGGATGGTTTCCTTAGAGCTACACGAACGACATTAGCCCGACCACCAAGAGGATACCTATAGCCAGCACGGTTCCGCCTTGAATAATGTGATTTATGGCTGGGTGGACTTTACCTTTCAGAGACTCCGAAAGAAGCCTACCACCATCAGATATGTAGAGAGGGGCTGCATTAATTATGCCTAAAGAGAAGTTCACGACCTGCATCCAGTAGAGGAACCTTACAGAGTAGATAGTGCTCATGCTTGTATTAACGGTGGGTGTGTCAGCTATATATATTCCTATCAGTTCTCCTGCATTCTTCTTAACTACATATATCTCGGAGTCAGTGACAGAGTAGTTAATGAGTTCACCTACCCAGACACCCTTAGACAGATTGAATTCGAGAGTTACTGTCCTATTCATCAACGGCCACAAGAACTCCTGAAGATCCGCTACAGAAGTAATCCTAGTCCCGTTAATACTTAGGATTACAGATGGAGGTTCAATACCTGCAATACCTGCCGGCGTGTCGGGACCAGTTAAACCAATGATTGTGGGTACCGTAACTACTTGAGCACTAGCCATGGAGAGCAGCGGTAGAACTATTAGGAATAGGAGTGTGTTAGCTAGAACACCGGCCGATAAGACTGTGGCCTTAGATTTTAGAGATGATTTACTGAAGTCCTCCTCACTCGGCTTAACATATGCAACGGGAAATATTAGGAACAATCCGACGCCCCAAGCCTCAACCTTCCACCCTACAGCGTAAGCGGCGATCGCGTGAAACAACTCGTGCATAGCTATAGCTATAGATAAGGCGAGGAGAATGTAGATGAAGGAACTGATGTTTATAGTGAGCCCAGGAATCACCGGAACGAAGGGAGAGGAAGGTTCACCAACACCCCAAATCATTGACTTAATTATATTTACAAGAGATGGAAGAACCTGCCAATAGAATAGAGCGATAAGAAACACTAGGTTAATGATTCCTGCAACCAGCATTATTTTCCTTGTTAAGGGCTTCTCAGTAAGTTTCCTCATTCTCGGAACCCTGCCAACATCGAAAAGAAAGATGAAGGGAGAGAGCGTCACTCCCCTTTCCTGAAGCCTCTCCATAATGTCCTTCCTTGAAGCAATAGCAAAGAAAACAATTAACTCGGCAACCACTATCCCCAGCAGTATTGCGTAAGGTCCTTCCAGCACTCTGCAAGCCCACGAAAGAAACTATTATCCACTAATAAATCTCTGGACTTCTTGACTTAACTTAAATTTATAATCCATTCTAAGTAACCTACTTGGTCTGGAAAATGCCTAGGAAACAGAGTAGGGATGAGAAAGGAATTATCGGGGCTTCACTGCTAATAGCCATCATGGTAATCGCCCTAATCCTCGGCTACATGGGATATCAACAATATAAGGCAACACTCACAACCACAACTACCCCGGCACCCACACTCACAACCACGCCCTTAACAACAACCCCCACAAGGACAACTCCTCCAACCACAACGACTACTCAAACACCCACCAACACAACCACAACAAGCGGGGCGGGATAGAATTCAGTGACTCCCAACAATCTTCACGTAAGAATTACTTCCAACCTCATCAATATATATATCTAAATTGTTCAGGAAGTCCCTAAAGGTTTGGATAGGCACTATAAAAGATCCTTCATAAAACCCCTTCACACTTTCAGTTAATGTTACAACTGCAGGCACCAGGCTCACACACTTCTTAAGGACAGGGTATTTAGCTATGTGAAAAGTGAACTCATCACGAAGCAGCTCGACCTTAGACCTATGCTGCAAAGCCGTATTCTTCAACTTAGTTTTCTTATAGTACCCAGGCGACCAGTGCTTGCAGTCAATAACTATCCCAATCCTCGACACAGGATTAACACCGACAACATCCAGCTCGAATCTCCTACTCTTCAGGCGTAAGCTATGTATAGCTTCCCAACTACTAAGGGCAAGGTAGCGAGTGACCAAAGACTCGAAATCCTTCCAATCAAGAAACTTTGAAACCGTGTAGGGAGTGGCACCCAGCTCAATACCTCTAAGAGCTAGAGGCACCAAGGACTCCATACACACAAGATTCCCAGCCCTGAAGAAACCGTTGAAGCTTTCGAGCTCGAAAGCTTCAGGGCTGTCCTCAGGAACACATTTCTCGTTCCTGCTTAAGATTTCGAGAAGACAAAGAATTATATTGCGCTCAGAGAGAGTCATGAAATCTTCACCTTTCCGAGATCACCTCGACTACTGAAAGGCACCCTTCAAAACAATTTCTAATTAGGATTAAATATTAACCGATAAGAAAACTCTTTCACAAGTGTCTTAGGAGGCGCCTAAGTTTTCTATATGCCTTATAGAGCTTCTCAACCTTTGCGAAAGTAAAGAGAGGATTAGTACTTGAGGCCCGAGAGGCTTTAACGGTTTTGCTTATCTTGATGAGCTTCATAATTCTCGCTATCTTTAAGAGCCTTAAGAACCTGAAGTAAGGAATAACAATGACTATGTCGAACCAGTGCTTAGTTAAGAACTCCCTGAGGTCGCGAACCCTCCAGTACCTAACCCCGAGATCGGCTATGAAGACGGGCAGGAGGAGAAGATTAATGGTGTCACAGAAACTGCTCCACTCCTCGAAAGCAAGCCCTACAACAAACACAACGAGCCAGACTACCGTGACACCATCGACGAACAGATCCCAAGCACTCATAGATATAGCTGGAGCCATCTCTTCATGAATATCACATCCCATAAGTTTTCCCCTACCTGAATAGTTAATGTATCTAAGCCCAGAAATTTGTTACCCACGTGAGATATCTATACACAGAAGCCCCCAATGCTAGCTCTCTGCTGTGGCTATGTCGTGCACTACCTTGGTTAGGACGCGGTACTTCGATTTCAGTTCCTCCTTGGAGAGCAGGTTCAGGAGGAGGTCCTTAAGCTCAGAGGGAGGGGTATTGGTGATTTACCCCTTTGAAGTGATCCCTCATCAAGTGTGGAGTCAGAGATCACCTCCCTCATCATCGAATATTACTTTATGTTTTGGGTAATGTAGTTGTTGCTGATGTTAAAGCTTATTTCCTCCCTTTTGCTGAGGTTAACTAGGGAATGAGTGAAAGTATTCAAAGAGTCGTACGCGACCATCACTAAGTTCATCACTAATGCGCTTGATTATGTCAGGGATTCTGAGATTCAGGCGTTTGCAGATGCGTTGACTGATGTGTATGAGTCTGGGCGTAAGGTTTTAATAATTGGTGCTGGGCGTTCTGGGCTTGTTGGGAAGGCTTTCGCTATGCGTTTGATGCATATGGGGTTCAATGTGTATGTATTGGGGGATACTATAGTTCCAGCTCTGAATTCTGGTGATATGGTTATCGCTATATCGGGTTCCGGGAGGACGAAGCTTGTGGTTACGGCCTCTGAAGTTGCTAAGTCTGTGGGGGCTAAGGTGGTGTCGTTCACTACCTACCCGAACTCTCCTCTGGGGAAGATCTCTGACTTAATTATTCAGGTGCCTGGGAGGACTAAGATAAGTGCCGAGGATGACTATAACGTTAGGCAGCTTGTCGGGATTTACGAACCTATGGCGCCTCTGGGGACGCTGTTCGAGATAACCATGATGGTGCTTCTTGACTCGATAGTTTCGGAGCTGATGAGCAGGCTCGGGAAGACTGAGGAGGATTTGAAGAAGAGGCATGCAAACATAGAGATCTAGTTTTTTGGTGGTGTTGATTAACACATCAAGAAAGTCTTCTTACGGAGACGCCTTACGCCACTTTAATCAGGCTATAGATTACTTCAATAAAGCCGTTGGGAAAGATGAAGATCTTAGGAGGTATTCTAAATATGCCTTCATTCATTTGTTGCGTTCCCTAATACTTCTCAAAGGCTATGGATACCCTTCCTACACAGACTTAGCGTCCTTAGGGGCTATTGCGAAAGATCTGCTCATTATCGATGAGGAGGAGTATGGTTCTCTGGTGGAACTTAACCTGAAGCTGAACGGTTTCGGAAGGCTGGATAGGGATGAAATCATTAAGCTCTTCCGAAGATTGGTGATGAGGGCGGAGGAGATTGACCCTTACTTATCGCAGCAATCAACCCTTTTCAGGTACTGAAGCCTTCTTTA
>CAZFVC010000013.1:0-21697 GCA_964522175.1 uncultured Desulfurococcaceae archaeon
GAACCTTCATCAGATCGAGGAAATACTCTCAAAAATTACCGGGATGAATGTGAGAATAAGGACTGAGCGTTAAGGCATTTCCTTAGAAACGTTTCTACATTGTGAGGTTAGTTCTCACAAGCTCCCTAAGCATTACTGTGGCATAAACGGACGGTTTCAGCTTGAACCTTACTGATGGCCTGCCTCCCTCACCTTGAAAGAATTTGGGAGCCTCCACCATGAAGTAAACGTCCCTTACCCCTCTCCTCAAGTATCGGGCTCCAGGAGCATCTTCAGAGATCCCGAATTCCCTCACAGCCTTAAGGATGTGTGCTGAGCATGGATCCTTACCTAGGCCGGGGTAGGGAAGCGGGAATACTTCACACTTACTCATAAGTTTCTCAACGCTGCCTTCCGTAATTAACGCGTCGCTTAGGGAGATGTTGAATAGGTAGGCCTGGAAAGCCTCTGCATATAGGCGTAGGAGTTGAGGGCCGAGAGACATTAACGCCTTCCTTGGGGGTGTCCCCTTAACCAGCTCGCTGAGCACCTTCCTCTCTATCCACATCCCCTTAGGGAACTTTCTGAGGGAATCTCTCCACCTGCCTTCATCATAAAGTTTCCTCGCTTCCTTAACGTTAGAGGGTTCCGTGTCTAGGGGGTGTCCGATAATCATGTTCACTGCCTCGCTCCATTTTCCCTCAATGACATATCTCCCGATCTTATGGGTGGTTGGTCTCCTCACCCCGAATCTCTGGTAGCCGTAGAAGTTGGGGAAGGGCTTCTTAGGAAGCACCTCTTCCACCACGTCTCTGACCCTAGCAGCGTCAGCCTCACTACCTATTTCAATGAATACCTCGAACAGGTTTCCCTCCAGATCGCCTCTCCTTAGGGGAGTTACTGTCCTGCTTCTGTAGTATAGCCTAACCCTGCCATCGTGAAGCATGTAGAAGGTTCTGAATCTTCTTCCAGGGGAGCATCTCATTGTGATGAATTGGCAGGTGAATGCGTTCGTGTCCTTCAAACCTGCGAAGTTTACCTTAACCGTGAGCGCCTTCTCAACACCCCTGACGGCATCGATGGTGGGCATCTCAATCTTACACATCACGTACTCCAGATACTCCCTCCCCTTGCAGACTATTTCGGAGGTTTCCTGATCTAGGGGTGATGCAACCTCCCCCTCACGCCCAACCTCGAAAACCATGAAGTTCGTTGGAGATAGCTCCACCTTAACGCTTTCCCCGAGGTAAGCGTCGGGTCTTCCATAAACCTTCATACCTACCTCGATATCGAGCCAGTGTCTTGATTCTTCAATCATTTATCAACACCTAAAGAAGTTTGAGGTGGCCCGTCAGCTTATCGATGAGTTCCTCCGGTGCCGGACCTATCGCGACAGCCGTAAGTGTTCCGGGTTCCAGCTCTGTCCTTCCAGCGTCCCTTATCAGTGAGGCAGGTAGTCCTTCATACGCCGCTTTCTGGTAGTAGTTTATGAGGTCTTTCTCTCCCCCTCCCTTCAGGACGGTCTTCTTCTGGCCTTCATCCATCCATCCATCGAACCACTCCCTCCTGCTGCGGAAGGCGTTGAATGCTGCAGTCACTGAAGCATGCGCTACCTGCACAGCCAGCTTACCTTTACTCATAGCTATATCGGTCCTGATAAGTATGACCTGCTTGAACCCCATTCATTACACCTCCCCACCCCTGTTCTCAAGCTTTATGAGTATCTCCTTAAGGATCTCGTGCTCCTTAGCCTCCTTACATAGGGCGTAGCACTTCCTGTCAAGTATGTGGTCCTTCATGCAGCTGTTCCTGCACTCCATAGCGAATGACCTGTAATCAATCTCGGCAATCATGTAGGGGGTTCCGTGCCCGAGGGACCTCACCCGAACATACCTATGTATGTTGAGGTCTCTCAGAAGCTTATTTATCTGTGACTGCTCCCCTCTAGTGAAGATGAAGAAACCCAGCCTGCTGAAGGCTTCATATAGCCTAGCCCTTAACTGCGCCTCTGATGATGCCATACCTCTTCACCGGGAGCTTAAGCTTCCTGAAAACACATTTAAGAAGCGTTAGAACCTCCGGACTAACGGTCTCAACCACCCTCACCTTAAGCTTCCTGTACACAGCCCTAGCCACAGCACCCCCCTGCGAGTCATATATCACTATATCGCCCCTAATCATGCCTCTGTTATTGACCCTGAAATCCAGCGAAACTATGAATGCTTCCGGAGGGGCCCTCACCCTAACTATGTGGGCCTCCCCCTCCACGTAGAGGCCCTTAACAGGCTCCTTCCCAAGAATCTCAGGAGCAACCTCGCTGCAGGACTTATCTATCACGTAGAATAAGCATCTTCTCTTATGCTTACCTGTCCTACTCTTCGTGTTCTCCTCCCTGACCTTCACAGCCTCCAAACTACTCACTCTCAGCAACTATTAGTACGCCTTCACCGAAAAAGTACTTACTTATCCTGATCCTTGCCAACTTAGCGAGCTCTACAGCAGGTTCAGCAGGTTCTTCCTCGCACACAAGCCGCCCCGACTTGTCGTACTCACTTACTCGGATGCCTGATGAGTCAGCATGAATTAGGAATGTGCTCATCCAACCACCCATAAACTATCTCTTCTGGGCATTAAGTACGCAACCCTTTTTAATTCACTAGTCACTGTGAAGTGATGAGATATGTTAACTTATATGTATAGGGTGCGGAATGCATGACTCGATACAAAAAGTATTCTAACCCCTACAGCATCGACGTACAGCGTTACAGCATCTACAACAGCAACAGGAAGCAGAACAGGAACAGGACCCCTGAGGTAGGGGACGAGTTCGTTATTACTGTGCAAGACATGGATAAGGATGCTAAAGGCATAGGCTATAGGAAGGGGTATAAAGTCATTGTTCCTCGGGCGGTTCCTGGAGAGAAAGTTAGGGTCAGAGTTATGAGGGTTGATGGCAACACTCTCCACGCCTCAGTTATTGAGAGACTCGGGGAGCCTAAGAGATAGCTGATTTAGGAACCTTTTTCAGTTCATAAACACACATTATTTGGTGAATGTATGGCGACTGCTTCAAGCAGAAAAGTGCTTTCTGAACTCTTATGGGCGGAGAAGTATCGACCTAAAATCCTTGACGAGATAGTGAATCAGGAGGAGATAGTTCAGAGACTGAAACTCTTCGTTAAAGAAAGAAACATGCCACACCTCCTCTTCGCAGGCCCTCCCGGCACAGGAAAAACTACGGCGGCCCACGCCCTCGCCCACGACCTCTACGGCGAGGACTACAGAATGTATATGCTTGAAACGAATGCTTCAGTATCTAAAAACACACCACTACTGGTAAAGATTAAGGGTAGAGTGAGAAGAACCACATTTGCGGAACTCGACCAGATATACTTCGGCGACAAAACTGAGGAAACACTGATTGAGGATGTGAACGACCTAGAGGTCCTCACGGTAGATAAGAACTACAAAGTCAAGTGGGGTAAGGTAAGTAGAATAATCCGGCATAAAGTTCCAGCGATTCTTCGAGTTCATGTTGAGGGAGGAGGAGTAATTGAACTTACAGGAAACCATTCCGTAATGGTCCTAACTGAGAACGGCCTTGAAAGCATTAAAGCAAGCCAGCTTAAGGAAGGTAACTTCCTACTGAGTTTCGTAACCAAATTACCTGGCTCCATGGATAACATACCGTTGCTTCACTATCCAGTGAAGAAGAGTAAAAGGGTCCGTTACCTAACCAAAATCCCTGTGGATGAGAACACCTCACATGTTTTTGGTTTATTCGCTGCTGAGGGTGCTGTAGGCTTCAGAGCAGGAACCTCTGGGCAAGTAATATTCACATTCGGGAATCCGGAGACTCAACAAATTAAGGAAGTACACGAGTTCGCTCAATCATTAGGCTTATCCCACTACGAAAACAAAACAGCTTCAGGCTTCGACCGATCGAGACTCACAGCCACTCAGGTAAGGATAGGGAGCACACAGCTTGCACGATTCTTCAAAGAAAACTTCTATCAAGGAGATAGAGAAGTCGCTAGAAATAAGAGGATACCTGACTTCATATTTGAGTTCCCTCTGACGGAAAGGATTGCTTTCCTTAAAGGATTATCTGATGGGGACGGCTCAGGTAAATGGAATAACGTGGTTAGAATTAGCTCTGTTTCAGAAGACATGCTAGTTGATGTAACATGGCTTGGGAGGGTTTCCGGTGTTGAAACCAGTATCTTCCGCGAGGAGGCTAGACTGATATGGAAAGGAGGCATGAAATGGAAGAAGTCCGACCTAGTGGATGCTGAAGTAGTGATCAAGCTTATTGAGAAACTCTCTGGCAAAATAAAGGGTAACTGGCGTTACATACTTCGCCACCCGCTCTATGAAGGCAAAAGAAGGGTGAGCAAGAGGAAGATTGATGAAGTCCTTTCCATGATCGATGTTGAGTCACTTAATGTCGAGGAGAGAAAAACATACGAAACTCTGAAGAGGCTTTCTAAGGGAGATATCCATACATTAAAGATAGTTAGGATTGAGTTTGTTGAGTATAATGACTACGTATATGACGTTAGCGTCCCTGGTAATGAAATGTTCTTCGCAGGAACTATACCTATTCTCCTGCATAATTCAGATGAACGAGGCATAGATGTTATAAGGACGAAGGTTAAGGAGTTCGCCAGAAGCAAGCTTCCTGCGAACATACCGTTCAAGGTTATTCTGCTTGACGAGGCGGATAACATGACTGCAGACGCCCAGCAGGCCCTTAGAAGGCTTATGGAGATGTACGTCACGGTAACTAGGTTCATCCTGATAGCTAACTATCCAAGCAAGATAATAGAGCCTATACAGTCCAGATGCGCTGTCTTCAGATTCACCCCGCTGAAGAAGGAGGACGTTATTTCGAGGCTTTCATGGATATGTGGCCAGGAAGGGATTAAGTGCAGGGAGGACGCTCTGGAGGCGATATATGATATTTCTGGGGGTGATATGAGGAAGTCCATAAACATTCTACAGACAGCGTCAGCACTTGGGGAGGTGACGGTCTCCAACGTGTATAAGGTTGTGGGACTTGCGCACCCGAAGGAGGTTAGGGAGATGATTGCTGTTGCGCTTAGGGGCGACTTCATGAAGGCTAGAGACATGTTGAGAGGGTTGATGACGACCTACGGGCTCTCAGGGACGGATATAGTTAAGCAGATCCATAGAGAAATCTTCAGCACAGAGATCGATATTCCGGAGGCCGTCAGGATAGAGCTGGCTGACTACATCGGGGAGATACAGTTCAGGATTGTGGAGGGTGCGGACGACGAGATACAGCTCAACACACTCCTCGCAAGAATATCTCTCGTGGGGAACTCCCTGAAAGGTAAGAAGTGAGTTTAGATGCCTCGCCTCCCCTGGGTAATTAAGTATCGACCTAGAAGGGTTGATGAGGTAGTTAATCAGCAGGAGGCGAAGGCAGTAGCAGTTAAGTGGATTAAGGCCTGGCTAGCCGGCAAACCCTTCAAGAAGGCCGCCCTCTTCCACGGCCCTCCCGGCAGCGGGAAGACCTCTCTCGTGGAGGCTATGGCCCACGAATACGGCCTTGAGCTCGTGGAGATGAATGCCAGCGACTACAGGAGAGCGAGCGATATTGAGAGGATAGCTAAGGTGGCTGCGGCCCAGAGAGGTCTCTTCTCGAAGGGAAAAATAATCCTCTTGGACGAGGTGGATGGCTTATCTGCGAGGGCTGATGAGGGAGCTATCCGCGCAATCCTCGACCTCGTTAACAACACGAGGAACCCTATAGTGCTGACAGCCAACGACCCTTGGAGCCAGCAGCTTCGTCCCTTAAGAGACGCAGTTCTGATGGTGGGGTTCAGGAGGCTTACGAAGACCGATGTTAAGAAGGTTATGAGGAGGATATGTGAGCTTGAGGGGGTTCAGTGCGATGAGGATGCGATAAACTATATAGCTGAGAAGGCTTCAGGGGATCTGAGGTCAGCGATAAATGACTTGGAGGCAGTTGCGGAGGGCTTCGGGAGAGTTACTCTGCAGCTAGCTAAGGCACTTCTGAGGCCACGGGACAGGGTTTACGCCCCCTTCGACGTTGTTAGGAAGATATTCATCTCCCGCTACGCATGGCAGGCGAGGCAGGCAGCATCCCAGACGGACCTCAGCCCGGACGATCTGAAGCAGTGGATAAATGAGAACCTCCCTATACAGATTAAGGATCCTGAGGACTTATGGAGGGCGTATGAATCTCTGTCGAAGGCCGACGTAATCTTCGGCAGGATAGTTAAGTCAGGGTCGTGGGACCTCCTACCATACGCTATTGAACTCATGACTGCTGGGGTCTCCCTAGCCATAAAGAACGATATTAAGGCGAAGTATAGGTGGACGAAATACAGGTTTCCTCAAAGAATTCTCATGATGTCGAGGACGAAGGAGGCGAGGCATATGAGGGAAAACATAGCTGCCCTAATAGGTCAGCACATACATGCATCGAAGAGGAAAGTGAAGAACGATGTGCTTCCCTACCTCAAGATATTATTCAGTAAGAATCCTGAGGCCGCTGCCAGAATATCTGTAGGGCTTAACCTCACCGACGAGATGATTAAGTACCTCTCCCCCGAGAACGCTTCCCAGATAATCAGTATAGCTAGGAAGCTGAGGGAGGAGCTTAAGGAGGTGCTGCGTAGGGAGGAGGCCGCTGCAGAGGGTGGAGAAGAGAAATCTGCTAAGCGTCGGAAGACCTCAAGGAGAAGGAGGAAGCCCGGCGCAGGACTCGAATCCTTCTTCAAGAAGTAGCTACTCCAGATCCTTCAGCATTTCCTCTATTACACGGACCTTGGGATTCACCCACTTAGGTCTGTATATCCTTACCCTCCCAAGCCTAAGCTCCTCTATTAGGTCGGCCTCCATAAGGAACTTCAGGTGCTTCATAACGGAGCGGTAGTTAAGCCCCGTGTTCCTTATGAGTTGAGTTATGTTGAGTTCGCCGCTATCCATGAGTGCCTTAAGCACCTTAACCCTTCCCCGGCTGGAGAAGACCTCCTCCGCGAAGCTCCTTCCTGAACTCATACCTAAATCATCCTCTTACCCTGAATCACCTGATCTATCTTCTGCAGGAATACGTGGAGAGGGACGGCTCCGAAGCCTATGTAGGTGCTCCTCCCCTTACGTCCCTTCATACTTGTTTTGGTAAGTATTATTCCCCTCCTCCTCAGGTCATTAACAAACATGTAGACCTTGGTGTGGCCGCGCGGCTGCTCGCCCAGATCCAGTGCAAGCCTCCTATACACGTCCTCGACTTCACCTATCGGGACATAGTCCATGCCGGACACGTTGAGGGCCATAACTATTGCCTTAAGCACTAGCAGCTCGTGGAGCGGGAGGTAGTGGAGCGTGTCGAGCAGGTTTATGAGGGCCGGGTACTCCTGAACAACTACGGCCCTCACATGATCCAGAGTGACCCTATCCGCCTTACCCTCCATCATTTCCTTATCTGCGAGCTTCCCGGCCGCATGAAGTATTGCGAGCGCCTTCCTAGCGTTCCCATCTCCCCCAGTATCATGCCCCGTCAGGTTGGATATATAGTCAATAACTTCCTCACCGACTACCCCGGGATAGAAGGCAAGCTCTACTCTATCGTTAAGTATGTCGAAGATCTCCTCAGCCGTGTAGGGGTTGAATGTGATCAGGTTCTTCATGAGGTAGCTTCCCGTGAAGCTGTCTAGCTTCGGCCATATGTAGGCTGGGGAACCTCTCGCGACGAAGAGGAAACTCATCCTCTTAACCTCCTCCTTAAAGACGTCGTAGAGTCTGAGGATAAGGTACCTGTCCTCACTGCTTGAAGACCTGATGAAGTAGTCGAACTCGTCCAGCGTTACCAGCACGTACAGGTCTTCACGCTCAAGTATTTTGAGGATTCCTGAAATCATCTCATGCGCGGAAAGCCCCCGGTCAGGAATCGGGAGGCCCAACTGGTTCTTCAGATCCCTGAATATGCTTGCAGTGTTGTTTGAGCGCGAGCAGTTTATGTGGGCGTACTTTAGGTGCAGCCCCTTCCTCTCCGCAGAATCCGTTATCGCCCTGCCGAAAGTCACTGCAGTGACTGTCTTCCCTGTCCCTACAGGACCTACGAGGAGGGCCTTAACGCTGAGGGACCCAGGCTTAAGGAGTATTGGCTTAAATATTCTCGCGAGCTGCGTGAACTGGGCGTCGCGGTGACGTATCCTCACAGGAACGTATTCTGGGTACAGCACTGACTCATCAATAAACACGGAAGGCCTCGAAATTTCACTTTCAATTAACTCATGAATCTCCCGCATATTTTCAGCTTACCTAATTATATATTTAGGGAGTAATACGTAATAATTCTTCCGCTCAAAAAAGCATTAAGTTTAAGCAATATGAAACTAATACTTTCAGCTACTAACCTCCGTACGTGTTAAGGCCTCGAGAGCTATGCGGGCCGCCTTATCCGCATGCTCCCTCAGCTCCTCCGCCCCGGCGAAACCTATGTCTTCCAGGAGGGAGTCGCTGACCATGAGGATAGCTGCCGCCTTAATGTCCCTCATTAACGCTACGTTGAATAGGGCTGCACACTCCATCTCCACAGCAATAACTCCCCTACCCATCCACTTCTTGGCGAAGTCCGGGTCCTCAGCGTAGAAGGCGTCGCTTGAGAGCACAGGCCCTAGCTTAGGGGAGACGCCCAGCTGCTTAGATGCCTCGTAAAGGTTTAGGGTTAGCTCGAAGTCAGGGGATGAGGGACCGCACACAACCTCCCTCTGATACTGGTAGTAGGCACCTCCGGGGTAGTAGCTGCATCCTGTAGCGATTATTATGTCGCCTATTCTGGCCCCTTCATACATCGCTCCGCAGGAACCCACCCTAACCACGGCTTTAGCGCCCAGCATCACCAGCTCCTCAAGCACTATCAGGACTGAAGGAACACCCATCCCGTGGGTAACTATAGAAACATCCACCCCCCTATACTTCCCTGTGTAGGCCAGTAAACCCCTATTATCATTAACTAGTTTAGCGTCCTCGAGAAGCTCACTTATCTGCTTAACCCTTGCAGGGTCTCCAGCAACGATAACGCGTTCCGCTATTCTTCCACCTTCCTTAAGCTTAATGTGGACAGGATTCATAAATACACCAAGTATGTTAGGGATGAGGAGCTAAAACACTTAACCTCCTAACACCTAGAAGATCCTCACTCTCGGAACCACGTCAAGACCCAGCTTCATGAGCAGCTCGCAAAGTATGCAGTACTTCCTTCCGAAGGCTGTGGGTTCACCGCACCTGACACACCTCGGCAGCTCAGGGAACTCAGTATATTCCTCAATGAACTCATTAATTACGCGGTCAACCTTATTGAGGAACCTCAGCATCGAGCCGGGGGAATCCCTCTCAAGCCTGAAGAGATGCTCCCTCAGCCTAGCTCTGAGGGTGGGCCTGAACCTTATGTAGGGACATTCAGTCTGCTGAAACATGAATCCCTTAAGGTATGCGTAGGATGTGATCTCCTCCTCGTAAATCTTCCTAAGAGGCTTAACCTTCCTAACGAACAGCCTGCTGAGCGTAGGTCCTGAAGGGTGTGACTGAACAAGCCTGAAAATATCTCCCCTAAGCATATTCATCAGGGCCGTCTGCACCTCATCATCAAGGTTATGCGCCGTCAGCACCCTGTCGAAACCCAGCTCCCTAGCATACTCATTAATTATCCTCCTCCTGATGACTCCGCAGAAGGTGCATGGGCTGACATTAAGCCCCTTCTCATCCGCCATCTCGACAAGCTCCTGAAGGGAATGACCTACGTATTCCTTAATAGAGGTTATGAAGTGATCGATCCCGAAATCCCTGGCCATATCCTTAATCCACTGGATGTCCTCCTCCCTATTATATCCCGGAATACCCTCGATTATGGTAACTATCCCCATCCTAGAGAGGTCGTGAAACTGCAGCATGACGTCGAGGAGGACGAAGCTGTCCTTACCTCCTGAAAGGGCAAGCATGAGCCTGTTAGCAGGAGAAAACATCTTATGGGAAGCTACCTCAGCCTTAACCCTCTCCAGAACGTCTCTAATGAAACATTCCCTGCACAGCGCCCTCCCAGTATGCCTCTGATAAACCACCGCCTCCCTGCCGCAGACGTCGCATTTACGCAGACTTAATCCCCCGGAACACTCCGAACCTCAGTGAAGTATTTAAGCAAATAATTGTTTCCTTGATACGGTGGGTGGTGATGGTGGAGGCCTTAGTGAGGAGCCCGCGCCTGATAAAGGAGAGAGGTGTTGAGGAAAACCTTAGGAGGGGAAGAGGCTTCAGCCTTAACGAGCTGAAGGAGGCTGGAATAACTGTTCAGGAAGCGAAGAAGCTGGGGATACCTATAGACTTCCGGAGGAGAAGTACAAGAGAATGGAACGTGGAGACACTTAGGAAGTACCTGGAAACTTTAGGTAAGTAAGTCAATTAAGTCAACATCGAAGTTATCGTAATTCCTTACCTTAACTTCCTCAACTCCAAAACCGTTAAGGATGTTGACGGCCCTAGGATATCCGCCTAAAGCAAGGAGTATTTTTCTGTACCTATGCTGTCTCTCAAGCATCTTCAGAAGCCTTCTACTCCTCTCCACGTAGCCCTCAACACCCTCGCCAGCATTGAGAGCCTGTCTAAGGGCCTCAACCTGCCTAACAATAGGGTAAATCCCTCCACCTGTAAGCGGCTTAACGGAGGACACAGAATCCCCCACACCTATAAGCCTCTCGGCCGCGAGTCTGCAGGGAGGATTCAAAGGAATGAGGCCTCCGAAGAACTGTTTAATGGCGGCCTCACCCACAAGTTCATGTACTGAAACCCTAAGCATTGTGAGCAGGGGGTGATAGGGGCTTCCCTCAGTGGCGAGGCCTACTAACACCTCTTTCCCGGAGAGAGGAACCACCCAACCGAAGAACTCCCTACCTATAGACCTCGAGACAAGAATAACTGGATTCTCAGGCGGTTCCTTTACCTCAGCGACAGCTTGAAGACCCCTTAAATACGTCGGCCTGCCGCAGAGCCCTACCGCTCTTGAAAGCCTCATCGAAGCACCTTCAGCAAGCACTATAAGGTCTGAACAGTGTTTCTCACCATCCACAACAATAGAGCCTTCGGTGAATGCATTATCAACATGCTTCCTGAAATTAACTTTAACGCTCTCAGACCCCGCCAGCTTGATGAGGGCCTTATCCATCGCGACCCTATCGACCAGCAGCACTCTCTCACTGAACCTTAACCAGAGCTCCCTCCCCGTATCAAGATTCATAACCCTGTAACAAGTGAAGGCATTCACCACTAAATCACTAGGCAACTTACCGGTTAACGATTCCAGGCCCCGCCACGCAGAACTGCTTACGAGGCCTGTGCAGTGTCTTGGAAGGCCTGCCTCCCCATGCTCCTCATAAAGTGTGGTGGAGTAACCCAGCCTAGAGGTTATTATAGATATGAGGCTTCCTGCAGGCCCCCCGCCCACAACTGATACTTTACTCATAAGCATCAAGAAAACCGTCAAAGCATGTGATAAGGGCGAGAACTCACTCAATATATGACCTGTCAGAGATCTCGTACTCGTACCTCCTGGCCTTAAGTGCCTTAACAATGAAGTCGAAGGCGACTTCGGGCTTAGTGTGCTCGCCGCAGGAATAAACATCGACTGTCGCGAAGGAATGTTCGGGCCAGGTATGTATTGTTATGTGGGATTCAAGAATAACGCCGACAATACTTACCCCGGGATCGATGCGCCAAGTCTTAACATCTAGGAGCGTCATATTACCCCTCGCAGCAGCTTCCGTAACCACCTTCTTCAGATATTCAACATCTGAAAGAAGCGATGAGTCGCAGCCGTATAGATTACCGTAAATATGCTTGCCGAAGACCTTATACCTCCGCGTTCCGCTGAGTTTCCTCACTATCTCCAGCTGAGCCATGCTGCCAACACCCCTTTAAATAAGGGGGGTCTTTTACTTAAAAATTTATCCCCCCTATCCCACCCCCTAATGTGATGATATAAAAAATACATTAAACAACCCATTTTCTGGCAATTTATACTTAAAGATTTTAATAATAATTTTATTTTAGTGTCCCCATCAAAAGAACATCTCTCACTGAACTCTATTAGTTAATATGCCTCTTCCTAAGATAAGGGTGGGTGTTAATGTGGTTATTCCTGGACATACCGCTGCACACAACATCAGCGGCCTCCGAGACGAGAATGTGCAGATACAGCCAGCAGGAATAGACCTCACGGTTCAGAAGGTTTTCACCTTCCTTTCAGGGAGTAGAATAGGTTTCAGAACTAAAGAGATCTCGCTTGTTGAGGAGGTGAAGCCTGAAGAAGGTGCTTGGTCTCTAAGGCCTGGGGCTTACAAGATCAGGTTCAATGAGGTCGTTAAGGTGCCTGAGAACCAGGTCGCGTTATGTTTCCCTAGATCAAGCCTCCTCCGCTCGGGTGTGGAGCTTAAGTGCACAGTATGGGACCCGGGATATGTTGGTAGAGGGGAGGGCCTCCTAACGATATACAATCCCTATGGAGCCGTTATTGAGGTTGGTGCTAGGGTGGCTCAACTAGTCTTCTTCAGGCTTTATGAGAGGCCTGTGAAGGTGTATGAAGGGACATACCTAGGTGAAAACATTGACTCATGACCACTTCACGATCTATGTGGACTACGGAAGGACTGTTAAGGCCTCGGGAGTGTTTAGGAAGGCGTTAGCTTCCTTCACGCCGGACACATTCACAGACCCTAAATACTACCCACCGGAAGGAACGGATGGTGAGCTTGTCCTACGGTACTTCATTTTCATGGTGGCTATAGATCACAGGACAAGCAGGTACGAGGACTTCGAGGGGTTTGTTGATGGTGAATTCTATCATGGGGCAGATCTTCTATATAGACTGGGTTCACGCAAGTTTGAGGAGGATCCGGACTTCTTCAGCCCTGAACACATGTCTAGGATAGGTGTGAATGAGGTTAGGGAATGGCTGAAGGTTAAGGGGAGAGAAGGGAGGGAGAGAACTATCTGGGATCCTGAGGTTAGGGCAGTCCTCCTAAGAGACCTAGGCCTCAAGCTACTGAGGCTCTACGGAGGGAGAGTGAGGAACCTCATAGCCTCCTCAGAGAATAGTTTGAAATGGGTTGGGGAAGGCCTCATTGAGCGTATGAGGGTGTTTAAGGCCTACTCAGACCCTGTGGAGAAGAAGGCCTATCTCTTCGTGAAGTTTATTTCTAGGAGGAGACTCTTCACCTACCTCGACCCAGAAAATTCTGAGGTGCCTGTGGATAATCACCTTGCGAGAATAGCTTTAAGGATGAGGCTTGTTCTGCCTGACGAATACATACTTCAGAAGGTGAGGCTGAGGCATCCTTTCACGTGGAAGGAGGATATTGGGTTAAGGTATGCTGTGAGGAGGGCCTATAAGCTGGTTGCTAAGGGTGCAGGGACGGATCCGCTGATACTGGACGACTTCCTATGGATGTTTGGGAGAGCATGCTGCACCAGGGAGAAACCATTATGTGTGAGAGGATGCTCAGGCAAGTGCAGAAAGTACTCCCTTTGCAGCGACGGATGCCCCTTCGGAGAGTTCTGTGGCTGGATGTCTACACCGGAAGAAATAATTGAGCATATCTATCAAGACACCTACTACTATTAGGGAGGTGGTTCGGTCTGGGCGAGTTCCTGGATGCGTTGATGAAGGAGCTGAACGATGAGGAGGTTAGGGCCCTAAAGTACTTCATTAAGAATAGGTCTGTAGGTGAGTTAGTTGCTTTCAGGGAGCTTAGAGGCTTCTACAGAGTCGCTGACCCGGCAAAGGTTCTGAGGAGGCTGGTGGAGCTTGGGGCGCTTGAGAGGGGTCCCGGATGCTATAACTTATCGAGAAGAATTATTGAGGAGTTGAGGAAGGAGAAGTAGTATGGGGATTAAAGCATCCCTCACAGGATATGTGGAGCTGACGAGGCCTCACAACCTCCTAGCCACCGCACTCACAACCCTCGTCGGTTGGCTAAGCGTCGAGATCTTTTCCCAGCAGGAAATACTTAACCCTATCTACCCGCTCCTTACGGTATGTCTCGTCGCTGCCGGAGGCTACGTCATTAACGACTACTTCGACGCTGAGGTTGATTCGGTGAATAAGCCCTACAGACCCATACCCTCAGGAAGGGTTTCGAGGAGGGGGGCTGCAGTTTTCAGCCTCCTTCTTGCAATAATAGGTGTCGCCCTCTCCCTCACCTCAGGGATGCTCACTTTCGGGTTCGCCGTCTTCAATGCCGTGCTGGTTTTCGCCTACTCCTACAAGATTAAGGAATGGGGGTTCATCGGTAATGCAGTCGTTGCGTTCCAGGGCGCGGCCTCAATCATTTACGGGGCCTTAGCACTCGCGGAGTATCAGGGAGACGTCATCTTGATGAAGTACTCGCTGATACCTGCTCTCTACGCCTTCCTCCTTCTCCTAGCTAGGGAAATAGTTAAGACTATCGAGGACTTTGAGGCCGACAGCATCAGGGACGTGAAGTCCATACCGAGAGTTCTCGGCATCCCTGCGGCTGCAAGGATAAGTGCGTTAATAATTGGCTTAGTGATAGCCATATCTCCTGCCCCATACCTCCTCACAGGATACGGGTACCTCTACGTAGCGTTAGTGATACCTACAGACATTATGCTTGCTTACGCTATAGCTGTGCTGATTAAACTGCCCTCGAAGAAGAACCCTATGGAGAGGGCGGGGAAGCTTAGATCACTCCTGAAGGTCAGCATATTTCTAGGGATTCTGGCCTTCCTCCTAGACCTGGCGGTGAGGTACCTAGGTCTGTTCCCCGCCTAAATAATTCTCACAGTCTTCATTGTCTGTCCCCAGACCCCATAGTATATTCCTCTAACAATCAACGGCGGATCCTTCTTACTCACTTCCTTAACAATCTCCCTAGTGGCGCCTGGAGGCAGCTCCGGAATCACCTCCCTGAAGAGGAGGAACCCTGACGATATTCCGACGACGAGCAGGTCCTTCACAGGGGAGGTTCCCACGTTAATTACCTTAGCTTTAACTAAGTCTCCCTCAATAACTGCCTCAATATCTACTTCAGGACCTTTCCTCAGCGGCCTATACATCAGAGCCTCATAAATTGTGACCCATTTAGGGAGGAACTCGCTTGAAGCTCTAGAATGCCTGAGAATTATTGGGTCTGTAGGGCCGCCCAGATCCCCCCTAATGACGTACTCATCTGTTCCGAAAACGTTTTCAAGAACCTTAAGCAGTCTTGAGCCCGCCATGATCTCTACGGTCGCTGATCTTGAGAGGGATGAAGCGACGAGAGTTAATGAACCCTCCCCACCACTACCGAGGAAATCTTTCCTAAGCTCCAGGTACCCATCCTGCTTAATCCCTGCAACACCGGCCCAGTAACCCATACTCACCTCAGCACCCTCAAGAGGAACAATCCCGGTCACGCTGACTGCTTCAACCGTTATGGATTGTGAGGACTCGCTCGATATTTTAATTTCGTACTTCCCTTTACCCCGAATAATTTGGGACACATCGAACACTACCGATGCGTATCTACGCGATCCGAGCTCGGCAATTACTTGCGGGCGGAATTCCCTAGTTAGGGTGACGCTGCCTAGAACCACCCTCCACGGAGTCCTCCTCTCAACAAGCTCGGCCCCTGACACAGTTATTGTGAGGAGGGCTGTGGAGAGGTCGTGGTCTATGCTTAGAATGGTTTTACATGACCTCGGATTTCCGTACCCTCCAATCACGGCCGTAGGCACTACCGTCAGGTGGTAGGGGAGTCCGCTGAATCTCCCTGAAAGATAACTCAGCAACACACCCTCAGTCAATAGAAACACCTATCACTAACTTAGACAGATAAGGCTTTAAGCCCTATCCTAGAAGCTTCCATAATCCTTAGGCGCTAACCTGGCGAGCGCCTTCAAGGCCCTAACCCTTTCCTTACTGCCCAGCTTAGCGTTCTCAACAATATTCTCCAGCTCCCTAACCACTGCTACAGCCACCTCCCTCTTCACTGGGTAGGGAATACCGTCCTTTCCACCGATCGTGTAGGCATACTTGAACGGGCTGTAAGGGATGCTGACAGGGTCATTAAGTGGCGGGGGCTCGCGGTAAATCAGTTCCGCAACAAGCGATAAAGCCCTAATAACCTCAGGACCTACGCCTCTGAGGGAGACGAACTCGCGGAAATCCCTCGGCCGGGCCTCATACACCTTGTTAAGGGTTCTGAGGAGCTGCGGAGTCAGCCTCACAGGCCGGTAGTAAGGGATTCTAAGTATGGGTCTAGGAGGCTTTATGTCGTCGAACAGCGTTCTCTGCCCCTTAAGGTATGTGCTCACCCTACGTATCTCCTCCGCAATATTTTCCGGCCTCTCCATAGACAGATCCAGCATTGTCTTCCTGGTCCCTTCAGAGAGGCTTACAGTAACGTTCAGCGGTTTAGTCACATGATCTGAGGCGACGCCTGAGTGCGGATCTGTTATGGGGTCCTTAGCAACGAATGAGGAGAGGTGGTAACGCCTAGCCATCCTCTCCTCCGGGTTCATGCCCTGCTGAATAATTACCCACCTCCCTAACCTGTCGAAAACTATGGCGTGGTGGTAGAGGCTGTACCCGTCCTGTAGAAGCACGTTGTCGGCCTTAGCCCCGAGCTTGGATGCGGTCACAAGCTCCTCAGCCACCTTAGACCCCATAGAGAGTTCCTCAGATATCCTCACAATCTCCTCCGGTGTTTTGAGGGAGTGCTTCCCCTTACCTCCAGCGACCCTTACATCCGCATTAATGTTCTGCAGAGCCTCCTTGATGAGGGCCGTTGTGACTGTGGTCGACCCGCTGCTGTCCCAGTCCATACCTATCGCGTTATTGAATGCCTGGAACCAGAGGGGGTTTGAAAGCCTTTTGAGCAGGGCTTCAGGGCCGAGCTCAATAATAACGACTTCAAGAATCGCCCTACTCATACGCCTCATAACCTTAAGTAGCCACGGCGGCACATGGCCCCAATGCAGCGGAAGGTCAGCAGCTCCCGAAACTCCCGTACCTAAACCCCGCATACCTCACTGTTTCAGTAATCAAGTACTTTGCTCCTCAGGCTCAACCAGCAGGACAGCTTCCTCCATCCCAACAACCTTCACTTTCGAGCCCTTAGGGACGGGCTTACTGGGCCTCGCCTTCCAGTACTCACCCTCAACAACCACGAACCCCTCCCTCCCAGGCTCCAGGTCCTCAACAGCCTCACCGATCTTACCTAAGGGAGTGAATTCTGTAGGTACCTTCATCTTCGTCTTAACTATCTTATATATTATTAGGGCACCCAGAACACCTAGAAGCCCTCCTATAAGCATGGCGAGATTCCTTAACGCGGCTCCGTACTGCGGAGGCGGTGCTGTTCCAGGAGGTATGTTAACGGGGGAGAGAGCTATCCCGAGGGAGATTAGAACAATCCCCGTGATTCCTACGATGCCGAAGCCTGGCGTGACGAATAACTCGACAGCCAGAAGTATCGCTCCCAGAAGAAGCATGAATACGGATATGAGGTTGGGATTGAAACCGGAACCTATCAGGCCGAGGAGAAGGAATAGGAGAGTTACGGGAAGCACCGGAAGCTTCCCTGAGATAAGCGCGAACAGTGTTCCTAGGATCCCTATAGTCATTAGGACGCTGCTTATCATCGGGTTCTGGAAAAGTGATATTGCCCTCGACCTAAGTCCGCACTCATAATCCTCTGTTGAGGTTATCTCGAGTACGGAAGGACCTACGGAAGTATTCACCTCCAAACCCTTAATTTTTCTTAGAAGGTCGGACATGTCAGTCACTATAAAGTCAGCTACTCCGTACCGGATCGCCTCCTGCGCGTTAATGGTTGTGGCCTTCCTGACGAAGTCCTCCACCAGCGTGACGTTCCTTCTCCTAAGCTCGGCATAGGACACGGCCTTAGTTACAACAGGGTTAATTACCTTGGATTCATTAACGTAGGTTACCTCTCCCGTTGTAGGGTTGTACATTATTGGCTGCATGGCACCAATTATTGAGTGAGGGGATAATGCAATAATGTTCGCTGGAAGAATTATGAGTGTCCCGGCACTTAAAGCATTCCCCCCTGTTACGTAGGCTATTACAGGAACCTTTGCTGTGGCGAAGGCATCCCCTATGCTGAATCCTGACTCAAGTAATCCACCATAGCTGTCAACCTTCACAATTAGTGCTTTTCCATTCCTCTCAGCTGCTCCCAACGCGTTAATAACACATTCCTTGACTCCGTCATCTATTGTGTCCCACGGAGGCTCTATCGAGACTACATATGCTGAAGTATATGTTATTCCCCCACCCGCAACGTAAGGGGCGGAAGCGTTAAGTGTTGAGGACAGTAACAACTGAAGAAAGAGGAGGAAGAAAAACATTAGTATGGTTCTTGAATTCTGCATTCTCCGCAGCCCGCCTAACCGCCTACAGCCTTCTTCTCCTTATCCACCATAGCCTTAGCCACTGCAGCGGTCTTGGCCGTTGTGAAGGTTCCTCCCTCGGAAACCACTATGAGGGCCTTCTCCCTAGCGATCTCTACGAGGGTCTGAAGCTCCCTCAGCCTCATGGCTGCAGGATGATCCTCATACACTAGGGCGGCCTCACCAAGCATCTTCGCCGCCTGCTTCTCTCCCTCAGCCTCAATAATTCTGGCCCTCCTCCACCTCTCTGCCTCAGCCTGCTTCGCCATAGCCCTCATCATGCCTTCAGGGAGCTCAACAGACTTCACAGTGACGGCACTCACCTTAACCCCCCAAGGCATCGTGATATTATCGATTATCTCCTGAAGCTTCTTATTGATCTCGTCACGCCTCTGAAGAAGGTCGTCCAGCTCCGCCTGACCTATCACGTCCCTAAGCACTGTCTGCCCAATCATCGCTATTGCGTAGTGGTAGTTAGCCACCTTAATGATTGCTGCGATAGGATCAACTACATGGTAGTAGATGACTGCGTCAACTCTGACACTCACATTATCCTTAGTTATTATTTCCTGCTTAGGGACATCCACAGTGATTATTCTTAGATCAACCTTCTTCAGCGTGTCCACGAACGGGATAATTATGAAGAGGCCAGGCCCCTTAGCGCCTAGAAGTCTCCCCAGCCTGAAAATCACTGCCCTCTCATACTCCTTAACTATCTTTATGGCTGAGAGAAGTATCGGTAATAGAATAAGTAGAATCACAACAATTACGGCTATGTCAAACCACGACAATACATGTCCCCGCATTTCTTGAGGCTCGAAAAGTAATAAAGATGAACACCTCAACCACTAAGGAGAAACATCCTCGTCCAGAGACCACCGTGAAGCACAGGCAACTCTTCGACGACTCTGAAACCTTCCTCCAGCGCGGCCTCCCTTAACTGTTTCCAGGAAGCCGTGATTAGCGCGACCCTAACAACCCCGAACCTCTCCCTTAGGGCGTGGAGGAGTGAGCGGTAGAAACCGCCGATCTTCTTCCGGCTGTGTGAACGTATCCCGTAGGGAGGGTTAGTCACGATAACGTCAATATCGGGTAGTGAGCTCAACGTCCTTACATCTGTGGAGTCGCCTCGAACAGTATACACGTACTCCCTCACTAAGGTGTGGGTTAGGTTTAATTCCGCGCCCTCCAGATGCTTCCTGCTTACATCAACGCTGGTGAAGTCGTGGTTTCCCACTCTCTCCGCCCTCACAGCGAAGGTCCGGTTAGGCGAAATACATAGGCTGTAATCAATTGACTCAGCTGATTCACCGATATCGTTAAGTGTCGAGAACCTGTGCCTGCCTAGAAGTATGTGGAGCCTGTTAATCGTCCTCAGCATGAAGTTACCTAGTTATATGAAGTCCTCGCCGGTCTCGAAGAAAATCTTTCCCCTACCTACCTCTATGGATGATGCTCCAAGCTCCCTCAACTCGCTGGCGGCGAATCTCTCTATCCCTATAGGTGTTGAGACAAAGTACCTCATCCCTAACTACTTACAGGTAAGTGAATTAAACAATAATAAAGCGTCAGGAAATACCTCGATGGTGAATGTTTGAGGGGCAGGAGAAGCAGATCAAGGGGCTACAGGGCGGAGAGGGAGCTTGTTAATGAGTTATGGCGCTTAGGGTTCGCAGTGATGCGCGCACCAGCAAGCGGAGCAAAAATAAAGAAGGCAGACTACCCAGATATAGTCGCCATAAGAGAAGGGAAAGTGGCTGTATTTGAGGTGAAGTCAAGGGCGAAAACACAGACAATATACCTAGAGAAGGAGCAAGTGCATAAACTCCTCAACTTCACTGAAAGGGCCGGAGGGAAAGCCTATATAGCGATAAGGATCCCCCACAAAGAATGGAAATTCATTAGGGCAGAAAATCTCCAAGAAACGAAAGGAGGGAAACTGAAAGTAACTAAGCAGCAAATAATTGACGCACCCAATCTAGCAGGAGTGCTGAAGGATCTAAGACTAATAAAATCGCTGGAAGAATACATGGGGGACGGGGTTTAATCTTTATATTTATTTTATGTTATTTTTGTTAAGGTTTGTTGGGGCCCGTCGTCTAGCCCGGTTAGGACGCCGCCCTCACACGGCGGAGGCCCGGGGTTCGAGTCCCCCACAGGCCCACCAAACTAAACTACAGATACTTCAAAAGAACGTCTTGTATAACCTTTTATTGCCCTAAATAAAACGATTAATAAGTACTGTGCTAATTACTGTGAGAACAAAGTGATTAATAGAGGTAATGTCCTAGCTGTATTAGTGCACGAGAAACTCGTAGCATACGAGTTAAGTAATCGGATAAAACTTAATAAAGAAAATAAATATAACACTTTGGTGGTAAATATACCGCTGAGAAGAGGTATTTCTAAGGCTTTAGCTGCTGCTATTGTAATTATAATTATAGCAGCTGCTGTTGGTGCCTACTACTTGGCACAACCTAAAGTTCCTCCAACTACAACGACCACAACATATGAGTCACCTACGACAACACCGCCAGAAGGTACGACCACAACTACTGCGACAGCACCGCCAACGACCACCACAACAACTCAACCGCCTGTGAATAAAGCCTTCCATAAAAATTTCCTGATTATTGTGAATAAAGACGCCATAAGTAGGGTTAACCTATTGAGAAGTGGCACTGTTGACTATGCTGCGATTGCACCTGAGAATGCCCTTGACGTACTTGATTATACTCAAGGGAATTACAAAATAATAAATATGAAGGAGGTCTTCACCCCTACAATAGGCTGGGCCGAGTTAAATTGCCAGAAACCGCCTTTCAATAACTCATTAGTCAGACGTGCACTTGCACTAGCAGTGCCTTACGAGTTGATAGTTTCAACTGCGTACGCGGGTTATGCGAAGCCGCTGTTTGGTGTCATACCTGAAGGGATGTTGGGGTATACAACGTACAACATAATTAACTACACTGCAATCCCCCATGAACAGAGAATGGATATGGCCAAGGATCTTATCAAGAAGTCCGGGATAGATCCGTCTAAGTACAGCTTTGAGATATGGTACCCTTCAGGAGGGGCGGAGCGTGAGAAGACAGCTATACTGCTTTCTCAGTCATGGAGCAAGCTAGGTTTCAAAATAACTATAAGAGGTCTTGCTTGGCCAGTATTCTTAAGTAAGACTGAAACTATGGAAACAGATGTAGCACTCGATGGATGGGCCCCGGACTACATGGATCCTGACAACTATGCTTACCCT
>CAZFVC010000014.1:0-19961 GCA_964522175.1 uncultured Desulfurococcaceae archaeon
GCGTGGATGTTGTTACACCTCCTGCGGGAGGGTGGGAGACAATTAGGTTGATGTTGAGCAGGCTACCCCCAGAGGATAGGTAGAGTGTTATCCCCACGATCACAACAATAATCAGCAGCTCGGCCACTAGCCTGCCCATAATATACCCTAAACATATGTTTGCATGCATTGAATTAAGTTTGTTTTATTGAAAAATATTTAATTCATCGGGTGGATATAAATAATATTCATTCAGTCCTCACCGAATAAGTCATAAAGCTTATTAACTATTCGCCCATAATAAGTAAAATCTGTAGGTGGGGATCATGCGCCAAACAATAAAGCCGTACTAAAATGCCTCGAATGTTCTTCCCAATACAACCTACTTGAAACCAGACTTCTGTGTGAATGCGGCGGCCTTCTAGAAGCATCCTGGGTTGAGAGGCCGGAGGCTTCATGGGCCCTATTCCGGCGAAGAAAGTTTGGAGTGTGGAGGTATAGGGAACTCATACCCGTACCGGATGATGCTGAGGTAGTTAGTCTCTCTGAAGGTGGGACGCCGCTAATTCCTCTCAGGAACCCTGGCGGAGGAGGTGATGGAAACCTCTACCTCAAGTTCGAGGGGAGTAACCCAACGGGAAGCTTCAAGGACCGCGGAATGACTGTCGCAGTAACTATGGCTAAGTACTTAGGGGCTGAAGTGGTTGCGTGTGCATCAACCGGGAACACGTCGGCCTCAGCAGCTGCCTACGCCGCGAGGGCAGGGCTGAAGTCCCTAGTGTTCCTTCCTAGGGGAGGTGTAGCTAAGGGAAAACTTGCTCAAGCAATACTCCACGGCGCCTCGTTAGTAATGATTGACGGGAGCTTCGATGACGCATTAAGGGGGCTTCTCCAGGTTTCCCAGAAACACGTCATCTATGTAGTGAACTCGCTAAATCCTTGGAGGATTGAGGGGCAGAAAACGCTTGCTTTCGAGATAGCTGATGAGGTAGGTGTCCCGGACTGGGTTATTCTGCCAGTAGGTAACGGCGGGAACATATCTGCTGTCTGGAAAGGGTTCAAGGAGCTTGAATCCTTCGGCCTCATAGAGAAGCTGCCTAGGCTTGCAGGAGTTCAAGCGGAGGGGGCGTCACCGCTGGTTAAGGCCTTCAATTCAGGGAAGGAAGAACCTGAATTTGTTGATAAGCCGGAAACTATAGCTTCAGCCATAAGGATAGGGAAGCCAGTGAATTGGAGGCGAGCGCTTAAGGCTGTTAGGGAAAGCGGAGGTGTTATGGTAAGCGTAACTGATGAAGAAATTCTGAAGGCTCAGAAACAGCTTGCCAGAACCTACGGAATAGGTGTTGAGCCCGCGAGTGCGGCCTCCTTCGCTGGCTACCTTAAACTCGTTGAGGAGGGTGTAATATACACTGAAAATAAGGTCGTGTTAGTGGGAACGGGCCACGCCCTCAAAGACCCCGACACCTCAGCAAGCCATGAGGTCATGACGTTCACGGTTCAGGATCTTGAAGAATTCCTCAATGGAGGTGGTTAGCGATGGTTTCAGGAAGTAGGGCAATAAGGGTGGTTGTTGAGGCACCATCATCGGTCGCGAATTTAGGGCCCGGGTTCGACATACTTGCCACGGCCTTACCATGCTTCAGCGATGTTGTGGAGGTGACTGTTAGGAGAGGGGGTGACGGTGTGCGTGTGGAGAGCGAAGGCTTCGGAATCCCTTCAGGGTCAAGTAACGCTGCGCATGCCGTTGCTGAGAGATTCGTTGAGGAGTTCAGGATAAGGCATGCTGAGATAGTGCTTAGAATCCGTAAGGGGATACCTCCATCGCTAGGCCTTGGTAGCTCCGGAGCATCCTCAGGCGCAGCTGCATACGCGCTTGCACTAGCGTTCGGCACAGGCCTCTCAGTCAAGGAGTTGCTGCATGTAGCATCAGCAGGCGAGGAGCATGTGGCAGGAACACCTCACTACGACAACATATCTGCAAGCCTTCTCGGAGGGATAGTTGTTGTGGATCCCTCAGAACCAATAGCCTACCGGCTGGATCCTCCGCCGTCACTATGGTTCACAGTCATCTACCCGAGGAACCATGTGGAGGAAAGTAAGACTCTGAAGGCCAGGCAGAAACTCCCTCAAGAACTCAAGATGGATGATGTAGTTCACCAGCTTTCCGCGGTAGCGATGCTGATACATGGAATCCATAGCAACGACTACGGCCTCATAGGCCGGGCAGTATCCCTTGATAATATAGCTGAGCCCTACAGAGCTGAAGCAATACCTCACTATGAGGAGCTGAAGGTAAGGGCGTATGAGTTAGGTGCCCTAGGATTCAACGTGTCTGGCGCTGGACCATCCGTATTCAGTGTGACGGACACTCGCCTGAAAGCAGTGAGGATTGGGGAAGCTTTGGCATCCCTCCTAAATTCGAGAGGTATCGATTCAGGCTTCTGTGTTGCAGCCCCATCGAACCATGGGACGAGGGCGTTAGAGATGGGGAGAGTGTGAGAAATGGGAAGAAATCTGACTGTAGTCAAGGTAGGCGGCTCGGTGCTGAAAAGCCCTCACTCATACGTGAAGGTTGCGGAGGAATTATCTAAAACTGTTTTGAGGGAGAGACCTACGCTACTGGTGGTTTCCGCAATGCAGGGAGTGACGGACATACTTATCGGAATTCTGGAAGGCTCAAATAACGGGCTCCGGCATCTCAGCGAGTTATACTTAAGGGCAGCTAGGGAGGTCTCCCCCGAGCTTGAGGAGACTGTACTCACTCACATCTCAAGGCTTAAGGAGGCATTAAGATATAGGCATTCTAAACACAGTGATGCAGAAATCCTGTCCATAGGAGAAATAATCAGTAAGGAACTGATGGTTGAGGCCCTAAAGAATATTGGTGTTCGCTCGTGGCCCGTTAAGGCTGAAGACGTTATTGTTGCGGAGGATAAGGAAGGGGTAGCCATTATTGATTATCAGGAGACCTTAGCCCGATTGAGAAAGGCCGTCATCCCACCTCTGGAATCGGGGGCCGTTCCCGTGATTGAAGGCTTCATCGCTTCATGTGGCGGGGGCTCTATATGTGTACTAGGGAGGGGAGGGTCAGACTATACAGCAACCTCTCTAGGGGCGTTGCTTGAGGCGGAAGTGATACATCTCTACACCGCTGTGGAAGGGGTGATGAGTGCCGACCCCTCCATAGTTAATGATGTCAGAACAGTTGAATGCCTCACCTATAGGGAAGCAATGCATGCATCCATAGCCGGTGTGAAAAGGTTTCACCCCCTAACATTCCATCCGCTCCTGCATCTACATCCATCAACCGTTATTGTTGGCCCCTTAACGGGAGGAACCTTAATTACGGAAAAATGCGGGAAGGGCCATCGCCCGAAAATTGTTTCCTTGAGAAGGAGGGGTGATGTAGCCGAGATACATATAGTGGGGGAAGTTAATGATGCTGCAGTGATTGCTCATGAATCCCTCACAACCCTTCTGAAATATAGGCTAAGGGTACTAGCTATTGAAGCGTATTCTGATATACCCTCAGTAACTGTTAAGGTGCTTGCAGAGTCCGGAAGTGAGGCTGTCAGGATACTTCATAACGCCCTAATAACGCATTCAGGGAAAGCTACTGTTCTTGAGGTGCTTCAAGGATGAGGGTAGGGATAATCGGTGCTACGGGACTTGTCGGCCAGAGATTTGTGTCACTCCTAGCGAATCACCCATGGTTCGACATAGCTTACCTAGCCTCCTCCCCGGAAAGGTCAGGGAGGAAGTATGGAGACGCTGTCCACTGGGTTATTGAGGGAGAAATACCTGAGAATGTAAGGGATATCACCTTAGCAGCAATGAGGATTGAGGATATCTACAGGGCCGATCTAGACTTAGTGTTCTCAGCCCTCCCAGCAAAGATCGCTGCCGAAATCGAGCCGAAAATCGTGAAGGAAGGAATGACTGTCATATCTAACAGCTCACCCTACAGGATGGAGCCAGATATACCGCTGATCAATCCTGAAGTAAATGCCACGCACCTCAAACTCCTTTACCTTCAAGAAGAGAGGGGATGGAGGGGAAGACTAGTTAAGGTACCTAACTGTAGCACAGCAATACTGACACTCCCTCTGAAAGCAATAGCCTCGAAAGCTTGCATAAAGAAAATATATGCAGTCACACTGCAGGCAGTAAGCGGTGCAGGGAAGGAAGGAGTACCCGCATTAACGATAATCGATAATGTGGTACCTCACATACCTAACGAGGAGGAGAAAATACAGAAGGAAACCAAGAAAATACTTGGGGAAATAGGGAACGGAAACATTAATCCAGCACCATTCACTGTGAAGGCTTCAATAAACCGTGTGCCTGTACTGGACGGACACCTCATACACATATTCCTAGAAACATGTGAAGAAGTGGAGACAGAAGAACTAATTCAAGCACTACACGACTTCCCAAACAATGAAATAAAAGGAATGAACTTACCGACAACACCTAAAAGACCGATAATAGTTAGATATGAGCCTGACAGGCCTCAGCCAAGGCTTGATCGCCTCGCAGGAAACGGAATGAGTGTAACTGTGGGAAGAATAGACGCAGAAAACAAAACAATCAGACTCGTGGCATTAGGCCATAACACAATACGAGGGGCTGCAGGAACAGGTATTCTCATAGCTGAAACTATGTATAGGAAAGGCATAAGCTGAAGGATTATCATGGTAAAAGAATACGGTGGGCCCGCGGGGATTCGAACCCCGGACCTCCGCCGTGTCAAGACAAGACCATGAGACATATTCACACATAATACGTTCCACCAGCTAATTCTACCAAAACCGGTTTACTTAAGAATACGTAGGTATAATACTCTGTCATTATGGGATGTGATTCCCACAGAATTCAAGACTTAAATTGTTCTTAACATGGAATTCGGAACTCAAGTTTAATTTTGCGCCAAAGGTAATTCTATTACGACGAGCATGATGGCAGTGTAGACTCCCTAGTGAATCTAGTGAAGCAGTGCTCTTGGAACTCCTAAGATTCATAATAAAGCTAAAGAAAAATACTCCGAAGAGAACTACTTAATGAAGACTACGAGAGGGTGGTTAAGATTTTGAACTAGTACTAGATGTGGATAGGAGCAACTAACTTATGAGTAAATTTCGAGTAAGTTCCAAATAACTCTATGACTTGTGGAGGAAAGTATTTCTAAATAATCGTAGCCACAAAGATAGATGAGGCTCTGATTTTCAATTGCCAATCTATTCAAATAATGACCTCTGTCGGCCGGTTACCTGAAGCCATAGGTTTTTCAAAGTACTATGGTCTCTTGGTGCTTTTGAGGCTATAAGTAGGTGGTAGAGCACTTGTTCCATATATTTTATCGAAACTGTACCTACCGCCCTATAGCCTAGGCCTCCGAAGAGATGAATAAACAGAAAAGCAAAAGTATCACTTGATTGGTTCTCATTCGGCAGTAAGAAGTGTCTATGGGTTCATAACGCATGATTCAGCAGAGATTCTGTTATAAGTGTAAGTTCTACGGCTGGAATCACATAGGTGCATGCAGTTCAGCCCAGCAACGCTGTGATGCTGGAACTTGTGCCTCCTCTGTTGGAGAGTTAGGCTGCAAGACCTTGGGCTAAGCTATAGGGATCTCACGAGACTTCCATTCGTGGATGACTGGACTTTCCGGCCGAGATGGCTCTACAGGAACATAAGAGGACTGTGAGTAGATATAAAAATAGGTCTCCTCCTAAACTCTGGAAGGAAGCGATAGATCCAAAGCATGTCGCAATATCACTAACTGGGGAGCCATCATTATATCCATGGTTGTTTTATTAACGAAGCTTCATGGCTCGATAATCAAGTAGGGTAAGGGGTGCCCTGAGGCGTGGACAACAGAGGTTCAAGGAGATGAGTACTCTGGAAAGTATGGACTGGAGGCATCGGATGCATTTTAAATAATTAAAAGATTTACATAATGTTTAAAGAAATCACTGTGAATAAAAATTAACATATACCTGTGAATATTAAGTACATTCGAAACTCGCTAAATCTTTATTACAGATATCAGTTTAACGTAATCATGAACACTCAGGATCAAGATGTAGAAGTTTATCTTGGATCAGTAAAGCAATTGACAATCGACGGAATTACAATTTCTGTGTATAAAGGAACGTTAATCATGTTATATTTAACTTCACTAGCCAACTGACCACGGGAATAAATATGCCGAACATGTTAGTCGGAAACTCAATAATAGATCTAATAGGCAAAACCCCCATTGTACGGCTAAGAAAAGTAGTCCCTGACGACATCAAAGCCGAAATCTGGGCTAAGGTAGAATACATGAATCCTTCAGGTAGCGTAAAAGACAGAATGGTTTATTACATGATTAAGAAGGCTGAGGAGGACGGAAGACTAACTAAGGACAAGACCCTAGTCATTGCCACCACAGGTAATACCGGCATCGCGTTCGCTGCTTTAGGAGCTGCCCTTGGGTACAAAGTACTGATAGTGATACCAGAAGAAATGAGCGAGGAGAGATTCCTACTACTGAAACTGTACGGAGCTGAATTAATCAAGACGCCTGGCGGTGAGTCCAACGTAGATAAAGCAGTGGAATATGCTAGAGAACTAGAACGCAAGAACCCAGACAAATATGTGGTCCTAGACCAGTGGGACGAAGAAGCAAACGTAGAGGCTCACTACGAAACCACGGGCAAGGAAATCATTGAGCAGCTAGGCAAGGTAGACGTTTTCGTGGCCCATGTAGGTACTGGTGGCACACTAGTCGGCGTTGCTAAGAGGCTCAAGGAAGTCAATCCCAAAACCATCATTGTCGGTGCCGAACCAGCAGAATGTCCCGTCATTCATGGGTGGTTTCATACAGGCAAGGAAGGGCCTTGGGGAAGACACGAGATCGAAGGCGTTGGAGACGGCTTCGTTCCAAACATCATTAAGAGGTATAAGCACCTAATAGATGGCTTTGTGACCGTTTCCTCTGACGAAGCTATCGAAATGGCGAAAAAACTTGCTAGACTGGAAGGGCTCGGTGTAGGTATATCATCAGGTGCCAACGTAGTCGCAGCAACTAAGATTGCTAGGAAATACAACCTAGGCGAAGGCACAAAAATAGTGACGGTACTGCCAGACTATGCAGCAAGATACTTCAGCACAAGACTCTTCAGAGAGAAGAGTTTATCTGCACATAAATAGAAATAGCCATTATAAAAACTTTTTCAAATTCTGTTTCGTCATGTGAACTGTTTTGTCACATTAATTTCTTTCTCTAATACATAAGGTGTCTTAACTGGTGTTTCGACTTCCCTCCATTTTATTTTGTATAAGTTCTTGCTTAGGTCCTCAAGTTTTTCATTAAGTTCGTGAATTTATAGACTATTCTTTATCTGTCTAAATGACCGACTATTTCTCCGTTCTTTGCTCGGAGAGTTGCGCCTCTACTGACGGTCGAGAATATCTCTTCCACATAGTTCTGAAGCCTCGTGTACCAGTTGTTTATTATTATTCTGCTCTATAGTTCTTCAGCTAGGTTCTCCTCGGTGAGGGTTCCTGCATTTTCGCTGCTGTGCCTGAGTTTTGGAGGATGTTTGTTAGAATGTCATTCTTTATTATAGGTTTGTCATAGGTTGATACTCCCTCGTCGTTGAAGGCTGTTGATTCAGGTAACTCGTTGTCTCTCGGAAGGTCCTCTAGGGTGAACCTCTCTGACCCGACCTGTTCACTGGATTTTTATTTTCATGAACAACGAGAATCACCATCATTATCACCGCTGCCGAAGCCATGAACACCATGTAGTCTCCTAGGTTACCTAAACATAAACCTAGTTTTTAATTTAGTTTTTAATGAGGAAATGCTGTTTGGTGGGCCCGCGGGGATTCGAACCCCGGACCTCCGCCGTGTCAGGGCGGCGTCCTAACCGGGCTAGACGACGGGCCCCAACAAAAATAACACAAACCAAATATAAGGTTATTTTTGGTAGCCGGGCGGGGATTCGAACCCCGGTCACGGGGGATCTTCCCGTCGGCCACGGACCAAAGCCCCGCATCCTTGGCCGCTAGACGACCCGGCTACGTTGATTTATTTGTTATTATGTTTTTAGGCTTTTCTTGACAGCTCATTTATTATGAGTGCTAGGGCTGCCGCTGCAGGAAGCTTCTCTTTAAACACACCTATCTTCACGGGCTCGCCTAGCGCTAGGTCAGCCCTGCTCGGCCCTCCATCAGAACCCTCGATAACAAGCATAAGCCTTCCAGCGTTCCCTAACTCTGGAAGCAGTTCTGTGATGTCCTTCGATTCAGGGTTCGGATGATAGATAAGTACCTTATCAGGTTTGAGGAGCTCCACAGCATCCCTAACCCCTGAAAGCACTATTAAGGGTTTTCCTTTCTTGTAAGTGGCTTTACCGGCTTCAGGTATCCCTGTCTGGGCAGCCATCCCTGAAGCCCTAGTCACTACGAGAGCCTTCATCCATTCCTCATCCACGCTTAGGAAAACCTTCGTCGTGTCTATCAGTCTCTGCGGGGACGAAACATTGTTTAGCACAATGATTAATTCATCCACTTCTCACACCTCCAAATACTTAAGCACCTCCCTAGCTAAAGCTTTAGCTAGTGGTGGAGGAACTGACTCACCCACCTGATTATACTGCTCATCTTTCCCTCCAAGGAACACGTGATAATCAGGGTATCCCATGAGGCGGGCCTGCTCCCTCACGGTTAGGAGGCGGTTCTCGAAGGGATGTATGAATCTCGAGGACCCCAGGACTGTAGGGGCCAGTCTGTGCGGGTCTAGTCGGATGAAGTTTGGAAGCCTTCTCCCATGAGCCCCCTCATAGGTTATTGCCGACCTACCCCATGATGTCCTCATAACGCGCTTCATCTTCCTCTTACTTAGTCTCGGAGGAGGATCATGATTAGGGATGACGGGATCCTCCTCAGGCTCCGGCAGGTCGCCAATAGCGTCAATAACCCGGATTTTTTCCCTATTTTTCGGAGGGTTGAGCCTGAGGTTGGAGACGAATACCCTTACCCTCCGGGAAGGTGTTCCGTAGTCCTGAGCCCTCAGGATGTTGAACTGTGCTTCATACCCCGCCCGCCTGAACTCATTCCTCAACGCGTCAGTAAGCTCCCCATCGGTTAGGGCAGGAACGTTCTCCATAATGAATACCTTCGGTGTTAGGCATTCTAGGAAACGAATGAATTCAAGTACAAGTCTCCCTGTAGGGTCCTTGTACAGCCTGTCAAGGGGCTTAGGCATTCTTGCAGGGTTAGCGCCTGTGAACGGCTCGCATGGAGGGGAACCGATAACTACATCCACGGTATCCCTGCCGATTATTTCCCTGACCTCCCTGCAGGAGATATCCCTTATGTCTTCCGCCAGAACCGTCACTTCAGGGAAGTTAGCTACGTAGGTTCTTGCAGCTGACCTCTCATTATCTATCCCTAGAAGGATGTTGAAGCCCTCCTCAATGAAGCCTCTTGAGAAGCCCCCGCCTCCAGAGAATAGATCAACTCCCGATAAGCTTCTCCTCACGCTTTATCTCCTCTTCAAGCACCCGGATGATCTTCCTCAGCCTTTCCTTAACCTCCTCATTCTCCTCAGCAATGAGTTCGGAGCCGCATCTCGGGCACTTGAAGTCGTTCTCCATCGCCTCATCGAATGTCAGCCTAACACCATCGATCGGGCACACGAAGAATGTGTGGAATTCCTCATACTCAAGACGTTCCTTAAGCTTATTCAGGACAGCCTTCTTCCTCTGCAGAAGAACCTGATTAACTCTTGCGGAATCAACCCTCCAGAAGTATATGTACCTGCTGTCCTCAGGGTTCCTCGACTTCCTGTACGTGACTAGTCCGAGGTTATGGAGTTCGTAGAGAACACGCCTAACCTCCTGTTCGTTCAGCCCAGTCTTCTCAATTATTTCGTTGTCAAGCATCTCCTTCGTTGCTTTAGCTAGTAGTCTAAACACTTCCCTCCCTGCAGGACCTACGTAGTCCTCAATAAAGTCTAGGAGGTCGTCGAGGTTACTGCTCTTCTTTCCCACATTTCTTCACCTTTTTTCCGTGAGGAGACGGCTCAATACATATTTCTGCATCGGAGAAAATAAAGTGTAGTTCCTTACCCTGATGGAGCCTGTCAAGAAATATTGCCAGTGAAGCAACCTCGGAGTGGGGTTGATGACCTATAGCGACATTATAGTCCGCGAGCTCGTAGTAGATCCTCGGAACCTTGGATGCCCCCACAATAACGAGGATGTCTCGGTTCAGAGACCTGATCTCATCAATTACGTCATCGACATGCATCCCGTACATAGTTAGATGGACAGCTATTCCTCCTTCCCTTCTCCACCTCTTCACATACTCAACACCCTTAACACCGCTCTCCACGTGGAAGTCGCACCTTCCCCAAGTCTCGCAAGTCTTCCTAAGCTTCTCAACAATAGAATCGTCTCGAATGTCTGAAATGATGAAGCCGTCGGCACCGAAAGCCCTCGCAACAAGACCCACATGCGTAGTAATTCTCTTATCTCTCGCCGGCCGGTGTCCGAGTCTCAGAACATGAATCCTCAAAACCGAATCCCTACATAACGTATCTTGATGTGACCGTCTTCTCCTCTTCACGTGGTTTAACCAGCTCGTTAACTATCGCGTCCTTAAGGACTTCCAGGCCTTTCCTCTGGAGGGCAGAGACCTTCACTATCCTCCATCTCCAAGGCCATGCAGTGCTGAGAACTTCAGCAGCTATCCTTGAATTTGTTTCCGTGTTGGCCGGGTTGAGATCCTTCTTATTCAGGACCGTGATGAGGGGCTTCCCCACATAACCAATTCTCCTCAGGATATCGATGGATGACCTAAGTCTATCTGCAGTATTTTCCGGAGGCTCTGAAGAATCAATCACGAGAATCGTGAGGTCTGAGGTAGATATCTGCTCCAGAGTTGCGTAGAACGCCTCGATAACTTCGTGAGGTATGTCCCTGATGAAGCCTACGGTATCGACGAAAGCTATCTTAGAGCCGTTAATCATTGCCGCCTTTATCTTCGGGGAGAGAGTGGTGAACATTTCAGGGCCTGTAGGTTTCTCCGAGTCCGTTAATGCGTTGAATAGCGTGGTTTTCCCTGCGTTAGCGTACCCGCCTATAGCTACGTGAGGCATTCCCCTCCTCACCCTACTCATCCTCTCCTGACCTCTCCTCTCCCTCAGCTTCGCTAACTCCCTCCTTATTCTTGCAAGGCGGGACTTCATGTGGGTATAGTAAGCGTCGACAGCATACCTTCCCGGACCCATATATCCGGGAAGCTCCTTCATCTTTGCCTTCCTTATCCATTCCTTTATGAGGGGCATTGTGTGCAGAATCTCTGCCATCTCGATCTGGAGTTTAGCCTCCTTCGAACCTGCATGTACAGCAAATATCTCGAGAATCAGCCCCACCTTATCCTTCACGTCGGTTTTCAGAGCCTTCATCAGGTTTATTATCTGCCGCGGGTAGAGCCTGTCATACACGTAAAGAACTGACCTGTCCGGACTGAGCTCGGGATATGTGTTTCTAAGCCCCTCAAGCTTCCCCCTGCCTAGATAGGTGTTTCTGTCCGGACGGTAGGTGTTCTTAAGAACTATGACATCCAGAAGGTCTACGTCAAGGGAGGAGATCAGCGCCTTAGCCTCATCCACACTGCCCTCCCTAGCGATTAGGAGGGCCTCTCTCCTCGACCACCTGCTCATACCTGACTGCACACTCATTTCTTCTTCTTTATTGAGGCTATGTCTCCCAGAGTCAGCTCCCTGGACACGCTCCCTGAAAGGAAAGCCGAAGCCGGCTCGGAATCAGCTATAGGTTCAAGCAGCTTTATGTTCAGAACCCTCTCCAATCTCCTAGCCTGATCGATGGATGGGGTAAGCCTCCCGGCCTCTATCCTCTTAATAACATTCTCTCCCTCACCTATAGCTTCAGCCAGAATCCTCTGCGACCATCCCATCTTCTCCCTAGCTCTCCTAACGCGAGAGGCATAGTCTGGAACCACTTCAAGATCGTCCAGCCTCTTCCTCGGAGGCCTACGTGCCCTGGGTGTTTTAGGTATGGGTCTCTTCTTAGGTTGTGTCAGCTGCTTAACCTCAGTAGCTATAGCCCTCTTAGCAACCTTCTCGTAGCAGTAGGGGCAGAGTATGAGTCTCGCCCCCTCAATATAGACTATTTTAGCATCCTTTCTCCTGACAGGGCTTCCACACATCTCGCAGTAAACAATGTCTGAACGCATGCTTCAACACCCGCAATCATCATTAACTTGCTTCAGGTCTTAAATAGTTAGGGAATTCCTCCATTAACACCGTTTAAACCCCTTTAGTATTTTAGGTTTTTAGGGATAAGTAATATAGTGGTGTGACGTTTGGCAGAAGTGGACTTTACTGGGAAAAGGAGGAGCGGTCCAGACTACACTAAGTATCTGGAGATGAAGGTCCGCGAGCTTGAGATGGAGGTTAATTTTCTGAGGAAGGAGATAGATTACTATAAAGGAGAGATAAACAAGCTTATGTCCCCGCCCCTCATTGAGGGAACAGTTATTGAGGTTCTGGATGAGAGGAGGGCCCTAGTGAAGAGCACGACGGGCCCCACACTTGTTGTGTCGATTGGGGGAAATATTGATAAGTCGAAGCTCACTTCCGGGACTAGGATCGCACTTAATCAGAGGGGCTCAACAATTGTTGAGCTACTTCCAACGGATAATGACCCCTACGTTAAGGGGATGGAGGTTATTGAGCGCCCGAACGTTAAGTATACTGATATTGGAGGTCTCGATAAGCAGATTCAGGAGCTTCGGGAGGTTGTTGAGCTACCTCTGAAGCACCCGGAGCTGTTTAAGGAGATAGGTGTGGAGCCTCCTAAGGGAATTCTTCTGTACGGGCCTCCAGGATGCGGAAAAACACTCCTAGCTAAGGCCGTGGCTGGTGAGAGTAAGGCCACGTTCATAAGCCTTGTTTCCTCAGAGCTTGCGCAAAAGTTCGTTGGTGAGGGCGCTAGGATAGTTAGGGAGCTCTTCAATTTCGCTAGGAAGAAGGCTCCTTCAATAGTTCTTATTGACGAGATTGACGCTATAGCTGCGAAAAGGCTGGATATGGGGACGAGTGGTGAGAGGGAGATCCACAGAACCCTTACACAGCTTCTTGCAGAGCTGGATGGATTCGATCCTCTAGACAATGTTAAGGTTATAGCCACAACGAATAGGCTTGACATACTTGACCCGGCACTCCTTAGGCCCGGCAGGTTTGACAGAGTTATTGAGGTCCCGCTCCCGAACTTCGAAGGTCGAAAAGAGATATTCAGGATACATACAAGGAGGATGAAGACCTACAAGATAGATATTGATGAACTCGCCAGAATAACTGAGGGGGCTACGGGCGCGGATATTAAGGCTATATGTACTGAAGCGGGCTATATGGCGATACGGGCAGGCAGGAAGAGAGTTATTATGGAGGACTTCCTTAACGCGGCTAAGAAGGTTCTGAAAGGGAGGTACCGCCCCTACGGATCTTCGGAATCCTTTAAGCCTAGGGAAGGTAAATCACCTACGGTGGTTTAAGCGGTTGCATAAACTTAGGCCGGCGTCTAAGGAGGAGCTGAGTTTTCTACGTGTAATACTTAACTACCAGTTAGGGGAAAACATAGCCCACGAAGTAATTCCTGAGGGGACACTACTCAAAATATCTAGGAACACGGGTAAGATAAGGGAGATATTCACTCCGGAGGGTGTTCCCATAGCGTCAGTGGTGGCAGCAACCTACACACTTAACCTGAAACTCTACGCTGCAAGGAGAATTAAGGAACTTCTTCCCTTCCCTCGGCTCAGGGTAGTGGTGGTTAATGAGGTGGCTGAAGATGTGGTGGAGAATGAATCCACTGTTTTCGCTAGGCATGTACTCATGATCGATGAGGAGCTAAGGGCCGGGGACGAGGTCCTGGTTGTGGATGAGTCTGACAGGCTTCTATGTGTGGGGAGGCTTGTTCTTTCCCCTGCCGAGGTTCTTCACTTTATAAGGGGAGCCGCAGTTAAGGTTAGAGAGTGTGAGAAGAATGGGTCTGGCTGAAGTAGTTATCTATGACGAGTATAAGGAACTAGTTAAGTCAGGGGGATGGACCCTCCTAACGGGGTTCCCAGGCTTCGGGTATGTGGGAACCATAGCCGTGAGGTATCTCGTCAACAAATTGAAGACTGTTAAGGTAGGCGATGTCCTCACAAAGTACATGCCGGACTTCACGGCGCTGGAGGAGTACGGCCTCATGACACCTTACGAAATATTCGTTGATGAAGGGAAGAAACTCATGCTTCTAGTTAATAACTCCCTACCCCAGACACCTGAAAGAGTTGCTTACGCTAAGGCATTCACGAACTGGTTCCTTAAGGTAGGCGGGAAGAAAGCGATTATGGCTGGAGGCCTGAACTCCAAATTCAGAATGGGTGAGGAGGAGTTCAGGTGGGCGTGCATCCATAACTGCGGATGGAGCTTTGAAGAGCCCCAGATCGATAAGGGACTATACATAGTGGGGCCGCTGGCAACGTTCTTCACAGTATTTAACATAAAGAAGGTGCCGACACTTCTAATCTTCCCCTACACTGAGCCGAGTAAGTATGATCCTGGGGCCGCAGCCATATTCGTTAAGAAGGTTGCGGAAATTCTTGAGCTGGATGTTGCGATAGATGACCTGCTACAGTACTCTCAGATAGTTGCTGAGGCTGAGGCTGCCTTAGAGGAAGCGATGAAGAGGAGTGCCGAAGATAAAGGGCCTAAGCCCTACATGTGAAAATCAGCAAGCCTCAACAACCTTAACTTTCCCCTTTAGGCTCGGACCAATAACCTCTTTCTCAGCCCAAGGAATGTCCTTACAAACCACTAAAACAACATCTACCCTACCCTTCAGCTTCGCTTCATAGAAATCAGTGATTCTGTTAAGCATCTCCATAACTACCTCAACAGGAGGGTTCTTAGGCATCTCGAACTGTGCGTACGGATATGTCTGATCCAGATCCTTAGGAACTAGGTCAAAGAACGGAAGATAGAAAATGACTTCATCTCCATTCCCCACAACACCTCTCTCAACAGCTCTCCTATAAAGCGATGACGCCCTGAAGGGCTTCTCCTCCGGATCGGCCGGAATAAGGATAACTCTCTTGCGGGAGGCGACGTATTTGCGATCCAAGTAGTTCCTATGCCTCACAAGCTCTGGCCTGTAGTAGGAGGTCGTGTCAAAGAGAAACATTCCTCTGGCCCTACCCCTAACCCTCATATCGAGGGACTCGATCCATCTGGAGTACCGGATAAACTCGTTAAGCGCTTCCCTAACGGAGGGATGCGTCCTCGCCCTCTCCTCAATAAGTTCCCAAAGGCGGCCCTCCTTAATGGCTTCCTTCACCCTCTTAATCTCCCTGTTTATCACGTGGAGGTTATGTATCGCTAGGAGTCTGGTCCTTTCTCTCTTATCAAGTTGAAGCAGCTCCTTCGGGGTATACTTTGAGCACACCTCACACTCGCAGGGGAAGTACTCCGTCTCATTAACTCTGTAGGTCCCATGCTCAGTTATGTACCTGCCCTCCCTCGCGTAAAGGACGTAGGATGCTGAGTCGAAGGAGTCTATCCCAAGCCCAACCATTATAGGTATTATGAGGGGATGGCCGCCACCAAATAGGTGGACAGGCTTATCTGGAGGGAGATTCTTCTTAGCGGTAGCAACCATCCTCACAATTCTCCAGAAGCCATATTTCTCAAGAACGGTTACAGGAGAACCTATTGCATACATCCCGTACCCTTCAAGCTCCACAGCCTTCCTCGAGGAAAGATCGACGAGTTCCGTGTGCACACCGCCCTGTATCGGAAGAACCCATACGGTGTCAGTGCCCCGTATATAGGGAATAACTTCCTCAGCCCTCCTCAGCGTTTCCCTAACACTTTCCTCAGCCTCCTCATAAGGCGCGTCATCCCTAGTAGGGATGTCTGCAATAACAGCTATGTCTGACCCTATGGCCTTCTGGAACTCAACTATCTCCACAGGATCTATCGAGACCCTTTCCCCTCCATACATAAGGAGCTGGTAGGCCCCCGAATCCGTCATAACGACGCCGTTAAATGAAGCTATCTTATGCACACCCAGAACCTTGGCCTCACCCCCTAACCTCTGCTTAATTATGTATGAATTAGTGATTATCTGCTGGAACCCTATCTCCCAGATTTTCTGGGAAGGGACGTCCTGCCTGAACGGATTGATCACGGGGAAGAATGCCGGTGTCTCAATAACGCCGCTCTTCGTGTAGAGTCTCCCTATCCTTCCCGCAAGCTCCTTATCCCTGATCTCGAAACTCATTCCCGAACCCGTGAAATAATTAATGAGGTATGTATAAGGAGTAAAAAAGAACTACTTCTTTCTTTGCTCCATATACTCTTCCCAAAGGCTGTAGAGCTTGCTCGCCAGGCCGCCGGACCCCTCAACACCGTTTTCACTGATCTTATACCTATCATAAACTATTACGGTTCCTGCCTCCTTAATCACCTTAACAGTTCCTGGAGGTAGATTCAGCTTACTGCTTATGAAGGATGCGAACTCCTCCGGATCGAAGAGCGGTTTCTGTGTCGCAATAATTTCACTAACCCTGCTCCCATTAATGAATACCTTGTAGAACACCTCCTCGGAACCTGTTTTCGCGTTCTCCAGCAGTAAATGGAGGGTTAACCTGTCGCTTATATCTATACCTACGAGTTTACCCTCATACACGGTTCCGTCCACCAGCTTAACCTTCACAGTGTTATTTACGAGACCCATAAGCTCCGTCATCAAGTTCCTTACAGCAGTCTGTAAACTCATATTGCTTACCTGGAGGTGAATACGAAATAATGAATTTAAGTATTGGGGTTAATTAAAGGGTTCCTACTTCTTAGAGATCTTGAGGTAGACCTTATCCATGACTGAGAAGGAGTCCAGTATTTCCTTAGTGGACTCAAGGACTAGGAGATAGCCCCAAAGCGAGACCAGGAGCTTATTCAGGAAACCGCCTTCCTTCCCCTTATCGATTGGTTTCCTCTTCTTAGTCATTACATAGCCCCAAATAACCAGGTCCTTCCCCTCCTCGAACTCCGGCCTATCCCTAGACAGAAGGAACTCAATCTCATCACCCTCAGAGAATATCAGCAGCTCCTTAGCCAGGTCCATAGTGACTTTAAGCCCGCTGCACTCCATCGTGGTCAGGACAACCTTCCTGATCTTGGAAGGCTCGATCTTAACGACCTTGCATTTAGCACTGATTAAACCGTCCTGTATCTTCATCCTGTAAGCCCGAATTGATTAGTAAGCAACACTTTAAAAGCTAAGCCTCAGATGGCTGGAAATGTTCAGAAATGAGTTTAGGGATGTGTGCTTCACGCTCCTAACTCGGGACCCTGACTTAACAAATATTGATGTATTGACTGCGGTAAGCGGATTCCTGGATGTTTGCAGAGGGAGTGAAGTGTTTGTAATAGTTAAGGGTAGGAGGGGAAGGTACGAGAGCTTCCTCGTGTTCCGCCTACCGGAGAAGAATGCTGCACATTGCAGAAAGCTTGCTGAGGCCATACTTAACGCTTCTCTCTACCCGAAGGTTCAGTCGAAGGAGGTGAGATGCCCCAGTGTTTAGGAGGGCTGTGCTCCCATCGATACGTCTGAATAAGGTTACCCACGAATTCCGTGGGAGTATTCTGATCGGGGAAACGCTTAACCCTCCGAGAAGGGCCGTTTACTTAAGGCCTGAGGACTTCCTTCGCCACACATTGATTGTTGGGAGCACAGGCTCAGGTAAAACAACTACCGCAGGCATTATTGCTGAGAGGCTGGGAAGGGATAACCTAGTTATTGTGCTTGACTGGTACGGAGAGTACTCCCGCAAGGAATGGTTGGTATTCACTCCATCACCGCAGAACCCAATCCCTATAGGCGGAAGCAGTGCGGAAGAAGTTGTTGAGGTCTTTGACGAGGTCTTCAACCTCACGCCCCCACAGTCGTTCGTCCTCCTCACAAGTCTGGAGGGCAGAAGGTTTAGAGGGATATGGGATGTTGTTCAGGCGGTGAAGGACTGTGACCTCGAAGCCCGATGGATCCTGGAAACCAAGCTTGCGCTTCTCAGGAAGATAAGGCCGATAGCGAGCAGGCCATACAGAGAAATGTTTAGGGAGGGCGGCTCTGAAGCGTTACTGCCGCTCATGAACGGAGGAGAGGCTGGTGTGGTTGCTGTTGATCTTTCCAGAATAAGGAACGTTGTCGCTAGGAGGTTGGCAGCATTATTCCTGCTTAAGCATGTGGAGAGGATTAAGCTCGAGTATGGTGGGGGAGGAAACGTGTTTGTGTTTATTGAGGAGGCTCACAACATTATAAGAACTAACTCATCCCTGCTCGGGAGAATGTTTGCTGAGGTTAGGAAGCTTGGGTTATCGCTTGCAGTGATTACGCAGTCTCCCACAGCTGTCGGGGCCTCCATAATAGCTAATTCAAATATGAGGGTGATTCACGCAATTAAGGCTAGGGAGGACCTCGACCTAATACTGAGGAGTATTGGGCAGTTCAGCCAGGACTTAAGAATGCTGATCCCTCGCCTGAGAGTGGGTGAGGCAGTTATCGACGCCCCGGGAAGGCCTGACCCCGTCCTAGTCAGGGTTCTGGCCGGAGAGTATGAATGAAAGGACGTCACTCGGTATCTCGGACGAGATCCAGTCAATACCTACGGCACATTCCTTCCTTCCTTCCAGGATATCAACAATTCTTTCAGCTGCCTCCTCAGTGCTGAGGGAGGTTGTGTCAACCTCGCAAACCTTGCTTTGAGGGTGGAGGAAGAGGGCGTTATTTACGCATACCCCGGTAAATTCAGCCTCCAGATTCTCCCTAATTTTGGGGTCGGGGTATCCCTTCCTCCGAAGCCTCTTCAAGAGTTCTGCAGGATGAGTCCTCAGCACAAATATCTTTAACACTAAATCGTCGGGAATTAATTCACCGTAGTGGCTGTCAATAACTACGGTACCATCAGATGATTTGATTATGGCTGCCACGACCTCAGCAACCCTGTCCTCATCAATAACGAAGGTTTCGCGCTCTCTGTCCTCCCCTTTAATTAGGCCTTCCCTGATCGCTAGGTCGGAAAGGTTAAGGTATTCAGCCTTCAGCAGTTTAGAGAGTTTTAAAGCAACAGAAGTTTTCCCTGTTCCTGGAGTGCCTGAGATAACGACTGCTTTCCCCAAAAAGTGTTCCCTTAAAGATAAGCTGGATATATAGGTTAAAAATGGAGGTTATTACTCCTCCTCAGAAGAACCTTTACCTCCCTTCTTCTCGCTTTCTTTCAGCTTGGATGCCGCTATTATGTCGTCAATCCTCAGTATCAGGGTCGCTGCCTCAGTCCCTGCCTTCATAGCGTTAATCTTTACTGCGAGAGGCTCTATCACTCCAAGCTTATCCATGTCATCTATCTTGCCTTCGAACACGTTGACTCCGTACTTCACGCCGTTCTCCTCGCTGTGATACTTCCTGAGCTCGGACAGCATGTCTATTGGGTCTAGACCTGCGTTCTCGACTAGAGCGCCTATCACTCCCTCAATCGCCTTTCCGAAGGCCTGCACAGCCAGCTGCTCCTTACCGCCGATAGTGTTGGCGTACTCTCTGATATGCTTCGCTACCTCAGTCTCGAAGGCCCCGCCACCGTACACTATTTTCGGATTCCTCAGAACGTCTGCAACTACGCTTAACGCATCTCTGAAAGACCTCTCAGCCTCATCAACCATTCTCTCAAGTCCTCCCCTAATCACTATGCTTACGGCCTTCGGATCCTTAGTACCCTCAATGAACACCATCTTGTCCTCGCCGACCTTCCTCTCCTCAACAAGCTTCGCGTAACCGAGATCCTTCTCACTTATGTCGTCAATGTTGGAGACTATCTTACCGCCGGTCGCTCTCTCCAGTTTCTCCATGTCTGACCTCTTAACCC
>CAZFVC010000015.1:0-19785 GCA_964522175.1 uncultured Desulfurococcaceae archaeon
TGAAGCGAACGCTCCTTCCCGATCAGTTATCTTGAACTTAGTTATCAGGTAGAATTTAGCAAGCTCTGTGGCCCCACCTATCGGAACCACGAACTCTATGAATATTGATGCGAGAGTTATCTCAACCACTTTAATTGGGTCTGCCTTACCTAGGGCCCTTATTATTGCCCACCATGCTAAGCCATGAACTATCAAGACTAAGGTCCTGAAAATATATGCACCGATCACGTCAGAGGTGCTTCCTCTGGTAATTATGTCGAAGAACTTAGTTATGTCACCCTCATAAACAATAAAGAAAAATAGGGCATAGACAACAATACCCATCAAAAGCCCCAGCACTATCAGTGTCTTCGTCTCTACCTTCCTCAAAGATAGCCCCATTAATGACGCTAGCCAGTTGTTATAAATCCTCTTAGACAGCTGATTTAAAAACCCTCAACCATAAAAAGGAAGCGGCCTTTACTTTCTTAGGCTGGGATAATGGTTTACATAAAGAGCTGGGACACTTACTTTCCCTCTAATCGAGTTGAGGTGAATGGGAAACCTGTCCCTGCTCTAGGCAGAGACGAAGATGAGGTGACCCTTTCCTTCGAGGTTCTTAGGAGGCTCAACCTGACCGAGAGCACACATCTTGTGTTTGTTAAGGATGAAATAACCAATATCATTGATTTCCACATTGTGGCAGACCTTCTGGAACTTCCTGTAATGACTATCTCAGTGTATGACTCTATAGATGATGCATTAGAACAGGCGCTTAACGTTCTTCCTTCAGTTTTAGTGGTTGTTAGGGCCAAACCCCCTGCAGGTTCAGTCGCTATAGAGTTCGGGAAGAAAGGCGTAGCAGAAATTCTGAAGTATGAAGTTAGGAAGGAGTTCATGGGATTCATAAGGACCTCCGTAACGGATGAGAGAGCGTTTTCTGACCTAGTTTCGGACCTCACCCTCTCCCATCTCCCCTCGGTACTCCGGAAAATAATTCACTCAAGAGGGTCAAAATATCGAGGGATTAAAGTAGTTAGCGGATACATGTATAAACCTAAAGTTTTCCAGAAAATGATTTCATCTCTAGGTCTTAAGAATGCTGACACCTCACCAGTAACTGAAGTTCTTGAGGAGGGATTTAGAGGAAATCTTGCTGCAGGCCTCTCTCTTATTAAAGGACTTAATAAATGCACGAACTCAGATAAGATGCTTTTCATGGGAGACGTTAACTCTGGAAGAGTTTTCCTAATTTTCATGAGGTGTAGGAAGAGGTGATTCCTTATGGGAAGTAACGTCTACATTGCCGGAGTAGGCATGGCTGTAGTCGGGAAACATACTCAAGTCTCGCTAAGAGATTTGGCAGCGGAAGCAGTTCTTAAGGCTATTGAGAGTTCGGGGAATGAGAAACCTGATGCCTTAGTGGTCGGCAATATGCTCAGCAGCCTAGTTGAGCAGGAGAATCTGGCTGCACTCATAGCTGACCATGCCGGGCTGAGGGGAATAAGTGGTATTAAGGCTGAGGGGGCCTGCGGATCGGGTGGCGCAGCTTTCCTCGCTGGATATTCCCTAGTCTCTTCTGGACTATTTAATAAGGTAGTTGTTGTTGGAGTGGAGAAGCTTCTTGAGAGACCAACTCCCGACACTACTAGAGGACTAGCTTATGCTGCCGATGCTGATTACGAGCTAATCTACGGAATTAGTTTCGCAGGACTCAACGCCTTAGTGATGAGGTACTACATGAACAAACATGGTGTGACTAGGGAAGAGATGGGTTGGTGGGCAGTCATGATGCATGAAAACGGTTACAGCAACCCCTTCGCGCAGTTAAGGAAGAAGGTGAATCTAGAGACTGTTATTAAATCTCCCATTATCGCCGACCCTATCAGACTATTTGATGCTTGCCCCCTCAGTGACGGAGCGGCGGCAGTAATGCTTGTTTCAGAGAAACATAAGAAAATCGCTGACACCCCAGTAATGGTTGCTGGAATAGGCAACGCTTTAGACAGCCCTGATCTATCATCCAGGTACGAACTGGACAGGTTTCTTGCTGCCTACCTCTCAACCAGGAGGGCATTGAAGATGGCTAAGAGGGAGATAAAAGACATCGATGTGGCTGAAATACATGACGCATACAGCATTGTGGCCGCGATAAGTATAGAGGAAACAGGGTTCTCAGAAAGAGGGAAAGCACCGAAGGACTGGGCTGAAGGGAGGTTCAGGCCTGGAGACAAGCCCGTGATCAACCCGTCAGGAGGGCTTAAGTCCAGAGGTCATCCTGTAGGGGCTACAGGCATTTACCAGATTGCTGAAGTTGTCCTTCAACTAAGAGAGGAATTCCCTGGAGTCAATGTAGGTGGTGAAGTAGGCCTAACCCAAAATGTGGGAGGGGTTGGTTCAAACGTAACCACCGTAATCCTCGAGAGGTGAAAAAATGACAACAATCCAAAGAATCTGGAGATTAAGGGAAACACTCCTCAAACTCACAGCCACTCGATGCCTAGAATGCGGGTATGTATCCTTCCCCCCAAAGGCATCGTGCCCGAAGTGCGGATCCAGAAACCTTGTTAAGGAACGCCTACCTCAGGAAGGTAAAGTCCTCACATACACCGTGCTTAACGTACCGATAAAAGGATTCGGGGATCAGGCCCCATTAATTATAGCCATCATACAGTTAGGTGAAGCTAAGCTCCTCTCACAGCTAACTGATGTGAAGCCGGATGAGGTTTACGAGGGTATGGAGGTTGTTAGCACAGTTAGGCGTACAGCACCCACCCTAGACGGGGTCGTCCCCTACGTCCTTAAATTCAAGCCTAAGTATAAGGAGGAGAAAAAACCTTCGAAGACTTCTTAATCCACGGCATGAGTACATGAAGGTGTTAAACTCATGGATGGGGTTATAGATTACTCCGAGTTTGCAAAGGTGGATCTGAGAGTCGGATATGTTAAGAAGGCTGAAGCTGTGAAGGGGTCGAAGAAGCTTATTCGGCTTGAGGTTGATTTAGGCAATGAAACAAGGCAGCTGGTCGCAGGCCTAGCCCTATGGTACAGACCAGAAGACCTAGAAGGTAAGTACATTATAGTTGTAGCGAATCTCAAGCCAAAGAAGTTCATGGGGCTTGAGTCTCAAGGAATGCTGCTTGCTGCCGGTTGTGCTGAGGGGGAAACACCAGTAATCTTAACTGTTGAGAAACCAGTTAAGCCCGGCACAAAAATCTGTTGACATCACCACATAAGATATTCGGCGTATTCCGCTGGGGTGGGAGCAGAGCAGACCTTTAACGCCTCCTCCTTTTTCTTATCTATATACATCTCCAGAAAGTTCCTTGAGATAATTGGTTTAAGATACTCATTATCGTTTTCCAGCTCTTCCAACGCCTCCATAAGTGTTTTAGGTACCGAATTAATACCGAGCTCCTTGAGTTCCCATTCACTCATCCTATAGATATTTTTGCTTACAGGGTCTCCTGGATCTATTTTCTTCTTAATGCCGTCAAGCCCAGCTAAGAAGATAGCGGAGATAGCTAGATACGGATTTGCGGAAGGGTCTGGAACCCTGAACTCTATCCTTTTCCTATCGCTTCTGCCGGTTTTCGGAACCCTGATGGCTGCAGACCTGTTGCTGAAGCCCCACGCAAGATATATGGGGGCTTCATAGCCGGGTAGGAGCCTCTTATACGAATTAACTGTGGGCGCTACCAAGGCGGAAAGTGACCTTCCATGGTAAAGAACACCGCCTATGAAGTATCTGGCTAACTGGCTTACATCATACTTTCCACCATCGCCTACATCAAACAAGTTAGTACTGCCAGACCAGAGGCTTAGATGTGTATGCATTCCAGAGCCATTATCTCCACTAATGGGTTTCGGCATAAAATTAGCTATGTACTCATGTTTCTTTGCCGCGTACCTAACCACGTATTTAACAGTTACTACGGAATCCCCGACCTCCTTAATGCTTCCAGCGTCTGTAGATATCTCATACTGATTCGGAGCGACCTCGTGGTGATGTATAGAAACGGAAACGCCCATACGATCCAGATATTCCACTGCCTCCATCCTTGCCTCATACTTATCGGAGTCATGGACTGGGTATTCGTAGGAGTTCTTGGGCTTCAAATGTCCTTGCGGAGGATATTCGTCGTTATGAATAATGACATACTGCTTGGTGGGCTCGATTAAGTAGGACACCTTATGTAGAAAGAACTCTATCTCCACCCCCGTCCTTTCTACATACCCTAAGCCCCTCAAATATGTAGATGTTTTAGTTGCTATTCTCCTCGTCTCGGCCCAGAAGGGAGTTCCATCATTCCAGATTTCCGCGACAACTCTTGAAACCCTCGGGTTCCAAGGCAATTTCCTCAGTGTATGGGGATCCGGCACTAGGTGAAGGTCACTATCGCTAATCTCCGCCAAACCAACGGAAGAACCGTCGATATATAATTCCGAATCGAATAATCGCTCCGTTCGGACAGACAGGGCGTGCACCCTCCCGTAAATATCTACATAGTGTACCTCTGTCCAGTCGGTCGAAATGTTCGGCATCATACCCTTTTCTTCTCCCATAATGTTCACTTAGATATAGTAGATTGTGAACAATATTTAATAATTATCCCTAAATAAGCCGTACATTTATTAGGTCTAGAGAATCTACATTTCCTTAGGGACCGAACAATGGGTGTTGTTAAGACCTTCAAATTAGACAGAATGGATAAAGAAATTCTTAGAAATGTTATTCTTAGAGGAAGAGAAGGAATTAGGGCCCTCGCAAGAGAGCTAGGGAAATCCCCCTCAACCGTGTCTGAAAGGCTTAAACGACTGGAGAGAATTGGTGTTATAAGAGGTTACACAGCAATCATTGACTATTCGGCTATAGGTTATGAAGTGAATGCCATCACCCTAATTCAGGTTGAGGGTGAGAAAATTGAGGAGATTGAGGAAATGCTTGCTAAGCAACCTAATGTTAGGGGGGTATTCGATATTACAGGGGAGTATGATATTGCTCTCATCATAAGCTTCAAAAGCGTTAGAGACTTGGATAAATTCATAAAGAACCTGATACGTAATCCCTACATAAAAAGGAGTATGACCAGCTTAATTTTCAGAGTGATTAAGGACACTCCTCATGTGGAGGAATTTCTGAAGAAAAAAGAGTAGTTTACTCCTTCTTGTATTTTATGGCTGCATGAGCTGCCGCTAGTCTTGCGACAACTATCCTGAAGGGTGAAGCGCTTACGTAGTCAAGGCCGGCCTTGTGGAAGAACTCTATGGATGCTGGGTCTCCTCCATGCTCACCACATATTCCTACTTCAAGCTCCGGATTTGCTGCCTTTCCTTCCTTAGTCGCTGTTTCGACAAGCTTACCTACGCCTTCCTGATCCAGGGTCTGGAACGGGTTTGCTTTCAGTATTTCCAGTTCTAAGTACTGAGGCATGAACTTGTTCTCTACGTCGTCCCTACTGAAGCTGAAGGTAGCTTGGGTGAGGTCGTTGGTTCCGAAGCTGAAGAAGTCTGCCTCCTTGGCCAGTTTGGCAGCGGTGAGTGATCCTCTCACAGTCTCAACCATTGTCCCTATCTTGACATCCAGCTTAACTCCGTACTCCTTCTCCACGTCCTGGATTGCGGGTATTATTGCATTCCTCTTCACATATATTATCTCGTTAACTTCACTTACCTGCGGAACCATTATCTCGAGCTTGGGATGGTAGCCTTCCTTAATCAGTTCTGCTGTAGCTTCCAGCATTGCCCTGCTGAGGTAGTAATAGATCTCTGGGTATGTTACTCCTACTCTCACACCTCTGTGACCCATCATCGGGTTGTGCTCCTTAAGAGCCATAACTTTCTTGAATAGTGTTTCAAGCTCCTTTATCTTGGCTTCATATTCCTCAAGCACCTTGGGAGCTATTTCCCTAACTGCCTGTGACTCCTTAAGCTGGTAGTAAGCTACTTTAGCCTCATATATCTCCTTCAGCAACTCCTCAGGCGCTGGAAGGAACTCGTGGAGAGGCGGGTCAATCAGCCTGATCACTACTGGTAGGCCATCCATTATTCTAAGCATTTCCTTGAAGTCGGGCTTAAGCATCTCGGCAAGGAGCTTCAGATTCTTAACCCTTTCCTCCTTCGACCCTGAAAGGATTACGTTCCTAAGAGCTCCCAGCCTCTCAGGCTTCCTAAACATTCTCTCAATTCTCAGCAGGCCTATGCCTTCAGCACCGAATTTCTTAGCAATTTCTGCATCCTCCGGCACGTCAGCGTTCGCCCTAACTCCAAGCTTCCTGACCTTATCGGCCCAGCCAAGGAGCTCCTCCAGCTCTGGAATAAGTTCGGGCTCAACTGTGGGGACCTTGCCCACATACACATTGCCTGTGTTGCCATCAATCGTTATCCAGTCTCCCTCCTTCACAACGATGTCTCCAACTCTGAAGGTCTTGGTTTCGTAGTCCACCTTTATTGCTTCAGCACCTACTACCGCAGGCTTACCTATTCCTCTAGCAACCACAGCTGCGTGGGATGTCATGCCTCCTCTTGAGGTAAGTATTCCGACAGCTGCGTAGAATCCGTGAACATCGTCCGGCTTAGTCTCGACCCTTACCAGAATAACTTTCCTTCCTTTCCTACCCCACTCGACAGCGTCGTCCGGATGGAACACTGCCTGACCGCTTACGGCTCCGGGTGATGCTGGCAGTCCTTTAGCTATAGGCTCTACCTTAGCCTTCGGGTCGACTCTCGGGTAAAGGAGCTTTAGTACAACATCGGGAGAGACCTTTAGTATCGCTTCCTCCTGCGTGATTATTCCTTCTTTAGCCATATCTACAGCGGTCTTAACCCTGGCAACAGGCGTCATCTTAGCCCTCCTGTTCTGGAGGAAGTACAGCTTACCTCTCTCGATAGTGAACTCTATGTCCATAACGTCCTTATTCAGTTTCTCAAGCTTCTTGCCTGCAGTTATTAGCTGGTCGTAGAGCTCCGGCATCCTAGCCTTAAGCTCGTCTAGGTGGAGAGGAGTTCTGATCCCTGCCACCACGTCCTCTCCCTGAGCATTAGGCAGGAACTCTCCGTAGGACTTGTTCTCTCCAGTGGCTACATCTCTCGTGAAGTAGACACCGGTGCCTGAGTCCCAGCCCATGTTACCGAATACCATAGTCACGATGTTAACGGCTGTGCAGTCAGCTATTTCAGGAGTTATGTTATTGGCAATCCTGTAGAGTATGGCTCTCGGATTCATCCAAGATCTGAAGACAGCCCTTATTGCTAGCTCAAGCTGCTTCCACGGATCCTGTGGGAACTCCCCCCAATTCTCCTTAATTATGTTCTTGTACTTCTCCACAAGCTCTTTGAGGTAGTTGACGGCAAGTGCCCAAGTGTTGGGAGCTACTTCCCTTGGTGGCTGAGCATCTAGCCTAAGGGTGTACTTCGGGTACTTACTCTTAACTGCCTCTATCTCGCTGCCGAACTTCTCTCCAGCCTCCTTCCTGAATGCCTCGTCCAGCTTCTGGAACTCCTCATCGAAGAGTTCCTCACTGATCTCCAGAACTATCTTCCCAAACATCTGGAGGAATCTCCTATATGCATCGTAGGCGAACCACTCATTATTTGCCAGCCTCGCAAGTCCAGGAGTGACTTCATCATTCAGGCCTAGATTAAGCACAGTATCCATCATTCCTGGCATCGACACTGCCGCTCCTGACCTGACAGAAACAAGTAGCGGGTTTTCAGGGCTTCCGAACTTCTTCCCAGTCTTGCTCTCTAGGATCCTCATATATTCATGTACCTGATCCATGAGACCTTCAGGAAGATCTAGACTGTTAATGATGTCCCAAATCTCTCTGATGAGCTTATCCCTCACCGCGGGAGGAGGATTTCTCTCAAGCTCCTTAATTATACGGTCTATCTCCCCTCTCCTGCCTCCATAGAAATCTCTGCAGGCCTCAGTAGTTATTGTGAATCCCGGCGGGACGGGCAACCCTAGCTGAGTCATTTGGGCTAGGGAAGCGCCCTTGCCTCCGAGTAATTTCTTATTTTTCCAGTCACCTTCCTCAAATGAATATACGTACTTCTTACCCATCGATGATCGCCACTCACCTATTGGGGATGAATTAAAAAACGTTATTACTCGCGCGTTAAATTTTAGTTTCTATTTAAAAAATATAAACACAAATAATTACTACGTCTCATATTAAAATATTGGAGCTGTAATTTTACGCTTAGAGTTCCTCCACCGGTTCTACCCTAACCTCTACCTTTACCCTTACTAGGCCTGCAAGCCAATCTATGAATGTTCTGAATATCTTAACCCATTTCCTGCCTACCTCCAGAACCCTCTTCGGTCTGTCAAGGAAGAAGTGCAACTGGAGCAGGAGGAGTGTGTAGAGAAGAGGAATTATCTGAATGAAGTAGAAGCTGTACTGGGTTTTCGCTCCTAAAACATAGATCGCTATGTACATTAGGTATGTTCCCCAGGTGAAGACATAGGTCACTCCCCTATCGGCAAGTCTTCTAAACACAGGTATTAAGTAGATTGATAACGCTGTGGTGAGGAGGTAGAGTGCAGGATTGCCTGCGGCGATTAGGTCAGACTTCCACTCTCCTGTAGGGGTTTGTATGTAGTGAAGAGGGAAAGGATTTCTACCTAGAAGCCAGTCCCATGGCATTGCTTGTGGAGGGCCGCCAGTAGTTTTCTGGCTTAGGTGCCATTTGAAAGCTCCTCCAACTGAAACACTCCACCAGTCCATAAACCCGTCCTTAATTATGAAAGGAATGGAGATCAGTATCAGTATGAGGACCGGCACATATATTAGGAGGAGAAGGACTTTGGCAGGCTTTTCCTTCTTAATCCATTCTATGAGGGGTGGAACACCTGCGAATGCTCCGCTGAATTTAGAGACAAAACCGAAACCCAGCGCGATAGAGGAGTAGGTGAGCTTCCCTCTTAATGTGAAGTAGTAGGTCAGGTATGTGAAGAGTGCGACAAATATGTCGAGGAGGGCAACCATACTTAATGACCTGAAGGAGATGTCTAGAACTGTTAGGAGTGCCGCTACAGCCCCCAGTAATCCTCCCATAACGTTTCCAAGTATTGCCCTCATAGAGAGGAATATCAGTATGAGGATTAGTGCTCCCGCAATTATGGATGGAATCCTCCAGAATTCTGGCCTGTCTCCGAGAGTCACCATTGAAATCCCTATTAAGTACTTGACTAGGGGTGGGTGTTCAGGGTTCGTGTAGTCCAGAATGTTTTTCGCGTTTGGGTAGCAGTAACCCACCGCGTACTTACTGCTGTACGGGGTGTTGTTGACAGCTGGAAGTTTTTCTGGGGGTACATCCACACATATCGCTGGAAGGAAGTCGCCGTTACTTTTATACTGGTAGTATTCCTTTCCTTTCACGAGCCGGCCGCCTAAACCTTCAATGTATGCCCTGGCCTGATCCACTCTCTCGGCGTAAGCTTTCTCTGAAGGAGGGTATGATAGCTGAATAGTTACCCTCACCATCCCGTCCCAGAGGCCAGTAGGTGTAGCTCCGAAGTATTTAAGGAGGATTGTTCTGGCACTGCTCACATACCACACTTCGTCCGAAATGTAGTCCTGAATTCCTGACGCGTAAGTGAATTCATATATTCCGAAACCTATTGTAAGAATTATTATGCCTATTAGGCCTGCTGCGAGAGCTATCTTCCGCTGTAGGTCCTTACTCCTTAATCCCCCAGACGTTTCTGATTCCATATAGATCCCTCCTCCTATCCTCCCAAAGCGGTAGCATCATCCTCACATTCTCGATCCTTCTGAGATCGAGCTCCCCAATAAGCACCTGCTCCACATCTTCACTGTGAACGATTTCCCAACCAAACGGGTCGTAAATGGACGAGTCCCCAATATACACCTCTCCGGTGGCGCTGCTTGAACCAACTCTATTCACACCCACCATATACACCTGGTTCTCGGCAGCTCTGGCTCTCAATAGCGTTCTCCATTGGAGAGCTCGGGGTGCTCCCCATGATGCAGGGACAAATATTGCTCTTGCTCCTGCTAAAGACATTAGCCTGAAAAGCTCGGGAAACCTTAGGTCGTAACATATCGCTATTCCAACCCTCCCTAAACGTGTGTCAAAAACCCCTATCCTGTCTCCTGAAGCAAACATTTTGTCTTCCCCGTACGGGCAGAAGAGGTGTATCTTCCTGTAGATATCTATAACCTCGCCGTCTCCTCCAATGAGGTATGCAGCGTCATAAATTCTTCCTTCCTTGCGGTGAGGCATTGAAGAAACTATGTGAACGCTGTAATTCCGGGCCAGCTCCTTCAGCTTACTTAGAGCAAATCCGTCCTCCTCACTTTCCGCATACTTCATTATGGCCTCCCTGTGGTAGCCGGTTGTCCACATCTCTGGAAACACTACAAAATCTACATAGGGAGCTGCCTTCTCCGCGAGCCTGATCCCGTGAGACAGGTTCTTCTCAGGTTCACCGTCCTGAACAACCATCTGAACGAGAGCGACCTTCAAATCAATTCCCACTAATTAGTTGATTCTGATTAATATCAATTCCCACTTTGCAGGGCGAGACGTTAATACTTCACGCACCACATAGTTAATGGTGGTAACATGCCTTACGAAGTGAAGAATATTGGTTTAGCTGATAAAGGGAGGGAACAGATTCGGTGGGCAGAAAACCATATGCCTGTGCTGATGAGGCTTCGAAGAATTTTTGAAGAGGAGAAGCCTTTCAAAGGATTGGTTGTTTCTGCAGTTCTACACGTAACGAAGGAGACTGCTGTCCTTATGAAAACCCTTAAGGCAGGCGGGGCCGAGGTGTGGCTGGCTGGAAGCAATCCTATGTCTACACAGGATGATGTGGCTGCGGCTTTAGCCAGTGAAGGAGTAAATGTTTTCGCGTGGAGAGGGGAGTCCGCAGAGGAGTACTATTCATGCATAAAGAAGGTTGCTGAGGCCCACCCCCATATAGTTCTGGATGATGGTGCAGACCTCCACGCATTCCTCCACGGCAAAGCCCCTCAAATCGGGGAAAGTGTGTGGGGAGGGACAGAAGAAACTACAACAGGGGTCATAAGGCTTAGGTCTCTTGAGAGAGAAGACACATTGAAATACCCTGTTATAGCTGTAAACGATTCAATGACCAAGTACATGTTTGACAACAGATATGGGACAGGGCAGTCCACTATTGATGGAATTCTTAGGGCAACAAACATCCTCATCGCAGGCAAGACAGTTGTTGTGGCAGGCTACGGCTGGGTAGGGAAAGGAATAGCGATGAGGGCAAGAGGTATGGGGGCCAAAGTAATAGTTACTGAGGTTAACCCAATTAGGGCACTTGAAGCCCTTATGAATGGCTACCAAGTGATGAAGATGGAAGATGCTACTAGGTTAGGCGACGTATTCATCACGGCGACAGGGAATAAGAACGTGATAGATCTTCACCACATCAGAAATATGAAGGATGGGGCAATCCTAGCTAACTCAGGGCATTTCAATGTCGAGATAAATGTTGAGGGCCTCGAGAAAGAGGCTGTCGACAGGAAGAAAATCAGAGAGAACGTGGTTGAATACACACTCCCTTCCGGTAGGAGAATATATCTCTTAGCAGAAGGAAGGCTTGTTAATCTGGTTGCTGCTGAAGGACACCCCAGCGAAGTCATGGATATGAGTTTCGCTAATCAAGCACTCGCAGTGAAATATATTTCGGAGAAGCATGATACCCTCGCCAAGAAAGTCTATGTCCTTCCCAAAGAGATAGATGAGGAGATAGCGCTCCATAAACTCCAAGCAATGGGTGTGGAGATAGATCAGCTCACAGAGGAGCAGAGGAAGTATTTGACTTCATGGCTATACGGAACCTAGCTAGTCACTATGTATAGCTATGCACTGCTTCACACACTCAGCGACACATGCTGAAAATTCGTCGCCTCTCCTTGGATAGCAAAAATCTGAACATTTTTCTTCGCATAACAGTAACCTTGATTTAACCATCATCATATTATCACCTAACATTGTTTATTGGGATATTAATTTAAGCTTACCTATCAATAGATAATTGAGGTGCTTTAATGAATAGTAGTGATGATGAGAAGAGTTCTTGGAAGGATCTTCTCATAGGGGATCTTTCCAATATCTGGTTCGAGTACGATCAGCAGAACGACATACTCTACATAAATTTCGGGTACGACATCGAGGATGCGGACGAGTCATTCCTTACAGAGAATGATGTTGCTGTCCGAATAAAGAACGGGAGGGTCGTGTCCCTCACAGTCTTCGACTTCACTAAGAAAATAGGGCTGGAGTTCTAGGGTGAAGTCCTTGGAAAGCATCCTTAAGGAAATAAAGAAGGGAATGTCGCGAACACGCCTCCTAACCTACATCACCAATATTTCTTCCTTCCACAGGATTCAAGGAACTAAGTACTTGGTGGATGCAGGAAACTACATCAAGGACGTTTTAGAGGACTCCAACCTCTATGTGGAGGTTCTCGACTACAGTTATAGAGATCCTCATCCTTGGCTACCTCCCTTAATTGGGTGGTGGGTTCGGGACGGCGAGGTTTACCTGCTTGATAAGGAGGAAAAGATTCTTTCATCATTCAGTCATGCATCAACAGCAATAGTAGCCCACTCACCACCTGGCTATTTCGAGGGAAGAGTCACTTACGTCGGTAGAGAGAAGGAAATTCCAGAGGGAGTGGAGGTTGTTCTTCTGGACGGTGGCGGGATCCTTAAGTATTTGGAGGCTGTCGAGAAAGGTGCTCAAGCGGTCCTCTTTTTCAGGAGGGATGCTGCAGTTAATGCTCTTCCCTATATAGGTCTTTTCCCTACACCTCAACACCTACCTAAATTGAGGGCTCCGGCCCTAACCTTATCGAGGAGGGATGCTGAAAGCATCATAAGCAGGCTTGCTGCAGGAGAGGAAGTGAAGGTTAAAGGATTTGTTGACTCAGGATTCACTGATCCTTCACCTATACGTGTGATCTATGCATCCTTAAGCCCTGGAAATGATGGGGAAGGGATAACAGTTATGACAGCTCATTACTGCCATCCGGCAGGGACAATAAATGATAACGTAAGTGGGGCAGCATCACTTCTCCTTGCAGCTTCAGCATTAAGTAAGGCTTCCTCAGCCTCTGGGAAAGGATTCAACATTGCGTTTGGGTGGGTTCCTGAGCACTACGGATCGCTTCCACTAGTGAAGCATTTAGTGAGTGAAGGATTCCAAGTTCAGGGAGCAATTAATCTGGACATGGTTGGCGAGAAACAGTCACTTACAGGCTCTACCCTCTACTTCGTCAGACCACCTATCCATATGCTTAGCAGTTTTGAGGCGGCGACCTACCAAATAATTTCACATGAATTAGGTCCTAAGCAAGGGTTCCATGTTAGGGGCATCCATAAAGGGAGGCTTAGATTCGATATATTGAACTATGAGTACGGAAGCGACCACGACTCCTTCATAGCCTACGGAATTCCGTCGGTATCCTTAATCAACTGGCCGGATAAGTACTATCATAGCAGCCTCGACTTCATTGATAAGGTGGATTGGGACGGATTAACCAAGGTTGCATACGCGTCGATGAAGGCGGCATTAATTAACTCAAGCATTCTCAGTGTCTATACCCACTATAAGCTCTTCGTTAAAGGTATGGATCTAATGCAGGTATCCCGGGATGGGAAGCTAGTGGAGTTAAGGAGAATTCTCTACGAGGAAGGTCTGGAAACTTTTCTGAGGCCTCCCAAGGAAATAGTTTCTAAGGGTAAAGGTATTGTAACGGTGGGAGGACTGAGTAGGTTCGCCCAGAGTGGGCCATGCTTAGATCTGGTGAAGTTGGGAAGGTCTAGGGGATGGCTTTCTACAGCCTTAATACTTACTGTGAAGCTTGCCTCCGCAGGAATCGGGAAGGAGGGGCTGAAGAGGGCTGTTGAGGCGGAGTTAGGTCTTAACGTGGGGGAGGATGTGTTCGAGAAAATTATCCAGTGTCTTGCGGAGAAAGGCGTTCTCGGTGAGTTATAGCATGCTTCTTGTTTTTTATGGTAAGGGGAAGGGTAAGACTACGGCAGCACTAGGGACAGCAGTAAGGGCTCTGGGTAGGGGATGGAATATTTTAATGGTTCAGTTCATGAAGAAAGGCGATTATGGGGAGTTAGAGTTCTTTAACTCCTTAAGTGCTGAGGAAACCCCCTTCAAGAATAGGATGAGGTGGTATATGCTGGGGACTGAGGAATTCGTTTCTCCCGGAAACCTAGGGGATGAGGTGGCCTCCATAAATATGGCTTTAGCGTACGGGTTCCTGCTCAATATTTTCCCGAAGCTTCTAAGAGAGTTTAACCCTCAATTGACGATTATGGATGAATTAGGCATAGCTATACATATGGGAATTGTGGATGAAGACCTAGGTCTTAGAGTGGCTAAGGTTTTCGCTGAGAATCGGGATAGGCATGGAATAATCACTGGGAGGTATGTGCCTTCACCGATTAAGGAGGTTGCGGACCTAGTGACTGAAGTTAGGGAAGTAAAACACTACTTCAGGAAGGGGTATGTTTCGTTAAAAGGTTTGGATCTGTGACCCTACTGAAAGCCTAGGTATGAAAGCAGGTTGTATTGTATTATTACCTGCACGAACACTAGTGATACCACACTCATCAGCTTTATCAGTATATTGAGTGAAGGCCCTGACGCATCCTTGAGCGGGTCACCTACAGTGTCCCCGATTACCGTGGCTTTATGTGCCTCACTGCCTTTACCGCCGTAGTTTCCTTCCTCAACATATTTCTTTGCATTATCCCATGTGTTACCTACGTTACCTTGAAATAGGCCGAGCAGTAGCCCCGTGATTGTTGCTGCGAGAAGTGTTCCTGCCAGGGCGTAGGGTCCTAGAACAAACCCTACTACTAGGGGTGCAACTATCGCTAGGAGACCGGGCTTAATCAGCCTTTTAAGTGCGAAGGAAGTAACTATTGAAACCGCCCTCCCATAGTCAGGCTTCTCCTTAAACTCAAGAATCCCGGGTTTCTCCCTGAACTGCCTCTTAATCTCCTCAATCAGTACGAAAGCGGCGTCACTGACCGCAAGAATAACTATAGTGGTGAAGAGCGCTGGAAGCGCTATACCGACTAACGCTCCCGTGATTACGTTGGCGTTCAGTATGCTCATTCTCGCCATGATCTCTTCGAGACTTATGTTAGTTGCGTCCAGTATCGTGCTTGAGTAGGCCCCTATGAATGCTAGGGCCGTTAATGCTGCCGACCCTATCGCGAATCCTTTGGATACTGACTTCATGGTGTTTCCTGCGGAATCCAGCTTATCTGTTATGGCCCTCACACTCTCTCCTAAACCGGCCTGTTCAGCTATTCCAGCAGCGTTATCCGTTATGGGTCCATAAGCATCAGCGCTGACTACTATACCTGCCAAGGAAAGCATTCCTACAGCTGCAAGCGCTACACCATATATACCGAACCAGAACCCATAGGGGGCGAGAATAAAGTAAGCTATTAATTCAGCGGTAGCTATACCTATGGCGGGCACGGCAACGCTCTCAAAGCCGTATGCCATTCCTGTAAGAATTGTTAAGGGAGGACCCTGCTGAGACATGAAAGCAACCTTCCTGACGGGTGACTTCCCAGGATTAGTGAAATAGTCGCTCGTCAGCCCCACAATTATCCCTGCAATTATTCCAGCTATAACTACCGAGAACGCCTTAAGCCCCGCTTCAGCCCCCAGAAGCGTGTAGCTCAGAGGGAAAGTGAATGCAGCAACTAGCACCCCCGCAATTACTGTCGAAATAGAGAGGGGTTTTGATGGATCGCCACCCTCCTTCACCCTAACGAAGAATGATGTTATTATTGAAGCGAAAATCCCTGCTGACGCTACAGCTAGTGGAAGTAATGCCCAATTAATCCATGCATCCCCTATGGAAGCTATCAGCGCTGTGGCAGCTATAACCATAGTGGAGATTATTGAACCTACGTAGGACTCGAAAAGGTCGGCACCCATTCCCGCAACATCTCCGACATTATCACCGACATTGTCGGCAATGACTCCCGGATTCCTTGGGTCGTCCTCAGGAATGCCTTCCTCAACTTTTCCCACAAGGTCAGCCCCAATATCGGCGGCTTTAGTGTATATTCCTCCACCAACCCTGGCGAAAAGCGCGACCGTAGACGCGCCGAAGCTGTAGCCTATAATGGTTTTAACGGCGTCGGATGTTCCTCCATAACCCAGATACTGTAGGCCTATGAGGAGCGTGCCTACCCCCACAACCATCAGGCCTAGAACCATTCCTCCGTTGAAGGCCACCCGAAGTGCTTTAGAGATTCCGTACTCCTTAGCTGCGTAAGTGGTTCTCACATTAGCGTTTACTGCTATCCACATCCCCACATACCCAGCTATCACGGACGATAGGGCCCCTAAGATGTAGCTGAGTGACATTAAGGGGCTGATGAAGAAAAGTATTGCCATTATTATTACTGCTATTGTCAATATGACGCTGTACTGCTTCTTCAAGTAGGCCTGAGCGCCCTCCTTTATGTAGTTATGTATCTCGACTATCTTTCCAGAGCCTTGAGGCTGCTTCATTATGAACCAGGCTAAAATAAGTGCATAGGTGACGGCTAGGGCCCCTGCCGCGATAGTAATAAGTATTAACATGCCGTTAGCACCTTAATTTCTCGTGCATGCACCTATTTTAAGTCTATCTCTTAAATGCGGTAGATTAATGGAGGGACGGAAAGAATATATTTTTAGTTTAGTGGTTTAAGTGAAGCATAAATGTGCTGAGGAGTAATGATGGAAACTCTTGCTGGATTTAAGGGTGGTATCAAGTGGGTCAAAGCTTAAGCACAACTATATATTCTGGATGGGGATGGGATGAGTGTGTCGCTACGGCGGTGCTGGCAACAGCCCTCCTAAGGAAAGGATATAAAGTATACATTGAGTTTCCTTCACCTTCAGAGAGGCGAGGCCTATTCATAACTAAATCGTATGCAGTGGGGTTCTCCCATAGAGAGGGGTCAATACTGAATGACGCCATAGCGATCCAGTACCTTTCCGATAAGAGACTTGGAGTTATACTGAAGTATGACTCCACAGGGAAAGGGGAGGTAATTATGAGGTTTTCTAACGTGAGTTCATTAACTATGACGCTTATGGAATATGTTCAAACCCTGAATGAGAACGTTACTGTCCCGGAGCAGCTTCTCAGAGATATCGAGAACATTAATTCGGGAGACCTTGACAAACTCTCGAAGGTAGGGAAACTTATGGTGCAGGCTTTGAAAATTAATTACTCATCGAAAGAATTCAGGCAGGTAATGTATTCATTCGCTATGGAAGCTATAAGAACAAGAACTGTTAGGGCGACAGAGGATCTTGCTAAGGAGGCTCAGAAATATGACGAAGCTATGGAGATAGGGAACAAGATTCTGGAGGAGAAGCAGTATATCCCCTACGGAGACCTTAAGGTTTTGATTATTTCATCGAAATGTAAGAAGCCCGTAATCAGGGAGAACTACTCTCTCCTCAGGCCTGTGGCCTACGACCTTCTCCTCAAGGTATGTAGGGAGGACGGTGTCGGGATTCTTGTTCAGGAGACGGAATTAGGGCACACTATAAGGATATGCCTGAGGAGGAGGGATGTCAGCTTCGTGAACGTCATAGCGTCGATACCTAAGGACCTCAGCGATCTGCTCAACGTTTCTCTAAGAGGGAACCACATAATTATTAAGTACAGGAACCCGACCGAAAGCACGCTTGACAATGTCCTTCAGCTAGTTGACACGATAGCCCACACCATATCAGAGCAGCTGAAGAGTAAGTGAAGGTGTTAAATAATGGTTAAGGCTGTCGTGACGGGTGGTGCAGGATTCATAGGTTCTAATCTAGTTGAGTATCTTCTAAGAGAGGACGTTGATGAGGTAGTGGTGATAGATAATCTTTCGTCAGGGAGGAGGGAGTTTCTGTCCCACATTAAGGATGACAGGCTGAGGCTTATAGTAAGCGATCTGAAGAAGCCTGACCCAACATGGGTTGAGGAGTTCAGGAATGCGGACATTGTTTACCACTTCGCGGCCAATCCTGAGGTAAGGACCTCGGTAACGGATCCGGAGATTCATTTTCGAGAGAATGTGGTCGCGTCATTCAATGTCCTGGAAGCCTGTAGAAAGGGTGGAGTGAAGGAATTAGTTTTCGCGAGTTCCTCCACAGTTTACGGAGATGTAGACATGTTCCCTACACCGGAAGATTACCATCCGCTAGTCCCTATATCTATATATGGAGTTGCTAAGCTCGTTGTCGAGAACCTTATAACAACCTACAGCGTTCTCTACGGAATTAAGGGAGCTATTCTGCGGTTCGCTAATATAGTTGGCCCGCGGCAGAGTCATGGAGTTATTGTCGATTTCATTAGGAAGTTGAGGGACAACCCTCATCGACTGGAGATTCTGGGTGACGGCACTCAGAAGAAGTCCTACCTCCATGTTTCCGACCTGCTTAAAGGCATGAGCTATGTTTTAGATCATCTTAGGAGGTCTGATGAGCCTTTCCAGATCTTCAACTTAGGTAATAAGGACTGGGTTAATGTTGTGGAGATAGCTGACCTAGTTACTGAGGAGATGGGTTTAAGCAACGTCCAATATGTTTTCAAGCCAGCCACCCCGGACGGGAGAGGATGGAAAGGGGACGTTAAGTTCATGCTTCTGGATATCAGCAGGATTGAGTCTTTGGGGTGGACCCCTCGCCTCTCCTCAAAGGAGGCTTTGAGGGAAGCCGTCAGGTGGTTGCTGGGTGCTTCCCATGATTAAGGCATTGTTCAGCCCTTACTTCCTTAAGCATAGGGATAAGGAAGGCGCACATCCTGAGTCCCCGGACCGGCTGAAAATAGTCAGGAATGTGGTTGAGTCGGGTAGATTTAGTGGAGAGGTTGAGGTTGTTGAGTTCGAGGAGATCTTTCGGGAGAAGTCTCTAAAGGTTCATGACCCGGAGTACATTAACTACATAAAGAGGGAGTCGGAGAGAGGGTTCCATTACATAGATCCTGACACTTATGTTTGTGAAGACACTTTCAAGGCAGGGATAACTGCGTTAAGCGTTTCTTATGAGGCTTCAGAGAAATCTTTGAGGGAAGGTATACCGGTATTTGTTTTTCCTAGGCCTCCTGGACATCATGCAGGGAGGAAGGGGGCAGCTCTTAACGCCCCGACAAACGGGTTCTGCATATTCAATAATGCCGCAGCAGCTGCGTTGGCTTTCAGAGAGAGGGGGATGCGGGTTGTTGTAATTGATTTCGATGCCCACCACGGTAACGGCACTCAGGAGATATTCTGGACTGATCCGCAGGTTCTCCACATAGATATCCATGAGTATGGAATTTATCCAGGTACTGGCTGGATTAGGGAGGCCGGTGGTGGTGCTGCTAAAGGAACTAAGTTGAATGTCCCCCTCCCTAAGGGATCGACTCAGGAGAATTATAGATGGGTCTTCTGCAAAATAATTCCTAAGGTTCTGGAGGTGTTTAAACCGGAGGCCTTCGTTGTTTCAGCAGGTTTCGATCCACACGTCCTCGACTCGATGTCGACCCTGAGAGTGAGTAATGAAGGCTTCAGAGATTTCGGAATATTTATTTCCGACCTGGTTTCTTCTTTCGGGATTAAGGCATGCGTTAATGTTCTTGAAGGAGGTTACGGCTACGCTCTGAAGGAGGGTTTACTGAACTATCTTGACGGCCTACTCAGTCATTACGGTGTTAGGATAGAGTGCGGTGAGGTTAAGCCTTCACTGCCCTCCACTTGGGTGAAGGAGCTGGAAGGAATTTTAAAC
>CAZFVC010000016.1:0-18904 GCA_964522175.1 uncultured Desulfurococcaceae archaeon
GCAAGCTCACCGGAGCTGACTTCCCAGAGCCTCCTGCTTAGAAGATGTTTAAGTTCGAGGATCTGGACGTATCTCTCTAGAAGGTCATGGTTAATTGAGTAGTCCGTTAGTATAAGGTCTCCGATGTTCATTTCAGGCATTGCAGTTACTGTGGGCGGAACGTAGCTCACATACTTCCCTTTGAGTGCTAAGGAGAGGTTTCTTACCTCTTTATCTGAGATCTTCACGCTTCCTTCATATCTTACGATGCCTGACACAGCCTTAAGTAGAGTTGTTTTCCCTGCCCCGTTAGGCCCTAAGATAAGTGTAACCCCCTGCTCCACTCTCACGGTAACGCCATCTAAAGCAGTGTACTGCCCGTACCTCACCGTAACCTCATTCAACTCAAGCACGTTTCCTCATCCCCACAAGTATTGCTGCTAGGGTCGGCGCCCCTATGAGGGAGGCAATAACGTTTACCGGGAGATCCATGGGGAGAAAGAGGTACTTCGCGATGCTGTCTGCTCCAAGAACTAGAAGGGAGCCCCCCATTAAGGCTATGGGGAACACGTAGAGGCTTTCCCCGCTTTTAAGGAGCCTGCGGGCTAGATGTGGGGACGCTAAACCCACGAACCCGATGATCCCGAACCAAGCCACCGTTAGGGACGCGAGGAGTGCCGAAAGGAATGTTATTGTTCTTCTCAGAGATGAAGGATCCTTACCCATATCCCTAACGAAATCGTCGCTGACCGTCAAAGCATTGAGTACACTGAAATTCATTAAAGCGTAAATAGTTCCGATTATTACAGCGCTGGCTACTGCTGCAACCTCCCAGATCGATGCTGCCACTAAGGAGCCTTGGCTCCAAGCGAAAACCATCTGCAGATTCTGGATGAACAGATATTGAGGAAGTACCGAGACAGAATAGAAGAATGTGCCTATAGCTACACCGGATAGAACTAGCGTTGTCGGCGTCATCCCTGCCCGGCCCGCTATGTATAGTGTTAATGCGTAAGCACCTATCCCTCCAATGAGGGCCGCTACAGGCCTAGCTACACTCATTAATGCTGCTGAAATAGGGAGTGTAAAGGAAATAACTACAGCGAATAAGGCCCCGGAAGATATTCCCAGTAGGTAGGGATCACCTAGAGGATTCCTTGAAGCTATCTGTATTAAGTATCCTGAGACTGCCAGTGCAGCACCTACGGCAACCCCCGCCAATGCCCTCTGAACTCTGTACCTCTCTATACTTGATGATGAAGAAGCAATATCTGAGAATCCCCTAACCAGAACATCAATAGGATTCCTAATCTCAACACCAAGAGCTAGGTGAAGCATGAATACTGCGATAAGGGATAGAGCTATAAGGACAGTTACAGCGTAAAACCTTCTCCTCCTAAGCTTTATGTACTGCTCAACAGCACTTTCCATTCGCTACCCCAGATTCAGTGATAGTCCCCATCCCTCAATAACTGTTGAGTTTATCTCGTTAGGCACCTGAGTAATCCCGAATACCTCAGGGTAAAGAACCCTCGCAACAATAGCTATGGCTATGGCTGTCCTCGGCCCTGGCCTTACCATAAGGTCCTCCACACCTGTGGCAAAGACATATATCTTCCCATCATGCACAGCCGTTATGTTCCCCCATCCCTGCCTTGAGGTAACCTTACTGATAAGCTCTTCCGCAGTCCCGTAGTATCCGTAATTATAGTTGAGGAGTATTATGTCTGGATCCGCCGAAATAATTGCTTCAGGTGACGCAACGAAGTACGCCCTCGACTCATTACTGAAGACGTTAACTCCGCCCGCGATACTTAACACATCACTTAGGAATGATGTGTTCCCAATAGTCCAGTACTCGGGAAATATTTCGTAGTATACCTTAACTGCCTCATCGCCTGTCTGGTTCACGTATTGAACCACCTTCTGATGGGCAGACGTAATAATAGATCTCATCTGATTAACTAGCGTTACAGCCTCATCCATATGTCCCGTTACAGCCCCAAGAAGCAGTATATCGTTAAATATGTCGGCGATAGTGGATTCCTTAAGCACTATGACGGTTATGCCCATTGATGAAAGCTTCTCAGCATACTTCTGCTGAAGCCCCGCATCAAGAAGGACTAGGTCGGGATTAAGGCTAAGTATCTCCTCAATATTTAGGGTGGCGTATCCACCTATTATCCTAATGCTTCCATTATTGACCAATTCATTCACTTCATGCGGATAGTTAGAGAATTGGTCTACACCCACCACGCTGCTTCCAGCCCCTATGCTGAACAGGATCTCCGTTATTGAGGGGGCGCCTGAAACTATTCTCTCCGGCTTCTTAGGTATGGTTACTGAGTTACCCGAGGCATCTATCACAGTAACCGGGAACTTAGTCTCCTCTATAGCTTTCTTAAGGCTGGCCATAGAAGAGTTGAAGTCCGTAAACTTTGACTCAACATCTGCAAGCCTCCTGCTCAACTCATCAATCCTTTCCTGCAGAGATGAAACCTGCTCGACAGAGGAATTTATTCTGGAGCCTAAGCTCTTAACCCCCTCAGCTATCTCCTCGAGCTTACCCTGCTGAGAATTAATCAAGGATCTAAGCTCCTGAGTCTGCATATATGAGAAAACTAGAACCACCCCGGCTAAAATTAGGGCAATAAGCGCAATACCGAGAACTGTTGCATTTCCCTTCATCATCTTTGGATACCCTATCCAATGAAAACAAACAGACACTAAAAAAGATTGCCCTCCAATAAAGAGATACCTACATGGAATGCTTTAACCGCTTCTCAGTCAGGGAAAACACGCATCTTGTTTCCGTCTACCTCAGCATACACCTCTAGGTAGTCACCTAACCCGCTGGTACCTATCTTAGGCTTAAGAACGGCCTCAATCTGGAAAAGCCCGGCCTTATCATTCATCAATACCTCGATTCTCGCTGGGACGCCGTTCCCAGGCCCTAGAAGAACTTTCCTAATACTTATTGCCGACACAGCATGCATGTCAAGCTTCCCAAGCCTGTAAGGTATTCGAGCCCTGCCCTCAGCCATATCGGTCCCGTCAGAAACCATCACTATGCCTGCCTCAATAGTTAATGCCTTCCTATGCATTTCCGTAGCATATATTGCATGCATAATTTCCTGTCGAAGCAGGTACTTCCTCCTCCCTATGTCCGGGATTATTTCAGGAAGCAGCCTGTCAAGAATGTCTTTAGATATGAGGGCACCGATCAACTCGTGGTTATCCCTGTGCACTGCATTACCTATGTCGTGAAGGTATGCAGCCATAAGGACAATTAGTTTAGCCTCCTCAACATTCCTAGCTGTACCGAACCTCAGGGTAGAAGGCTTAACCCCCCTCTCCGTCAGGAGATCGAACAGCTCTAGAGCCGCACCGCTCACTATCCTAGCATGAACTATTCCATGATCATTGTATCTAAGCCTCCCCACAGCCATAATGTTGGACATCTTTATCAGTTCCTGAACCTCGTCATCACTCTCCAGCAGCTCGAAAGCCCTCCTCAAAATCTCGGACTCAGCCACATGCTTCTGAATCAGTGTAGGCGATATAGTTATCAATCCGCTCACCGCAAAATAACCCTAAACAAGCTAAAATCGTTTTAGTCAGCCGAGGATAATTAAATCACCGATCCTTTCGGCTCTTCCTCATCATCCCGAAGAATCTTCCGCTGAAGCATTAATTTGGTTTAGGGGAAAATGATTAAAGGATGAGGAAAGAAACCGGGACTGAAAACAGATGATGTACCTAGACCAGCCTGATCACACTACGCTTTGAACAGCTTTTTCAACCTCTTCCCGAAACCTAGCCTTCTCGGTTGGAGATACCCCTATTGCTTGGGCATTAACTACGAGCCAGTGTCCCCCGTTCCGAATGTATGGTTCTGGTTTTCTCCAGTAATTAATTAAAGTGATATCATATTCTGGAGGCAGGATATTCTTGAGGATCCCTGCAGTCTTGGAGGCATATACGTAGGAGATATGGCAGGTGGGTGTGTAATATATAATCGCTTTTCCAGCTTCTTCAACCGGTCTGTATTCACTGAAGGGTGAGGACCAGTAAGTCCGTAGCTTCTCCCCATGCCATTCGCGGGAGCCGTGAAGCTGTAGATAGAGATCCTCTTCGTTTCCTTTGGGAATCCTTCGGAAGCCAAGCCTCTGAAGAAATGATGCCTGCGGAATGTATTCACCTGTGTTAAATGCGTATGTAATTATGTAGTCATAGAGGGCAGCTTTTTCTGCGTATTGAATTACTGCCTTAATTAGGGCCTTACCTATCCCTTGCCGCTGATATCTTGGGTTCGGGTTATATATGCATTGAAGATAGAGTGATCTTTTCATGTTTCCCATTAAAGGATCCTCCCATGCAGGGTAGTGAAGCGTTAGCGCCACTGGCTCCTTATTTACGAAAGCTATCTTTCCGACACTACCATAATTCCTAATGATATTCTTAGCCCAGTTTTCCATGACTTTCTTTCCTTCATCGACAAGACTAGAAACTTCCCCAGGAGGGCATATCCCTGTGACCTTGTGGAGGGTCTCCTCATCAACTTCCTTTATCTCGAAGTTCAGCCTGAGAACCCTAGTAAACTTGTTAAGAGAGGTATTAACTTAAACTCTCGAACCACTTGATAAGTTGGTTAGGATTAAATTGAGTATAAGGAAGGAAAGAATTGAGAGAGGGAAGAAGCTGTGGAGATATGAGAGAGAAAACCTTGTCAACGGCCTATTAGTTGCTGCAGCCATCCTCACTCTATCGACTGCTCAAGCACTGCTAACAGGGTTCCATCCCTTTATCTCGGCATCCAATGTATGGCTCTTCATCTGGGTGAATAACTCGATAGTTTCTCTAGTCTTCTATGTTATAACATGGTTCATCAGCTTCGGGTCGTCTGTAGCTGCAGAAAGATGTGTTAAGGTATGGACCTTTGACTGCGGGCTTTGGAGAAGAATTAGAGGCAGGCTACTGCTTCAAGGAATTGGTACATACGGCTTGCTTATGCCTTTCATGATCCTTCACTCCATGAGGACATACTCAATAGCCCCATGGTTCGGGGTTATCTACGGGCTCGAGAATGTGTACGGCTTCTTCGAGCTTGCCGGCTTTCTGATGGCATCCATCGCGGGTCCCTACACAACCAAGCATAAAATACTAGGAATGTCGCTGCTTACTGGCGGAATACTCCTGCTCCTCTCCGGGGCTTTCCTTGAGTCCGTCCTCCCACTACCTAAGTAAGATGTTCAGATTCTTTCGCATTGTCAAATAGTAATTTTAAGTCCTTCAGCATTATTATATGGGTGCCTCGTTGATAGATACCAATGATGTTTTGATGTGGCTGAAAAAACGGAAGAAGTGTTTCGTGAACGCCCGGAAGGTTGCTAAGAGGTTTAAGATCAGCACCAAAATGGCTGGCCACATCCTGAGCAAGCTTAAAGAGGAGGGCTACCTGAACATCCATATTAAGAGGAGAGGGAGGTTCATCGTGTATAAGGTTAATAGGAAGAGAATCAATGCTGCATCCCTCAAAAGAATTGTTTCCAAAGGGAGGGGAAGGAGCTACTCCCCTAAGACCTCCCTCTCTGGATCGAAAAAAGGGAGGTTCTAACCATTACAGCCTCCTCTAGAGGCCCTAGGGAGGGGGACATAGCCCTTCTTAGGGATGGTTCGCTATGGATGGTTAAAGGCTGTTATCAGCCTGAAGGCGGAGTTATTGCTTTACCTAGGGTTCATGAAGGAAGGAAAATGAAGAGATTGAGTCAAGCAATGAACATTGTGGAGAGGTACTATCCCTTTATGAAGAGGTATGTTCCTGAGATAGGAGAGGTGGCTCCAGTAGTTCCAGATGATTGGATAGTGGAGATTATGCGTGTCTCTCAGAAACCTTGCTCAGATCTCTTAACCCCTCTTCATGAAAAATGTAGGGAACTCATCGATATTTTGAGGGAGAGATGCGGTCTTGAATGTGGTGTTTCTGGAAGTTTACTGGGAGGTTACTGGAGGGAAGGCTCGGACATAGACCTAATATGTGAAGAAACTGTAGAGCCTGCAGGCAGCTGTCTCGGAAGGCTTAGGAGTGAAGGAATACTTAATCCCATGCTTCCAGCGGTATTCGAAAAGGAGGTTCATGAAGTATCTGAGGTGGTTAGTGAGGATTATATGCGGCGCTTGGCTGCTTCACGCCTCACCCAAGGTGTGTTCAAAGGATTTCCCTACACCATCAGGATCCTGAACTGTCGGAGCGAAGAACCTTACCTCGGCCCCTACATCTGGAGGATGAATGGAGATTTCCTGATACGTGTGGACTCTTCAAGCTACACAACCCCCTCCATCTATGAGGTCACTATTATTCGTCCCCATCTCCGAACAGGTTTAAGGACAGTCCTCCTCTCTTATAGGGTGCGGATGGCTGAGCTTGCTGAAGGTACAGTTATTGCAGGGAAAGGCGTGCTTAAGGTAGGTGAGAATGTGTCTGTCCTTTCATTCGATACCCTTGATTCGCGGGTTTACTGGGTGGTTAAGTAGTTGCTCCGTTTCACTTATATGCCTCTAATCTTAAAGAAAATCAGCACGGCGGTGTTTAGAGGTGTTACGTGATGGATGTGAAGAGGAAAAGGGTTAAGGCATACGTGGATGCCTTAAGCGAACTGATTTTGTCTCAAGAACCCTCGCGCGAGAAAGCAATCGAATTAATCAAGTCACATCTGGTCCATGCAGGGATCGAACCTTTTAGGGGAGCTTCAAAACCTGACGATATTTACGAGAAGGAACTGATAAGTCTCTACATTATCGGGACACGAGGGTTGGGAATAAGTGACGATTTTAAGGAGGTTTTCGATACTGTATTCCCCACGGAAAGAAAGTATGAGGAAATACTTAAGATGATTAATTCGGATCTCTCCGACTCCGATGTTAGGGAAGCCATTAAGGAGATCCTTCCAGATATCAGTGAGAGCGACATAGCTAAAATACTTAGATTCGCACTGACCCTTTACTACCTAGACTTCGAGCCCTACGAATACATGATTAAGACTATTAAGAGGCTGGCAGAGATCCTCCCTGAACATGAAGACACCATCAGAAGGTTCACGAAGTTCTTTGTGGCTGTTAAGCTGGCGGAGGAGGTTGCGAATGGGGCTATAAGGAACAGGGTTGAGAAGGAGATAAGGAAGCAGGTCATCTCATTGGAGACAGGCATATCTAAATCCACACCATCGGATAACTATGTGGCTAAGGTGGCTGCGGTAACCCATAACATACCTGAGCGTACGCTCCGCAACATATTCGGTAATTCTGGCAATAAAAGGAATAGAGAGTCTGAGTCAGGGCAAAGTTAAGCTTTAAAAAGCTTATGAATTTGGTATGTGGTGCATTGAATGCTGAAGGCGATAGTCGAGGCCGTATACCTGGCTAAGAAAGGAAGAGAAGAGATACTTGTAGAAGTGCTGAGAACCCCGAGCGGGAAATCGTTTGTGGCTGTACACAAAAACTTCGAAGGTAAATACATCACTGAAGAAGGAGATGTGAAAGAATGGGATATCTTCGAGTTAGAAGGGTTTAAAGACGTTAAAGATTCGCCAGTAGAGTATGAGTCTCTCCCGGTGGATGTTAGGAGGGCAATATCTTCAGCCTTCCGCTATTGAATCTCTGTAAAGTGCTTTTCTTGCTTTATTCCTAAACGACAGCCTAAACATGAGGCAAATACCTCGTAACCTTAATTATTCCCGTATCTAAACACACACTTGGTGAGGTGCTGTGATGCCGACAACTAAGCTAAGACTTAAGATGATTGCGGCGCTTGCAGGAATAATATCTGTTTCTACCCTCATATTCACTGCAATCTTAATGGCAATAAGCGGCCCAGGATCTAACCTCACCTACTTCGCGATGTATTCCCTTGGATTTGTTGTTTTCATTCACTTCATTCAGTGGTTGCTGGGGCCCTACATTATTGAGGCAATCTATAAGGTCAAGCCTCTTGAAGATGGTGCTTACTCATGGCTGAGAAATATTGTGGAGAACCTCGCGATAAGGTCTGGTCTGGGGGCTGCTCCTCCTATCACGGTCTCAAATATTGATATCCCGAATGCGTTCGCTTACGGGAACGCTATAACTGGTTATAAGGTGGCGGTAACTAGCGGCCTCCTCAAGAACCTTCCCCCAGACGAGGTGGAGGCTGTTCTAGGTCATGAACTCGGCCACATAAAGCATAGGGACGTCGAGTTAATGATGGTCATTAGCATTATTCCAGCCTTAATGCTGTGGCTTGGACGCGTCCTTATGTGGTCAGGCATGTTCGGGGAGAGGGATAGAGGAGGTTACACGGCTTTAGTCGGGATCGCTGTTATTGCTTTGGCTTTCGTCTTCAATCTCTTCGTGCTCTACGTTAGCAGGTTGAGGGAGTACTATGCTGACAGCCATTCCGCGGTAGTAGTTCCTGACGGAGCGACCAAGCTTCAGCGGGCCCTCACAAGAATTATGCTTGTTTCAGGGGAGCTTAAGAAGGTCGCGCCAGAAGCCATCGCTTCTTCAGGGAAGCTTAAGGCTTTCTTCATCGCTGACCCTGAAGAGGGTTTCGTTATTAGGCATCCTGCCAATATCGACGAGGTGGTTGAGTGGATTAAGTCTCAGGAACGGCTCCTACCGGTAGAGGCGTTCTCGACGCATCCAGACCCTGCTAAGAGGCTAAGGTTTCTCGACAGGTTTAAGAATGCCGGGCCGTACTAGCCCTCCCGAACCTTCTCACATAGAATTTTATGCCTCTGTAATCAACCTCCTGCAACACACCTTCCCGAAGAAGCTCATCAACCACCTCCCATCCTTCCCCGGCCTTATCCAGTATTTTCTGGACAGCCTCCCTTCTGAGGGGGTGTACAGCAGCTATACCCGCTATCTCATCTTTAACGCTTCCTGCAGCAGTGAATTCAGAGCCTTCATACTGAATTAGAAGCTCAGCCTTAATTCCTGCCTCAGCAAATATTTGGTAGGCAGTATTCACAGTATCTTCGCTTGGGGGGTTAACCCAAGGTTCCGCAGGAGGGCGTGTAGGCACAGAAATATATGCTTTAATGGGTCCTAGCTTCCTTAAATAGGATGCTACTGCACCAACCTCATCAGGAGAATCATTCACCCCCTCCACTAGCATAGTCTCTGTATTTAGTTCCCCTCTGTAATCTCTAGAGAAAATCTCTAAGCCCTCAAGTATTTTATCTAAGTAGAGTTCCTTATGAGGCCTGTCAACCCTTCTCCAAGTGGAAGGCCTTACAGAATCAACCTTTAGCGACACCCAGTCAGCTTCCATCAGATCATTCCGAACCTCCTCCATCCAGAGAAGTGATGCGTTAGTTATTACAGCAACCCTAAGCCCTACAGCCTTTAATGAATGTATTTCCTTACCGATATTAATGTCAAGTGTTGGCTCACCATCGGGAACGAAGGTAACGTAGTCTACAGCACCCCCCTCCCTCAACACATTATTCACTCTGCGGGGGACCTCAACAACAAGTGTTTCAGGGTCGTAGAAAGCCCTTCTCTGAATAGTTAAGTTAATTGTGCGGCCCAGCTGGCAGTAGATGCAGGAATACGTACAGGTCTTGGGCGGTATGTTATTTATGCCCAGACTCCTGCCAAGCCTACGTGAGGGAACAGGGCCGAAGGTTAAGGAAGTCTCCATCTTTACTCTCCATGTAGCTAAGGGAAAGACAAGAAATAAGGATGTTAGGTGCCGGTAATGCCGCATTAGTAAAGGGTTTCTAGAGGCGTGTAAACCTTAGCAGGTATGTAGGGAAGCACGTGCCTAGTGGTCTTAGGCGGGAAAACCTTTCCGGCCTCAGCCATACGCATAACCTCCACTTTGGAAACAGCCCGCCTCAGAAGAAGGTAGTTTATTTCACCGCTTCCTAAGTCTGCCAACCCGTCCTCCACCAGACCATACCAGATGAGGAGTATATGCCCTTCGCGGTTGAGTTTATCTAGAAGAGTTGTGATCTTCCGCTGTTCCTCTATGCATCCCCCCACCTTCAAACATTTCCCTTCAGCATCAAGAATTATGAAGGCTACATCGCCCTCAACAAGCCTCTGCATTAAATTTACTTGGGCTGGACACTCCCCTACTCTCAGATCGAGGTTCTGAAGGCTTTCCTTAAACACACCTCCATGATCCGAGACCCCGGGATACCATGTGTACACCTTCACTGAAGGATCAAAGTAATCAATTATTATGGACGGGACCTTCCTTGCTCCGAGCTCCTTAAGGGCTGCCCATCTATGATGACCGTCAACGATGAGGTAACGGCCTTTCAGACTGGTAGGAGCAACAATTATAGGTATATCGACTGCTTCAATGCTCTTAAGGTATTTCACGAGATCGTTAAGCCTCTCAGTCACTATCTCCTCATGAGGTAGGAGAGAGTCGACAGGAAGCATCACAGGCGCTACTTTCTTCTCCGGTATGTTATACTTCGGCACCTTTATCTTAACTCTCAAAGACAATAAGCATCACCGGGCAGGACCCGTAAATTAAGGTTGAGGAATACTAAAAACGAATTCTTAACAAGTTTCAGTAAAAATTTGTGGTTAAAACCCTTATTTTCCAGCAGATTTTTTCAAGTAATCAATTATTTTTTCAGCTACCTCAATCCCTGCCCTTGCCTGACCTTCCTCAGTCGACGACCCTATGTGGGGTGTTAAGACAACGTTGTCCAGCTTTGTTAGCGGATGTGCCTCAGGCAGAGGTTCCTCCTCATATACATCTAATCCTGCCCCCGCTATCCACCCCTCAGTCAGGGCCTTAACCAAAGCTTCCGTATCAACAACACCGCCCCTAGAAGTATTTATGAGGATGGCATCATTCCTCATCAGCTTAAGCCTTTCCTCATTTATCAGGTGCCTAGTGGCCGGGATTAGGGGTACATGAAGCGTCACCACATCCGCCTCGCGAAGAAGGTCTTCAAGATCCCGGTACTCTGCGTTAAGACTCCTTACAACATCCTCAGGAGGCTTCACCACGTCGAAATAAATAATTCTCATGCCGAAACCTTCATGAGCTATCTTAGCAACTTCCCTACCTATCCTGCCGAAACCTACTACGCCGAGGGTCCTTCCCTGCAGCTCCCTGCCAAGACACTGCTTCTTAACCCATCTTCCCTGCCTCATATTGCGGTCAGCATACGCTATTTTCCTATAGACAGCCAGCATTAACCCTACAGCTAACTCAGCTACAGCCCTAGTAAGTGAGCCCGGAGCATTAACCACCTCTATACCGAGCTCCTTAGCTGTCCCCGTGTCTATGTTATCCAGACCTACACCAGCCCTCCCAATAATCTTGAGTCTCGTGCCCTCCCTAATCACTTCCGCAGGGACCTTAGGCTTGCTCCTAACTATTAACGCATCAACATCCTTCACAAGCTCCTTAAGCCTCTCAACGGAGGGGTACTCCTCGTAAACTATTTCGAAGCCTGCCTTTTCCAGAAGCTCGAGAGCTTTCTGATGAATAGGTGCAGCCACCAATACCTTCACTTTAACCACCCCTCAACTCCTTAATCACTTGCTCTAAGTTAGTAAGCATTTCCTCAATTATTTCTTTAGGCATATAACCCATATGCCCTATCCTGAAGGTCGTTTCCTTAAAGTCTCCGTATCCCTTAGCTAGCTCAAAGCCCCTACTCCTCATCCTCTCATAAACTTCCAGCCCACTCACGCCGGGAGGTGTCTTAACACAGGTAATAGTTGGGGATTCATAGCCCTCCCTAGCTAGGAGGCTTAGCCCCATCCTCCTCACGCCAGATCTAATAATCTCAGCCCTCTCCTCATACATCCGCAACCAAGCGTACTTACCTCCCATCTCATCCATTATTCTCAGAACAACATTCATACCTATTATCTGAGGTATGGGCGGCGTTGAAGGGGTTGAGGACTGCTTGCTCTGATACTTAACGTAGTTCAGTATGTCGAAGTACCATCCCCGGCCCTCAACGGTTTCAGCCTTCCTCAACGCCTCCTGACTGAATACCCCTATCGCCAGACCTGGAGGTAGGCCGAAGGCTTTCTGACTGCTTGAAAACACTGCGTCAAGCCCCCACTCATCGAATTTTATGTCGGCAGCGCCCATAGCTGAAACAGCATCCACGAACACAAGCTTACCGTGGGACTTAGCTACTGAGGCAAGCTCCTTAAGAGGGTTAAGCACACCCGTACTTGTCTCATTGTATGTGATGGTTACCGCCTCCACATCAGGGTTCCTCCTCAACGCGTCATCAAGCTCTTCAGGCAGTACAGGCTCGCCCCCAGGCTTCTCAAGCGTTACAGCCACCCTACCATTACTTTCCACGACTTGGCGATATCTTTTACCGAAAGCACCGATTATCGTTACCAGCACCTTACCGCCCGGCCTAACGAAATTCCTTACAGTTCCTTCCATAACGCCTGTGCCGCTACTCGGGAAGAGTAGAACCGTGCCTTCCTCTACCTCCAAGAATTCTGAAAGCCTCATAACAGTGTCTTCATGAAGCGCTCTGTACTCCTTTGATCTATGGCTGAACATCTGAAGCCGCATAGCCTCAAGAACTTCAGGGAAGCAGGCCACCGGCCCTGCCGTGAAAAGCTTCATCGGACGAGGCCAAACGAGCTTACTAACATCCTCCACAACCCTAGAATATTTCATGTCCGTGATTTCGATCACCCACAATAATTACGTGTTCATAGTTAAATCCTTCCCGGAACCATCTATTTATTGCTCCCACTCAGTAATTCTATGGGATAAGGTTTGGCGTCACCAACCATGAACATTAAGGAGTCGGTTAAAGGGCTTCTTGGAGAGAAAGCCTTCGCCTACATAGCTAGGGCCCGAAGGCTTAAGGAACAAGGGAAAGACGTCATCAGTTTCGGGGTAGGCCAACCGGATGTCCCTACCTTTGACCACATTGTGAACGCAGGGATTAAAGCATTGGAGGAAAGGTTCACAGCCTACACTTCTGCGGAAGGTATTGCTGAGCTCAGGGAGGCTGTAGCGGAGTACCTCAACACCAGATATGGAAGCGATGTGGAGCCTGACGAGGTACTAATCACTGTGGGGACTAAAGGGGCAGCATTCCTAGCGCTTTCATCCTACCTCAAACCAGGAGATGAAGTAATAGTTCCTGAACCCACCTACCCCGTGTATTCGGAAGCCTCACGTTTCCTTGGCGCTAAGCCACGTTACGTACCTTTAAAGTGGCTGGGTGAGGAGAAGGGGTTCAGGCTTGACCTCGAGGCGATAAAGTCCTCAATCAGCCCGAGAACTAAGGCAATAACCATTATTAATCCCCACAACCCGACAGGCGCTGTATTTAGCCCTCAAGAATCTGAGGAAATAATGAATATCGCGAGACAAAACAACCTGGTGGTGGTGGTCGACGAAATCTACGACAACTTCATATACGATAACACACCATTCAAGTCATTCATATCGTTCCCAGACTGGAGAGACTACGTAGTCTATTCTGGAGGGTTCTCCAAAACCTTCTCAATGACAGGGTGGAGGGTCGGATACCTCGTCGTAAGGAAGGAAGTGGCAAGAAACCTGATTAAGCTTGCAGTAAACATCTGGTCCTGTCCCCCATCCTTCTCACAGAAGGCAGCTATAACCGCGTTGAGAGGGGACTGGAGACCTGTGAGGGAGATGGTGGAGATGTTTAGGAGGAGAAGAGACACTATGGTAAGGGAACTTAGGAAAATCCCGGGATTCAAGGTTTGGAAAGGCAGGGGAGCCTTCTACCTCTTCCCCAACGTTAAGGAGGTTCTGGAAGAAACGGGCCTAACTGTCGAGCAGTTCGCGGATAAGATACTGACCGAGAAATATGTGGTTGTGTTGCCAGGAACAGCATTCCCTGATAAGGCTGGCTCCCGCTACCTTAGATTCACTTACGCAATAGATGAGGAAAGAATTAGGGAAGGGGCGGAGAGAATACTTGAGTTAGTTAGTGATCTCCTACGGAAGTAAATAAATAGCTCTGAACATATCTTTAGTGAGGATGAGGAAAGCCGTCGCTACAGATCCTTAATGAAGACAGAATCCCCGTCTGACTTTTATGTCAGAACCACTCTCTTAACCCTGTATTTCGGCCTAGGCCTTGAGGACTCTCTTATAAAGTTCTTTATCGCTAACCTAATTATGTCAGATCTGTTCATACCTGTCTTTATTGCATACGTGTCTAACTGCTCCAGAAGCCTTTCCGGGAGCTTAAAGGTAACTACTCTCACGACTATCCACCGCTTTAACTCAGCGGATTTAACTATACTTAAACTATTCTGGAATGTTCTTCCATAGGGAGGGAGTTAGGTGAAAGTATTACTAAACGTGCTTAGGTATTCCCATTAATGCATATCTAAATAATTGGTTATGTAATACCCTTCATAGAGAAGCTTCTTCCTTATTTTGTCGGGCCTGTCAGTTATTATGGCATCTACACCCATTTCTGCCAAGTGAGATGCCTCATCCTGATCATTAACTGTCCAAACAATCACCTTTATTCCGTCCTTATGGAGGTCTTCGAGAGTGCCTCGGTCGAGTGAAGTGTGCTTAACTGTTGCTGCATCCGCTTCGCAAAATCTTACCTCTGTCGCAGGGTCTATGAGTTTCTCTTGAAGCGTTGCCGAAGTAAAGATATTGCTGCGGAGCTTCTTTAATTCCTTAAGGATACAGTGATTTGTTGAGGAGAAGTAGTAGCTTATGTGTTTATTGTCGGGGATTTGATTAAGAAGTTCTTCAGCATCTATTTCTCCCACAATATCTATCATTACTCCTCTGAAGCCGTTCAGTCTCTGAAGATATTCCTTGAGAGTCATTGGCGGCAGCAGAGGATCTCTGTAGAAAAGGATGTAATCGATTCTTGAGAATGCTTCGCCGATAGGTGTGGCACGCTTTACGTCGCTCGGTCCGTGAATAACCTTGATCTCTTGATTAATTCGCCTCACATCTATCTCTATGATTCCTGCCTTAACGGCTCTGTAGAACCTAAGTATTCTGGATGAGTTTGCTCTATGCCCAATTACTGCTATCTCCTTCATTAGAAGCTTCACTTCTTTTGCTCATGCTCGAAAAGTTCCTTAAGTTTCTCCATATCCTTCTCTCGAACAAGGAGAAGGACTTCATCACCTGGTTTTAGTTCGAGATCTCCTTCAGCCTCAAGATATTCGCTTCCCCGGAAAACTGCACATACCTTAACGTGTGGCGGGATGTTTAGCTCAGATAGCTTAGTTCCTCCTAGAGCCCCTCCCACTGTCGCGACATAGAACTTTACATCACCTTTGAGGACAGGTGTTACGTTAGATTCCTGTTGCCCGAAAACCCTCTTCATAACTTCCGAAGCTGCGAGGCTTGTGGGAACTATTATGTCCTCGAAACCTAGGCTTATTGCTAGGGATTCATACCCTACGTCTTCAAGAAGAATTGTTACTTTCCCAGCACCCATGTTCCTTGCAAGAAGCCCTATCAATATATTGTCCTTATCATGCCCTGTAGCTGCAACAAGCCAGTCCACCTTGGATAGGTCGATATTCTTCAAGGTTTCGGGGTGTGTAGCATCCCCGTTAATTACGGCGCAATCCATCTCCTCCGATAGCTTCCTGGCCCTATCAGGGTCCTTCTCAATAATCGTTACGTCATGCTTCCTCTTAATTAACTCAGTAGCGAGAAAAACTCCGAAATCGCCGCCGCCAGCAATTATGACCCTCAACCTAACCTCCACATAGATAATTCATCCACTAAATAAGAACTCACTTCCTCCCCAAGAGCTTACCGACAGCTATCAGGACTGTGAGGACCTCAAGCCTCCCAAGAATCATGTCCAGAATAAGTGTTAGCTTAACCCACCACACCATACTCGGCGCCAATGCCGAGGTCTGAAGCCCTACAGTCCCGAGCGCAGAAGCTGAAAGAAATAGAGAATCACTTAATCCATACCCGCTTACCGTCATCACAGTTAATGAGGTTATCAATGTTGTGGCGTAGAGCAGTATGAGGAGTATGTGGGAACTGACTTCTTCCTCATGGAGAGCAATGCCTCTAACCTTAATGACATTGACAGCACCTTCTGGCATCAGGTAATTCTTCACATTCCTTCCCAAAGCCTTCAAAGCAACTATGAGGCGAAGCTGCTTAAACCCTCCGCCAGTCGAACCTATTGATGCACCTGCAAGCATCAGGAACACAAGAACAACCTTGAATCCGTCATTAAGGGAATCCATAGGAATAGTCGAGTACCCCGTTGTTGTGGCTGCAGAAACGACCTGGAAGACAATGTCGAAGCCCCCCAGCGATTTCCCCCATCCTATGACAGATAGGTATGCCAGCACCCCAGATAATATGAGGAGAATTATGAACGATATTGTCTGGGAGTTGAAGAGTATTTCACGAATCCTCCTCATCCTCCACGCTCTGTAGTATAGGGTGAAGCTCTGCGCGCTGAGAAACATGAAGACAATCGCGGCCGCGTTCGCAGCAGGTGTTAAGCCTTCGGAAGTTGAGAAGCCTCCTGTAGACACAGTGGTTAAGGCATGTACCAAGGATGAGTACGGTGACGTGCCAAGAATTAAGTACGTGGCGAAGAATAATGCAGTGAATACCCCGTAAATAACTGAAATACCTGTCGCTATGGAGCGGACGCTGGGCATATCCATATCCTTCTTGATATGTATTGAGAACAGTCTGTGGGAAGCTGTTCCCGGACGGATCAGGAAAGAGAGAGTTATCACCACTATCCCTAACCCGCCGACCCATTGAAGAAGGGCTCTAGCGAAAACGAACGTCAGCGGTAATTCACCTCCATACATCGTAAGTCCTGTCGTTGTTATCCCGGACACGCTTTCGAATAGGGAGTCCCATGGATCCAGCCCCGCAGAAATCATTATCCCTGCATTCACGAGGGCAGGAATGAGGAAGGAGGCTAAAGCAACTACAGCAGCTTCGCTGAGCTGTAGGGTTTCCCAAGACCCCCTCCTATACAGATAGATTCCGAGACCTGTTAAGGCGGCGGCCGCAAGGAAGTAGTGGACCCAGAATGGCTCTAAAAGAATAAGGGAAGCTATTCCAGGAACGGTGAACATTAAACCCATCATCAGCAGCACTATACCGATATAGTACGTTAGCTTCCCCACCAAAACCACTACCTAAAGGTTTAGGTGTTAGGAAGAAAAAACTTCCGTTAACGCTGAAGATTCTCTACGAGCCTAAGTAAGGCCTCCTTACCCTTATCCAGTATCGGGTTGCCGTGTGAAGGCATTATATGCCTGAATTCAAGGGCCGAGAGCTTCCGGATGGAGTCCCTGTTCATAGCGGGATTATCTGAATACTTCTCAGGTATTTCCTTGAGCTCGCCTCCCTCCTCATAGAGTAAATCGTCAGTGAAGAGCGTACCCGAATTCAGGTCAAGCAGGCAGATAGTGCCGGGTGTGTGGCCCGGAGTGTGTATAATTCGGAAACCCTTGAATACATCGCCGTCCTTAAGCTTATGCTTGACAGTAGCGTCTATAGGCTTACCAGACATCATTGAAGCAACTCTCAAAACAGCATCCGCTTCGTCCTCATGAGCCGCTATATCAGCGACGGTGAGCTCAAGCAGTTCTGCAAGACCGCCCACATGATCTGTGTGGGCATGAGTAATCAATATTGTGGAGACACTTTCAGGGGCAACACCCAAATCATTCATGTACCTCTTTACAACATCTCCAGCCCCTGGGAGACCGGCATCAATCAGTATGAACTCATTCTCCCTCTCAACTAGGTAGATGTTAGCGTACTCAACTCTTATGAGGTGTATGCCGTTGAGCACCCTCAAGGATAGCCCCGAAAATAATGTGGATGCTTAAGTAATAAAGAAAAATCAGTCTTTCCGGTTTGAAAGCTCCTTATCAAGCATGTAGAGGCCGTGGGGAGAGTCCTTAACCATCTTCACCTTAGCAAGAAGCTCGCTGGAGATCTTCTCCTCCTCAATCTGTTCCTCAATAAACCACCGCATCAAATGCTCAACCGTCTTATCATTAAGCTGCTTAGCCAAATCATCAAGCTTGTAAATCGCTATAGAGTTCCAACCTCAGCCTTATAGAAGTCCTCAGCAAGCTCAAGAACATCCTTCCACTCCCGCTTAGGCCTAGGAATGCTCTCGATAAGAACACGCTACCCCCTATCATTCAAGAAGCCATAAATCTTCATCGCATGTTCAAGCTCCTCCTTAGCCTGCACCTTAAAGTAGTTGGCAAAACCTGAAAGATTCCTGTAGTCCAGATATGAAGCCATCGATAGGTATAGAAGAGCGTTGTAAAGCTCCCTATTAAGCTGCTTATTCAACTCCTCAACAAGCTTAGGTTCCATGCTACTACCCTTTAACATAGTTAAAGAAGTAATATAAGTGTTTCTGAAAACTAACGAAAAAAATTAAAATCAAATATATGAGTCCATAATCTTTAACCTCACTCTATAAAAACAATTCATCTATTGCGCAGTGTTTCCATAATTAAATCTACTGAATTATTATTCTGTAGCGATGTATATATTGGTTTGGCAGGAAATTTTCTATTCTGTATTAAATATTTTTTATATATTTATGAATAATTTTTATATGGGGATGTGCTTTGGGCTGGGAGCCCAAAATCCCCGTAAATCAGGTCTTCGAACTCCGTTATAGAACAATAGACTACTTCGGTGTTGGCGCTATCCATAAGATTGGAGATATACTTAACTCCCTTAAAGAGAAAGGAATTACTAGTATACTCATAGTCACGGATCCTAAAGTGTATAAGGTTACTGGCGCTTGGGACATTATCAAACCAGCCCTAGAGGAAAGAGGTTTCAGGTACTCAATCTATGAGGGTGTAGTACCTAATCCAACAACGGAGAATGTTGAGGAAGCTGTGCGGAGTCACATCATGCGGAGGGATTCAA
>CAZFVC010000017.1:0-9380 GCA_964522175.1 uncultured Desulfurococcaceae archaeon
GTGGGTCTCCTCCCGGGAGATAGATTATGTCTGCAGTTCTGAGTTTCTCCCTTATAATGCAAACTTGTTTGTGCTGTGTGCTCCTTACTCTTAGAATTATATGTTCAGATGGCGAGCCGGTTCAAATCCCGGTTGGTCCACCACAGCTATGTTTCCTCTCCTACACTTCAACTTATTTAGTGGTTAATTGAAGAGTTTTACGTTTTTAACATATGTTCTAGGAAAGAGTTTCGTTGGTTGATAGTCGGACGTAGTTGCGATCATAATTGTCAGTGGGGTTGCTGTGAGGTCAGTTTTTCTGCTATTCATATTAATAACTATTTAAGAGTGCAGACATCCAATAATTACTGAGGTAAGCAGCGTTACTGCTGTAGAAGGGAGGTAGCGCTGAGGTTGGTGAGGAGGTTGCTGTAAAGTCTACAGAGGTTCTGGAAAACACTTTTTAGTTATTAGGACAGTATTCTCTCTCAGCATTCTTACAGCGAAGGGTAGGTGTTCTAGAATATCTTGTGCGGTAATTCCGTCCTCTCCCTTAGCCTCAGATGCCAAATCTCCAGCTAATCCGTGAACTAGGACACCCATCCTAACAGCTTCCCCTATATCATAGCCTATGCCCATCATAGCGGCTATGGTTCCTGTTAAAACATCTCCAGAACCTGCCGTAGCCATACCTGGATTACCCGTCATGTTCACAAATATCTTTCCTGTGGGGTAAGCAATTAAAGAATGAGCAATTTTAAGAACGATATAGACCCCCAGCTCCACCGAGGCTTCTTTAAGAATATCTATAGGAGATGATAGAATTTCCTTAACATTCTTCCCGATCAACCTACTCATCTCTACAGGATGTGGAGTGAGGATAGTTGGATGTGGTCTTTCTTTCAAGATGGATAGATTTGACGATAACGCAGTTATACCATCACCGTCGAGGATTATCGGTCTATCTATTAATCGTGTTAAGCGTCTAATTAGTTCCTGAGTTTCTTCATTTAGTGATGTTCCTGGCCCCAGAATCACAAAATCTATTCCATAATCCTCAATAACGCTCAAGATCTTTTCTTCATTCTTCAAGGAGAGTGATCCCTCCTCAGTCTCCTCCATAGGGATGTAAACCACTTCGCTAGCCTTTCCTCCAAGCACAGGAATTAGAGAGGCGGGTGCTGCTAGGCGTGAATATCCTCCTCCAGCCTTCAGGAAAGATAATGATGAGAAGTAAGGTGCCCCAAAATAGTTTCTTGCACCTGAAATAACTAAGAGCTTCCCAAAGGTACCTTTATGTCCCCATTTAGGCCTTTCAGGAGGAGGGATAGGGTAATTCAGTTCTATCCCTGTCTCTGTTCCTTTGATAAGTTCTTGAGGGTAAGATATGTAGGAGACGTAAAGCTTTCCGCAGTAATAATAACCCGGATACAATATGTTTCCAACCTTAGGCAGGCCAAACGTCACAGTATAATCAGCTTTAATTGCGGTTCCATAAACCCTGCCGTCATTACCCCCTATTCCAGAGGGGATATCTACGCTTACAACGATCTTACCTGAGTTGTTTACCGCATCAATAACTTCCCGATATATCCCAGTAATCTCTCTTGAGAGACCTATACCAAACAGACCCTCCACAACGACGTCACTATTCTTTAACAGAGCCTTAAACCTCTCAACATCCTGGGGGGAAGTTATAACATGTATTGGGAGGCCTATCCTCCTTAATATTTCATAGTTAGTTTTAGCAGGTTCCCTGTATTTATCCGGATTGCCCACAATAGTAACATGCACGTATGTGCCCATAGAATGAAGCTTTCTTGCCACTACTAGGGCGTCTCCCCCATTATTACCTGTCCCGGCAATAACCAAGAAACGCTTCCTTTCTAGGCCTATCTCCTTCTTTATGAGATAGTACACAGCATTGCCTGCATTCTCCATAAGGAGATAATCTCTAATCCCATACTTCTCATCCGCCAGCCTATCTAGCTCTCTAATATGACTGGATGAACATATCTTCATCTACTCACCATACTACATACATTAAAGCACCATAAAGAATTATTGTATGGATGATGACTACGCCAACGTCAGAGTTATGACGAAGGCCCGACCCACCTGACTAAATAACCTCCATATATCTCATTGCCAGCTTACTGCAGAGTGGGATTCCCCGAATTAAGACACCATCAATTAGCTTCTTGACCTCCTTGCCTTTAATGGAGAACATTCCTTTCGACTTAAGCTTAGAGAAAGCCGTTATCATTGTTCCGCCTCCAACATTAATGGGAGTAATGATCCATTCAATCCTTATCACAGTTTTTTCTGCACCTTCAAACAGGTAGACGAGTCTTCTGCCTTTCTCTTTCTCGACAACATTTAGAATAAAGCGAATGTCTCGGGTGCCTCCAAACCTTTTCATAATGAAAACAACCTCATATGTTGAGGAACCCATCTCCCGCACATTTCTAACTAAATCAGTAACGAGAACGTTGCGTGGATTAAGTAAGCACTTCATAACTAGGGTTGGAGGCAAAGCCAAGATCTTCCTTGTAGTGTAGTCTGGCAACTCTGCTCACAAATTATTGCATTTCGTAATTTATTCGGTTTTATGTCTATAAATAGAGATTTCATGGTTTAGGTAGTTTATAACTCTGAAATATTTTATTCCCAAGGTAGGAATCCATAATTGGCTAGGTACCAAGTCTTCACATACCCTATATATACGCCTGCCGCCGTAGCTGTGCCTATAACTCCGGCTACATTGGGCCCCATTGCGTTCATTATTATGTAGTTATTAGGGTCAACTCTTTGAACTTCACGCTGAACAACCCTAGCGGACATAGGAACAGCAGATACCCCAGCCGCCCCTATCGCTGGGTTTACCTTTCCTTTAGTGATAATATACATGATTTCTCCAAACGCCACGCCTCCCAGCGTAGATATAGCAAATGCCAGTAATCCCCACACAAATACTAAAAGAAAACGTGAAAGAAATGTAACTGGCTCAATACCCATTTTCTCGGCATACTGCATTATGTAATCAACGGAGAGAGTGCTTCCGACCCCTATAGTGAGAATTATTATTAGGACATCCATAAACTGCTGTGCCGATGTTTTAGCTAGCCTTTCAACAACTTCCGTGATTTTAGACTCTCGGAATATATTTCCGAGAGCTATCATAGCAATCAATGGGGTTGAGGCAGGAACAAGCATTGCTGCAATACCAACCAGTATTATAGGAAATAGGATAGCTTCAGTGTCACTTACGGGCCTAGGAGGCTTCATTTTTATAGCTCTCTGCTTCCTAGGGAGTAGCCTAATTATAGGTGGCTGAATAATAGGAACCATTGCCATATAAGTATATGCTGCGAGGGCTATGGGACCCAGCATGTAAGGGGCTAGTTCTGCACTGGTATATATTGTTGTAGGACCATCAGCTCCACCAATAATTCCTATGGATGCGGCCTCATTAAGATGGAACCCCATGGCTAGGGCACCTAGGAGAGCCATGAAAACACCTAGCTGGGCAGCTGCCCCCAACAGCAGAGTATAGGGCTGAGCAATAAGAGGTCTAAAATCTGTTAATGCGCCTAACCCCAGAAATATAAAGATTGGTACAAGCTCCGTCTCTATTAATGAAGTCCTTAATAACGCTAGAAATCCTTCCGTAGCTAGATGAATACCTGGAATATTAGCCATTATAATCCCTGCACCAATGCCTATGAGTAGAAGAGGCTCTATTCTCTTAACGAGCCCTAAGTAAACAATTCCGAAGCCTAGGGCAAGAAAAATTACGTGTAGCGGTGTAAGTCCTGCAAATCCTGTAGAAAAGAAGAAATCCTGTATTGCTTCAAAAATGGGCTCCATGCCCTTCACCCTACTCGATAATAGCTACAGTGTCTCCTGGGGCTACAGTATCTCCTTTCTTTACTAGGATCCTTTTCACTACCCCTTTCTTAGGAGATTTAATTTCCAGCTCCATCTTCATGGATTCTATGGTAACTATGGTTTCTCCTTCAGAAACTTCACTTCCCTCACTCACGAGGACCTTCAATACTCTACCAGGGACCTCTACTGTTACAGGCACACCCCCCTCAACAGCAATAACCTCTTTCTTTCCTGCTGGCAGAGGCGTGAGGGGCATGGCAGGAGTAACTTCAACCTCGGCAGGCTTCTCAGGAGCAGTTAGGACAACCTCTTCTCCCTCAGGAGTGACAGAAACTATGTACTCCCTATTACCTATACGTACTATATACTTATCGTATCCTGCCTCACTGACATCTGCCTCATACTTCTTGCCTGCAATCTCGACTACAAGCTTTTTAGCCATTGGAACCACCACTTCCTCTGCCTCGATAATTCTTCCTCAAGAAATATGGGTTTATTTCGCTTTTCTCTGTCGCCTCAGTAAGCCACCTAGAGTACCAAGCCGACTGAAGATGTGGAGCCATAGCCAGTTTTCTACCTTCCTTAGCTATTTTTAGATAATGCCTAACTGCCGCGACTGCAGCCGCCACCTCGAAAATGTCTACAGCCTCCGCCTCAAGTGGAGGAAAAGGTGTCGGGACAACACCGACTTTCTCCACTGCTTTACCTTTCCTCTTCGACAAAGCCATTGAGGAAAGGTATATGGCTATCGCTAGAACGGAGAGAACGAAAAAAGTGATGAATAAAGCAAGAAATGCTAATACTACCCCTGCCTCCCATTCATTAGGGGTTGTCGTCATTATTTGCTGGCTTGGAAACATAATCATTCCTAAGCCTCCTTAAACATGTGAGTTATCCTCTATCCCTTATAAGTTTGCTTTAATATTCTCTTCTCCTTATCTTAAACCATGAATATGCGTAAATGGCTAAGATTCCAATCACTACTGGCAGGTACATTGGGTCTAGAGAGCTCTGTCTGAACCCCCATAGAAGGTATGTGATCAGAATCCAAGACAATAAGGCGCCAGTGGTTAATACACGGATCCAAACAGCGATCTTTGCTAGAGCAGTTACTATTAATGTACTTAACGAGACAACTAGAAGAACTAGGAATGTGTAATAAGGCGAGCCTCTGAAAAGGAAAACAACGGAAACAAAAAGCAATATCCAGAGAAAAGCCCACTTCCTCAAAATCCCTGCCCCTCATTCATTACGAATAAGGTACTATTATGGTAATCCCTTCGGAAAATTCATTAAACACTTTCCAGACATATAAAGGGTTAAGACCTGTGGATGAGGATATACGCCCTGAAATCAAAGACCTCAGAGAAAAAATTGAGAAGGCTAAGCTCGATGGTGGAGCCCAAGCCATAGAGAAACAGCATAAGAAAGGCAAATTGACTGCCCGTGAAAGATTTGAGCTTTTGTTCGATTCAGGAACCTTTCTAGAAATAGATATGTTTGTTACGCATAGAGCTACCGAGTTCGGCATGGATAGGAAGAAGGCATATGGAGATGGTGTAATTACTGGAGTGGGAAGAGTTAATGGACGTCCTGTAGTTGGGATTGCCCAAGACTTCACCTTTATGGGAGGATCTCTAGGGGAAATGCATGCCTCTAAAATGGTTAAGGCCATGAAGATAGCTCTCTCGGCAGGAATGCCTATTGTTTTCTTGAATGACTCGGGCGGTGCCAGGATACAGGAAGGTGTGGACTCTCTGAAGGGCTATGGTGATGTTTTCTATATGAATGTCCACGCATCAGGCGTAGTTCCGCAGATAGCTGCAATTATGGGTCCATGTGCAGGCGGGGCTGTTTACTCTCCAGCACTCATGGATTTCATAATAATGGTTGAGAACACATCCTTCATGTTCATTACGGGGCCTAGAGTGGTTAAAGCAGCTATAGGGGAAGAGGTAAATGAGCAGCAGCTAGGAGGCGCCGCTGTCCATGCAACTAAGTCAGGGGTCGCACATTTCGTAGCTAAGAACGATCAGGATGCCATAGGAATAATTAAGAAGCTCCTAAGCTATCTGCCTTCCAATAATATGGAGACACCTCCAAAGGTAGAAACAGGAGACAGCCCTTATCGCACAGATACGCAGCTGAACAATATAGTGCCTGAGGATCCCTTTAAGTCCTATAATATGTATGAAGTTATTAATCGTGTTGTAGACTCTGGTACGTTCTTCGAGGTTCATAAGGACTACGCCAAGAACGCTATCGTTGGCTTTGCTCGACTTAACGGGTGGGTTGTTGGTATAGTGGCGAATCAGCCTGCCTACCTTTCCGGTGCTCTCGACATAAACGCTTCCGATAAGATCGCTAGGTTCATTAGATTCTTAGACGCTTTCAACATCCCTATAGTGACATTTATGGACGTCCCGGGCTTCATTCCAGGAACTCAGCAGGAGTATGGAGGCATTATTAGGCATGGAGCGAAAATCATCTATGCCTATAGTGAGGCTACAGTTCCGAAACTAACCATAATCACGAGGAAAGCATATGGAGGCTCATACATAGCTATGGGGTCAAGGCATATGGGTGCAGACTTCGTGGCGGCATGGCCTATGGCTGAGATAGCCGTGATGGGGCCTAGAGGGGCTGCAGAAATAATTTGGAGGAAGGAACTGGCAAAAATAGAGGATCCTGAAGAAAGGAAGAAGTTCCTAGAGAACCTTGAGAGAGAGTATAAGGAAAAAGTTGCTAATCCATATGTGGCTGCTTCAAGAGGCTACATAGACTCCATTATTGAGCCTGCTGAGACTAGGCCTGTACTGATTCAGGCATTGGAGTATTTGCTCACAAAAAGGGAAGTGAGGATTAGACCTCCACCCAAGAAACATGGAAATATACCCCTTTAACGATCCAAAGAGGTAAGACCTAAGTAATACTTTTCCTCCCTAATTATGGTCTTATAAGTTATTACTTAGGTAAGAACCTCTTCGGGAGAGGGAGTTATGGAAGACTCAGTTAAAGTAGCTATAGGGTTCATGCTTTATACTTTAGCTTTCTTCGCAGTAATGTTTTCTATAGGTCTCATTAATGGTATAGATCTCCTCATGTGGACAGGTGTTGCGGGAGGAGCTTTTACGCTACTGACCTTAATTACCCAGAAAAACCTTTTTCTTAAAGCAGTCATTATATCCTATATTGCCTCCATAATTGTGTATCCATTAACAGGTCGGTGGTTCCATGTAAGCGCTTCATTTGCGGGTTTACTGCTCTACTACGTAGCGGAAAAAACTGTGGAGGCAGAGTCGTTCTGGCATATGGATGAGAAACATAGATATTTTTAAGGTGAACACATTTCTACTCAAAATATAAAATCCTAAAATTCTAATAGGATAAAAGCAATAGCTTTACCTAGGTGTTTCGGCGGTTGATTGAAGAATCTGCAGAAATTAAGGAGGTCTTCAAGGAAGGTTCTGTCGGAGAAGAAATTACTGTCAGAGGATGGATTCACAGAATCTTTAAGGTTGGAGGTAAAACCTTCGCATGGCTCCGTGACTCTACAGGAATAGTTCAGGTTCTTCTCGAGAAATCAAGACTCACACCTGATGAGTGGAGAGTAGTTAAGAAACTGACACGAGAGACAAGTCTAGAGGTCTCTGGAAGGATTAGAGAGGATATTAGGGCCCCTGGCGGCAGAGAAATCTTGGCAGATAAGATTGTTGTTTATGGACTCTCTCCACCCTTCCCCATTAGAGGAAAAGAGGAGGTTGAGTTTCTTCTAAACAACAGGCATCTATGGCTTAGATCAAGAAGAATGACGGCAATAATGAAGGTGAAACATACAGTTCTAGAGGCTCTCAGGGAATGGCTTATCTCCAATGGTTGGTGGGAAGTCACACCCCCCATATTAACGGGATCTGCTGTTGAAGGTGGTGCCACATTATTTGAGGTGAAATATTTTGACAAGAAGGCCTATCTGAGTCAATCCGCGCAGCTATACTTGGAGGTACTTATTTATACCTTAGATAAGGTTTGGAGCCTTACACCATCTTTCCGTGCAGAAAAGTCGAGAACTAGGCGGCATCTCAGCGAATATTGGCACCTTGAAATTGAGGGCGCATGGTACGATATGGAAGACACAATGAAAGTGGCTGAGGAGATGATTGCCTATACAGTTAGACGCGTGCTGGAAGACAGATATGATGAACTCACGTTTCTGGGGAGGAATCCTGAGAAGTTACGGCCAGCATTAAGTACGCCATACCCTAGAATAACTTACGATGAGGCTATCTCAACGCTTCAAAGGAAAGGACTGACGATAGAGTGGGGTGACGATCTAGGCGCAGATGAGGAGAGAGCGCTGACAGAGGAATTCGATACCCCATTCTTCGTAACTCATTTCCCTAAAGCAATCAAGGCATTCTACATGAAAACTGATTCAAGGAGACCAGAAGTCGTGCTTGGCTACGACCTTCTTGCCCCCGAAGGGTACGGAGAGATAATCGGCGGATCACAGAGGGAAGACAACTACGAGAAACTATTAGAAAGAATTAGGGAAGAAGGGCTGAATGAAGAGGACTATAAATGGTATTTAGATCTAAGAAAATATGGATCTGTTCCACATTCCGGATTCGGATTAGGAATCGAGAGGCTTGTTATGTGGATCTGTGGATTAGACCACATCAGGGATGCCACACCTTTCCCGAGATGGAGAGGAAGAATCTACCCGTAGGATCATCCCTGCAGATACTTTAATAGAGACCTCATTTTAACACTCATCAATATAACGAAGATAGCGTACAGAATTGAGGATAGAAGAATTACCAGATCAGCTCCTCCGGAGATCACCACATAAATAATGATGAATACAGCATAAGCAACTGAAACAGGGATGAGGATAGGTATCGGCGTGTTCATGATGAAGAAATAGCCTGCTAGGGCTGGATTGCTCGACTTGCTTGCCTCGTAACGACCATCTGGAAGCTGGCTGACGAGACCTTCTGCCTTAAGCCTATCAAGATGATACTTAACGGTTGAGGCAGATTTAAGACCTACAGCTCTCTGAATCTCCCTAACTCCCATAGGCTTTCCACTATTCAGAAGAGTCATATAGATCTTGAATGCCGTACCCGTTATAGGCCTCTTACGTCCTAAACCACTCAATAGAGATGTCCCCCAAGCAGCACTATGTATATATTTAATGAACGGAAAGAAAAATAATCCTACTTATCTCCTCAACACAATATAAGTGAGAGCTCCTGCTATTATGGCTGCGGCTAAAGCAATAACTAGCCCAAAGGCAGAGGCTAAAGGATAAGGAATTACCTTCCTTTCGCTTACATTTATACTATAGAGTTTCTGTGTTTGTGTGGATTCAAGTGTGGTCTGTCCCTGAAGCAAATATTCCCTAGAAAAGTTTGTAGATCCCTTAATTAGGCTGTATGTAGTGTCTATGCCAAGGGCATTAGACTGAATCTTTAAAGTCGTTATGTTGGTTAGGGGAGCTGAAACTTTGA
>CAZFVC010000017.1:9480-10648 GCA_964522175.1 uncultured Desulfurococcaceae archaeon
GCATTAGACTGAATCTTTAAAGTCGTTATGTTGGTTAGGGGAGCTGAAACTTTGAATGAGAAGGGCATTCTTTCTACATTCCCTTCACTCGAGTAATAGTTCTTAATCCATCTGAAGTATCCTTTCTCTGTATAGACTACTATTCCTAGGTCGGTTCCTGAAGTCGCAGGAGGGAAAGAAGAGAGATTACCTTTAATAATTGTTTCTTCGTTTAAAGGCAGAAGAGTAATTTCTCCTTTTATATTAAGGGTCTTGTTATCCCTATATTTTATGGTCGTGTCGATACGTATGCATTCAGTGAGACTATCCTTTGAACTCATTTCCGTCTCTACACCCTTTTGGCTTCCAGAAGGTATCATAAATCTCACCTCCAGCCTAGGATTGTTTATGAAGACAGTTACTTTACGGACACAGCTCTCGTTAACTTCCATGCTAAGTGTTTTATACATTGGCAGATTTTCTCGCTCTATTGCCTCAGGGAAGGCTTTACCATTGCTCCACCTATATATTTTCTCAAGGCCTGCAACTTCAAGATCTAGGTAAGGCAGCCCATAAGTTATGATGTTTTTCCCGCCTGCAGGCTCAATCATTACATTAGCTGTGATTTGGGCTTTACTATTATTGTAGTTTACAACCAGCTGGATAGAGGCCTTAACTGGGTATGTATCACCACTAATTAGGTCCTTAGCAGTGGCGTTAATTATTTTCAAATATTCCCCATCAAGACATACTGGTGTTTTACTTTCCTCCAATGCCTTCGCTCCCCAATAAACAATGCCGACAAGTATTAGGGGAATAATCAAAAGAGCTATTACTTCCTCCTTCTTCAGCATTCTTCAACTCCTTGTAAAGTATGGTGTTTATTACTTAATAGTCTAGAGTTTAGTCCTGGTGTTCGATAAACTAGAATGTGTGGAAAGATTTATTACTTTCCAGCTACTCCGCATTTGCTGATAAGTATGCTTGCAGTAAGCGAACAGATACTGAAGATGGCGTCTCACCTGAGACAGAAGTATGATTTTCCCGTTCTTGTTTTCAGAGGAGCCGTGTTCAAAGCCCTTATCATAGGGGGGACTATGGAGCTTATTTCTTTCTTAGGATTTGAAGGAACTAGTTCCTCCTTCCTAGTAACTAACACCCCAGCAGGAGACTTAACTATTTGCTCGGT
>CAZFVC010000017.1:10748-18873 GCA_964522175.1 uncultured Desulfurococcaceae archaeon
CCTAAGGGTGGAATAGAGGATAGATTACTTATCCTTTTCCACACTTCTCTAACAATCTTTGGAGTCCTCACGAGTTGGTCTGCTGCGGACTGAACGCATTCTATATCCATGCAACCTCCAGTATCAATTGCTCCTGAGGAAATACTTAGGAGAGCCACTCTTCTATCAACAGGTATACTAAGGCATCGAGGAAGGTCAACTCTTAAACCAGCACTCTTTAATCCATAGTAAGCCATCTTAACCGAGAAAACTATGGTCTTAGAGTTTCTGTCTGTGTGCAAACAAAGAGAGAGTGCTCTCCAATAGCCTTCAAGGTCTCCCTCCAGAACTCTCAGAAGAGAAGGGAGGCAGGCTTTGATGCGTGACAATCTGTTCAGTTTGCTATTCAACAATCTTTTATTATATCTCCGAGTAAACTCCTCCACCAGGTCTAGGAGTTCATAATAATTCTCTCTCTTAAACCTACATCTTTCTATTGTGAATGACTCGAACATTTTCCAGTAATCCTCTCCTCGAAGTGGTAGCATATATGTCACTGTCCCGTTAACAGCCATGACAAGAGCAGATAATTTCCCACATTTAAGACTTATTGACCTAGCCACTCTATATTGGACATCAAGTCTCTCGAATGCCTCTATGGTTCTGGTCCCGCATCGATGGAATGTATCGCCTAGTTTCCTCACTCTATGCTCAGAGATCCTGAAGCGCAGCATCTTAGCAACGAGTAACCCTTAGTGAGCCGAAATAAATGCCTTGCTAAATCTAGAACCATTAGAACAATAAATAATTGTTTGATTAAAAAGATATAATGTATAAGGTTAGAGCTTAATTAGCCCCTTCTTAGCTAGGTCCTCTACTTCTTTCTTGCTGAGGAACCTCACGACCTTGATTCCGGTCTTGGGGCTGGTGCCGACGACCGCCCATCTGCCGTTCTTCATCTTCTGGAACTTGGGGTTCTTTATCTTAACCTTTTCTTTGGCTTTTACATCAAATGCAATCCAATCTGCCATGGTTTTTCACCAATATATATTCGTAACTCTCCTATATAAACTCATCGCCAGATTTTCCTGTAGTTTTTCGTAAATAATTTTCAAAAACATTCTATTTATTATAGAGAAAGATAAGCTTGCCTATTTGGGTAAAAAATTGTTAAAAAATGGAAAAATTAAAAGATATAATTTCCTCTCAGCAGGTTTAAGGCCTTCTAAGGTAAAAAATTATTAACACTAAATCCAATAGCACAGTTTACATATATTACTGCGAAGAAGGAAATTTTTACTAACATAAAATTAAACCTAAAAATCAAGTCACAAGTTTAGTAAAGGGAAGAGAAATGATCCTAGTACTAATTAGACATGGCAAAGCAGAGCCCAAGAAGCCTGGAATGCCTGATTCAGAACGCGCATTAACTGAGGAAGGGAAAAAAGATGTGACGCTGCTTGCTTCCACAATTCCTCCTACACCTGACGTGATCTTTACTAGTCCCTATAAAAGAGCTGTCGAGACAGCTCAAATAATAGCTAAGGAATTTGGTGGAGTCCTTGTTAAGGTTGACTGGAGACTGGAACCGGAAGCGGCATCAGTAGACTCGCTTAGAGAGATGAGTCTCTATAAATATTCCACAGTTTTTATTGCAGGGCATGCTCCCAGCCTAGACGAGATAGGTAGATACCTAATAGGAGGAGGGAATTTTAGACTCCCAGCCGGTGGTGCCTTAGGAATAGAGATCAAGGAACTCGATTACGGGAAAGGGTTGCTGAAGTTTCTTGTTACTCCAGATGTAGCTAGAAAATGTCAAAGATAACCGCTTTCTCTAGGGGATGATGACTTTTCGGGGAGCTTGAGCAGTGATTGGGCGGTTACCCTTCTGACCCTGAAAGTTTTATGAGGGGTGTTGGATGTTTTTAATTCCACCTACTCAAAATAGTCTTGGTGTGAAGAAATACTTGAACTGGCCCTAATAATAGCACTTTCGCTGCTACCTGCCGTTGAGGTTAGGGGTGCTCTACCAGCAGTATACTATTTTTTTCATGAGGATCCGCTCATGAAGCTGGTCGGAATATCGGTGGCTGTTGGGGCTAATCTTGCGGTTGCTCCACTTGTGCTTCTAGCGCTAAAAAGAGGGGAAGAATGGCTCCTCAAGCAAAGCTCCACACCGTTGAGGCAAATACGCAATGCATACATCTGGGTTGTATCTAGAACAAGGAGTAGAGGAAGGAAATATGTGGAGAGATGGGGATATCTCGGTCTTGCTGTCTTCGTTGCCGTGCCTATTCCAGGGAGCGGTGCTTGGACAGGATCACTTCTGGCTCATATCCTTGGGCTCCAGTGGGGAAAATCAATGAGAAGTATTTCGGCCGGTGTTATTATTGCCTCACTTCTGATTATCGGTATGCTTGAAGGGGTTCTGGGCGTTGTATACTTCATTCATTGAGTTCTCTGTTTCCCCTAATTTCAAGTGGAAGGGAGTATCTAAGGATAGCGACAATGCCTCCTAATGGCTTCAGCTTTATAGCGGCAGGCGATTCAGTGGGAACTATCCTGACCTTTGCCCCCTTATTCTCCGCTTCGTTGATAAGCAGCTCTACCCTATCACCATATTCACCCATAAGCATGTCCTCTAAAACCAAGATCCTTTCTGCAGCATTAGAAGATACAGCGAACTCCACATCCTCCAAACCCATAGCCACTCTTTCCGGTTTAGAGCTTAGAAGCCTCATGAATTCACTAAGTGTTTCCTCCGCTTCAATAGCTGCGGCTTCCTTAAGAAGGCCCTTAACACTGTCTCTCCTAACCAGTTCCTCTATTCCAGCCCTTCCGCCAGTGGATACTGAATCAGTTATGATTCTCGCGTTTTTGCCTAGCTCATCCTTCAGCTTCTTAGCAAGCAGCTCCCTCAGAATGCTGGGCGACCCTACAATAACGAATTCAGGCGATTCCCTCTCATAAACCCTCTTCAAGTTCTCTACTATTCTGTCAATGATTCTACTGATCGAGTTTTCGTCTCTCTCATTTACTCCTGGTAGTGAAAAGTCAAGTATATACCTTAATCCCTGCCTGTGCATCATTGCAACAGAAGCTTCATCGAAGTCTGCAGCAATAAGTAAAGCCCTTACCCATCTAGAAGAGGATTTCTTCAAGCGCCGCAGAATAGAATCTGTCCACGAATCCTTAATTATTTCTAGCTCTGATCCCACATCAATGTTCAAAGTATGGTGAGAGCCCCGCAATCCGTACCCTTCTGGAGCATCCTTAATAATTCCATGAATCCTCAATCTACTTGCGAAAGGTTGGAAATACACATTCTTGACCTCGAGGAGAATAGTCATAGGTTTTCGGCGCTTTCCCTCGCCGTCAATTTTCACATCCCTTAGAGTTCTGGAGATAACTAAATCACCCTCCCGAAGGACATTCTTCAATGTCCACAGGTCATCGATGTCTTCCACTCTAAGCCGCAGTGCTTTCCGCTTTTCATCAAAGGAAATAATTCTCATGACGCATCCACTCCTAGAGGAATATTCACTAATGACGTATAAAAGAGGAGCCACCTAATCCTTAATATTTTCTGATAGACCTAATTAGATTGGTAACAGGCATTGCTAATAGCTGTAGTTACATCGGGAACTGAAGGGCTAGATGATGTACTTCCTGAGTTTTGTGGTCAGGCCCCTTATGTGACATTAGTAGAGATCATAGACGACAAGGTAAGAGTTAAAGAAGTTATTAAGAATCCAAGTCAAGACTTCAGCTATGGTAAAGGACCCATCCTTGTTAAAGAACTTAAAGAGAAGGGGGTTGATGCCTTAATTTGTCCTGAAATGGGGTACTCGGTCAAAAAACTTCTAATCGAGCAGGGAATAAGCTTCTTCTTAATCGATAAGGGCACCAAGGTTAAGGATGCTGTGGATATTTTCATGCGAAATTTCCGTTCCTAGCTTTCAAGCTGGGAAGCTAGGTAGAAGCTCAATTCCTTAACCAGTTCTTCACCGATTAGCTCATTTAGGGGCTTCCTCACCTTCCCTTTTGACTGAGGCCTTACAGAGTAAAGAGACTTAAGAATTTCCACAACCAGCCGCTTAGTTTTTAAGTATGTCCCATCTACTTCACTAAGCTTCTTGTCATGATTCAAGTATTGAGTCAGAATTTTCCGTTTCTGGAGACTCATAAGGTACCTCGAGACGAACTCGCCGCCCATAGCTGAGGTATAGAAAAGCAGAATTAAGTAACCTGCCCCTGGAATTCCGGATAAGTCTATCCATTGGCCAACCGTTATCCCTATTAACGAAATAAGGGAAAATGTAAGTATTATGTAGCTCCACTTCTTTCTTGTGCAATACTCGGCAAGCACCCTTGCCGAGTATTCATCCCTACAGACACCTTTCTTAAAGACTACCCGAATTCCTCTCCCCTTTCTGTAAATCTCCAAGCAGTCGCCTCCTTTTTGCTCCAGAGTTATGGAAGACACGTCCAGGAGATCTCTCAGTAAAGCAATCCAACATTTGAGAGCAAAGTCACGAAAGCTTGTCAGCGAGGTGAGATCATCCATTCCTTTTTCCCTTCTTACTCGGACGCGTGAAGACTAACCTTAGACATTGAGGGTTTAGATTGAAAGCAGGAACCCGCTTCCGGTACTCTATGTACTCTTCCTTGAAGCGTTCTATCGACTCTTTCTCGTCAATCGACACAGCCATAAGAAGCACCAAGACAGTCTCGAAGGGTCCCACAATCAGCACCATTGACGGTGAGGGGAAAATTAGCTCTATAGAGATTGGGAAAAGCGACAGGAATAAGTGCATAGGGTGCCTCATACAGGAATAAGGTCCATCCTTAACAAGCCTACTAAAATCGCCGAACGATTCTGAATCACTTATTTTTCCGTGTTGAGCTAGCCATTTTCCCGTCGAACCAGCGACCCACTTAATAATAAGTAGAAAAATCACACCGAGAGAAATAGAGACTAACGTATTGAATCGTATAACTAATACCTCGTCTAGGAGAAGCTTAGAAACCAGGAGCCCCCCAATAATCATGCCGCCCCATATGGTGAAGCGTACCTTATTACTTATCCTCACTTCTCAGACCCTGAGTAGACTTTGCAGATCTATAAGTAAAATATTCACAAATAACTTGTTTTTCTGACCTAGGAAGCTTCCTTAGCCTCCTCCTCATAACCAGCAAATCCTTCCTAAAATATCTATTATGCGGACGGAGGTATCCACTAAATGTTCTTGGTATGTGGGCCAATTCGTGCGTAATTGTAGCTATCTTCTCTTCGCAATTAAGCTTCTCAAATAAATCATCTACGAGCTCAATAACATATATAGCCTTAGGATTGAGAGCTTTCTGCAAAATCCTGTTTACTCCCCATATTCTCGCGTATGCTCTCGAATTACTTGTAGTCCTTACGACCCGGATCTTATCTGGGTCGATATGGGAAAGATTAAGAAACTCCACCAAGAGCTGCAACCCTTTTTCAGCTCTCGCATCGCGTCTAACATTCACTTACTCCCAACTCCCTTTAGCGTTATAAACTCAGTAATTAAAATATCAAGTCGGATGTAGATTGAACGAATTAATGATATTAATGGGGTTAGGGTTATTTGCGATAGCAACTGTTCTCTTAGTGGCCGGCTTTCTAGGGGAAAGAGAGGAAGGTGACTCCCGCACAGAAAGCGAGGTAGGTGGTGTGGTAATTATTGGTCCTCTCCCGATAGTTTTCGGGAGCAGCAAGAAAGCCGCAACCGTAGCTGCATTGCTAGGTCTCCTACTTCTCATTTTCTCAATAATCCTAACACTAATTTTTCAGGGGGTGCCTCCATATGGCTAGGGACTTAATGAAATTCGGAGTATTACTTATGTTGATCTCTATTTTACTCATTATAATTGGAATATTATTGCCTTCTCCTTATGAAATATCGGGCGGATTCGCTGGATGCGTAGTTATTTTCTTTATACCTATATGCTTTGGCACAGGAGAAATTTCGCCTTACCCACTCATTATAATGAGTATATTTCTTTTTGCTGCGATTGTTTTCATTATCTATGTACTAAGGCCAAAAAAGGAGGAAATTAGTGATTATTGAGGAGTTGGAGCTGACTGGGTCTCAGTCCCTGACTCTTTCTGCTCCTCCTGCTCAAGCTTCTTAAGCTCTTCCTCTATTTCCTTCTCTATTTCCTCTATAGGCTTAGGAGGCGGGGTTGTCGCTAATGTATACCCTATCCAAGCCAATATCCCGAAGACACCGATTATAGCTACTGCTCCCGTAAGCTTCAGCACAATCATGTCAACACCGGGCGCAAAAGGAAAGAATAGAAGCCATAAGTATGCGACTATAACGATTACAGAAGCTACAATCATTAATGCCCCTATAGCCTGATCCCTGCTCACAGTTAACACCGAGTGAAACTGGGCCAATGAAATAAATAATTTACTGTACCGACACTTAACTGAATGTAAAAGCATATATTCACTGCATCAGCGCTCAATTGTTTTTTAAGCAGAACCAAAATGATGAAAAGGGTATGGAGTTGAGTGAACTAGAAAAGTTTTTCTTTCCCCGCAGCGTTGCAGTGATCGGTGCTTCCAGGAAGCCTGGGAAGGTTGGCCATGAACTACTTAAAACACTTAAACGGTTCTATAAAGGCAAAATTTATCCAGTGAACCCTAAAGCAGAAGACATTCTAGGACTGAAAACCTATTCCTCACTTAAAGAAATCCCAGAGAAGGTTGACCTAGCAGTTATCGTTGTTCCTGCATCCTTAGTAATTGATGCTATTAAGGAGGCTGGAGAGGCTGGAACTAAACACGTTATCGTTATATCTGGAGGATTCAAGGAGGTGGGCCCTGAGGGAGAGGAAAGAGAAAAGAAATTGGTTGAGGTACTAAAGGAGTACGGCATTAGGCTTATTGGCCCCAACTGCATAGGGGTGTATGTACCTAAATCGGGAATAAACACGGTTTTTCTCCCCACTGAGAGACAGGGATATCCGAAGCATGGATCAATAGCATTCATTTCTCAGTCTGGAGCTTTTGGCTCAGCTGTTCTTGACTGGGCATCCATGCGTGGGATAGGGATAAGTAAGTTCGTTAGCTATGGAAATAAGGCCGATGTCGATGATGTTGATTTACTTGAATATCTGAGAGAAGATTCTGATACAAAAGTGATTACTATGTACATAGAGGGTGTAGAAAATGGAAGAGATTTCTTCAAAGCATTGAAAGAGACCACACCTATCAAGCCAGTGGTTGTGCTTAAATCGGGGAGAACTGAAGCTGGAGCCAGAGCAGCATCCTCACACACAGGAGCTCTAGCGGGCCAAGACTTCGTTTATTCGGCAGTGTTTAGGCAAGCAGGCGTCATAAGAACCTATGGAATGGAGGAACTGTTTGACGTCGGTATGGCCCTATCGAAACAACCCCCTGCTGCAGGGGATAGGATTGCAGTCCTGACGGTGGGAGGAGGTTCAGGAGTGATGACTACTGATGCATTATCAGACTTAGGTCTGAAAGTCCCTAAACTAAGTGAGGAAACAGTAAGCAAACTGAGGGAAGTTCTGCTACCTATAGCCTCATCCTATAATCCTGTGGATGTGACAGGCTCAGCTACAGATGAGCACCTTACACAATCAGCTGAAATTTTGATGCGTTCAGGAGAAATCGATGCAATAATATGGCTGCCCTACTACATAGTTCCAGGAATCTCACAGGAATTAAACAAGAAATTCATCCCGCTCGTCAAGAAGATAAATAAGGAACTTCCCTATCCCGTACCTGTTCTCGGAGTAGCTACAGGAGGCGAGTACACAACCCGATTTGCTAGAGAAGCCGAGGAAATGGGTATACCGATGTACCTCTCGCCAGAAAGGGCAGCTTTAGCTGTAAAAGCCTTGGTTGAATATGGGAAATGGCTGAAACGCCAAGGCACATATATGGAGTATATTGAGAAATTCAGGAAAGAGCTCTAGCAGAAATAAAGCTTTAGTTTACAGTTTAAGTAATTGTGGTTTTGTAGATTTCTTTAGACAAAATTTATTTTTGTATCATTATATTATTAGTGGGTGAGAGGATGACTGAGGTACCACTTAAGCCTATGGGTAAGGAAGACATAAGAAAGCTGGAACTGGC
>CAZFVC010000018.1:0-18346 GCA_964522175.1 uncultured Desulfurococcaceae archaeon
CCCTCTCCAAGCACCTTCTACCGTGTGGTGATAAAGCCTATGATCCCTCGGTGGAGGATGCAGATGAGGAGGGGGAGAGGGGTTGCCACGAATGGGGGTAAGGGCGATGACTCGCCTCCGATGAACCCAAGAGGGGGGCTGAGCCTGATGAACCCCAAGGCTTACATAGGCTTACCAATACCTATGCAAGCTGAACCCCTATACAGGTTGCATTGAACTTCCTAATAAGCAGACCGAAAGTTCATGCAATTCCTAAAACGGAGGAGAGAGACCATTTACTAGAAGTCTTGGGTGCTTTAGGATGGAGACTTCCTAGGGAATTCATAAAAGAACTGGAAAGATAGAGCTTACCTACCCCCTATTTTCAGTGCGGCCTTCATTCCAGCTTTATTGCCCTCTTCTGCAGCATTAATGAGATTCCCGCCCTTTATAATAGATTTAAGGACCGCTGCGTCATAAGCGTCTCCAGCCCCTGTTGGGTCAACAGGTTTAACAGATCTTCCTTTCACATATATAAAAACATCGTCGCCAGTCCTTAAGTAGGAACCAATGTTCCCTGCTTTAATAAAGATGGCCTTAGGCTTAAGTATTCGCCATAATGTTAGAGACCCTTGCTTCACATCATTTATTCCAGTCAGTTCCATAAGTTCTGCTCTATTCACGAATATGTAGTCTACCTGGCGCTCTATTTCCCGTAGTATTTCCCTCTTTTGGAGGGCAATTCCCTCCAGGTCTAGGCTTATAGGAATACCGAATGTTTTCGCGACCCTGAAAGAGTTCAGTAAGGAGGCGCCCTTGTCGGAATTTAAAAAGAAATATCCTGATCCATGAACAATAGATGCCCCACTTATTGCTACTTTTAGTTCTTCTTCTGAGTAAACAGCCTCTTCATTAGCTCCTCTCACGCCTAGTATCCTTTTCTCCCCTTCACTATCTAGGAGAATGATCATAACGCCACTGGGTTTCCTCACCACTTTTATGTAGCTAGTTGAAATCCCTCTATCTTTAAGATCTCTAAGAAGAAAGTCGCCTATAGGGTCCTTACCGACAGCGCTCAGCAGCGCAGGCTCAACAGTTTGGTCGAGTGTATATGAAGCGACATTTCCTCCAACTCCTCCAGGCATGTAGCTTGCGTTTTCCACAGCTACTGAGGTATCTGGCGGCGGCAGCTCATCAATTTTTAGTATTATGTCTAGATTCAGATCCCCTAGTATAACTACTTTTTTCTTCCTCATTGGGAATACTTCCTCAGCTCCTTTACTTTCTTCATTAACTTCCTTACTCTATCTACATCTACTCTATTCTGAACCACCCCGTCTTTCTTGAAGTACGTTCCAACGATTGCTCCGTCTGCAACTCTTAGAAAATCCGTGACATTACCTAGATTTATGCCTGAGCCAATCAATACCTTAGCCTCTGGAACAGCTTCCTTCACTTCAAGAACATCTCTAGGGGCTGGAGGCACCCCCGTCATCGTTCCGGTGACTATGAGGGCATCCGCCATGTAGAAATGCGACCAAGTTGCGTGTGTCTTTAGATCAATTCCGGGAAAAACTACTGAGTGCTTCTTAACTATATCTGCAAAGAATTTTATGTCCTCTGCATGAAGTAGTTTTCTTAGTCTCATAAGTTCGGCTGCGTTTCCATTATCGAATTCTCCCGTATCCCAGACTGCAGCCCCCGTGTACAAGCACACCCTAATGAACTTAGCTCCGGAGGCCTTAGCTATCCCTAGGGCAACCCTCCCTCCGTTATGGATAACTGTTATTCCTGCGGGCACAGGTACTTCCTTTATCACTTCTGCAGCTGCGACAGCATGGGCAGCTATTTCTTCAGGAGGAATTCTGGATGCACCGGAATAATATGGAAGATCCCACATATTCTCAACAATAATCCCGTCGACTCCGCCCTCTACCAGTGCCTTTGCGTCTCTAAGGGCGTGCTCTATTATCACACTCATGCCCCATCCTTCATACGCTGGAGAGCCTGGAAGAGGTATTAGATGAACCATTCCTATTATCGGCTTATCTGTCCCGAAGAGTTCGGTAAAGTTCTGCATTCTTTTAGAGTAGAATGATCGAGCCCATTCTTCCGTGAAGGAATTGAATGTAGGGCTTCCCAAGTGACATCCCTTTAACAATGCGAAAAGGTATTAATATTGTTGAGTGATATATCTTTTTTCATACTGATGTAATGTACAAATTATACACATTATTTAAAAGAGCTTCCCCCAACCATCACTTAGGTATAAAGAGTGGCTAAATGTATTAACTATCCTGGTTATTTGATTGCTAGGGTTGGGGTAAATCCTGAAACTCTGCAGAAGTTTCTAATTAAGTATTATAATATGAAGCCAGAGGAGGCCTTCATTAAGGCAGTGGAGACTGTGGAGTGCATTAATCGAAACAATGAGATTGATGATGTACAGCTTCTTATGTTTGTTCAAGACATAGCCTCCACATCTAAGGATGAGTGGGAGTTTTGGAGTGTGTTAGATGATTTATTGACAAGGGAAGCCATAAGACATTATATAAGGTTGCTTAAGGAAAGAGGAGTTCCTGTCTTTACTCCTGATCAGCTTCGTAAGTTGGAGGAAAGGAGCATTAAGAAGAAGCCTTCAAGCATGGGGAAGGCTCTTCTGAGAACGAAGTAGGATCTATAAAGCTGTAGGGTCCAGTATTCCTAGGGGTAACGTATGATAGAGGTAGTTTCGTTTGATGTATGGAACACTCTATTAGATCTCCAGTATTTCTATGAAGTTCTAAGCGAAGTTTTAAGCAGGAAATTCGTTAAGATGAGTCAGGATAAAATCGTTGAAAGAATTAGGGAGAAGCATAACTTGCTTAAGAAGTTGAAGATAGAGGGTAAGGTAGAGGATAGTGAGATCGTTGAGTATTCATTAAAGGAATTATCTAAAGGATTCGGGATTACTGTGGAGGATCTGGCTTCAGCTATAAATACAGCTATGGACGAAGTGGATCCTGATAGGCTGGTAATAGGAGGTGTTAGAACTGTTCTCGAGAAGCTTAGAGTCTCGGGTGTGAAGATGGGGATCCTTGGCAACGTCCTGTTCTGGCATTCTGGCGTCACGAAGAACTTGCTTATGAAGGGAGACATACTGAAGTTCTTTCAGGCTTCCTTCTTCGCGGACGAGATAGGTTTCTCGAAACCGGATCCAAGAGCCTTCGCTAAAGTCTCTGAAATATTTAATGTCGCTCCTGATAAGATTGCACACGTAGGGGATAGTTTAAGAGAGGATGTTGGCGGAGCATTGATATCGGGATTGGTAGCAGTAGGGATACTTAAGGAGTTCAAGGGAAATGTTCGTATCGAGGGTCAGTTATACATTGTGAATAGCATTACGGAAGTGCCCGAAATAATTCTTAGTTTGAGGTAGGTTACATCCTACCTACCGCTCTAGGGCCGTAAAGTCTCAAGTATTTGTCTTCAACATAGCGGAATAGAAAGTATGCAAGTAATAGTAGCGCTGCCGTATATATCCACATGATCATCAGCTCAATATGTAGGGGTATATATGTGGGATTTCCTGTGGCTCCATACCTCACAATCTCTGCAGGATGTGAGAAAGGAATTGCTATAGCCAGCAATTTCGCGGGTCCAGGAAGGCTTTCCACTGGGACAGCTATTCCCCCCATAACGAGGAGAAAGAAATTACTTATGTCTAGGAGAGTGCCGGGTACTCCCATTCTCAGGGAAAGGGCGGATAGAGAGAGACCGTAGGACAGGGACATGAGAAACATTCCCAAGAACCCCATTAGTATGTAGAGAGGTGACACTGCAAATATTACCTTACCTCCAGTAATCTGTGTGACAAGGAAGTACATTATAGGTGTGATTAAAACAATATCCATTAGAACCGTTATACTTCTTCCAGAAATCACCTCAAGTACAGATGTATTAGCCAGCTTATGTTCTTCATACATTCCTAAGCTAAGGAAGAATTGTGTCCATCCTCCTACTGACCAGACGCTGGAGGAGAGTACATTCCATAGTATTATCCCCCAAAAGATATAGGGGGCAGTCATGGGAAGCTCTTCAGCGGGAACGAAGAGGAGTGCACCTAGAATGAAGATCGCTATCCATAGTCCCACGTTTATTGCACCATTAATGAAGCTGTATTTATATCTCCAAGTGCGTAGGGAATGCAGGTAAATTATTGCTTTCAGAGAACTCATTAGTCTACACCCCTCATCTTCACAGCTTTCTCAGCTCTCATGATCGCTACCCCTGCTATGGTGTTGTAGATTATTCCTAGAAGTGCTAGCATTCCTAGGAGAAGCATTAGAGCTGCACCGGATGGCGTACCAAATGTGGATACCATCTTAGCAGCATCTACTACATATCTTGTAGGGACAGCTAGAGAGACTGCTTGGAGAATTCTGGGGAGAACTGTTATAGGGTAGAAAACGCCTGAGACTAGAAGTATGAAGGGAACTATACTATTAATTATATTCGACTCTTCCTTAACCACCAATAATGCTGACGCCGCTAAAACCGAGAGGCCTGTTAAAGGAATCATTCCTGCAAGCATGAAGGCCAGGATAATTAGCAATTTTAAACTACCTAAGAGACCCTCCACATAGATCGCAGCTGGCATTACAGCTACTATAGTAACTAGAGCGGCTAGTAGTGAGTCAGGGAGTCCAGCCGCTATAAACAATTTAGATTCCCTGATAGGGGAGAGAATTATGTAGTTAAGTGTTCCAAGCCAGCGATTATAGAGAGCAAACCCAGCTACCCCGTCAATGATTCCTACGCTGGTCATAGCTATAGCTGAGGCAGAGACCAGGTAAAATCCTGGGCTGGAGAGATTCATCCTTTCTGTGTATAGCTCAAAGCTGCCCATAATACTGCCGAGTCCTACGAGAACTAGAATCATTAAGTAAGGCCAGAAAAACATAGTAACTGCCAACCACTTATTATTCTTATACCAGTAGATAGAAGCATGGAGTTGTGCTCTAAACACTGCCCACATGCTTATTCCAGGCATTAAGTAGTCACCTCAAGAGGTTACTTTAATGAACACATCCTCCAATGTGGGCTCCATCACTTCCGCTCTGAGAACACTCAAACCTTTATTTGTCAATGCTAAAACGGCATCAGCTATCACCTTCTCCTCGTTCCCTATAGGTGTAAGTATTCTTAATTCGAAACCGTTATCTACTCCCTTAATTCTTAGCTTCTGTACACCAACTGATTTCTTCAAGTAGTCCTCCAATACTCTTAGCCTTTCCTTTACAGCTCCAGAGAACTTCACCTGTATAGGTATTTCCTCAGCCACTAATTTCTTCAGCTCGCTGACGGTACCTAAAGCCACTATTTTTCCTGCTGAAATAATTCCTACTCTATCACAAACTATCTCTGCTTCAAACATGTTGTGAGTAGTGATCATTACTCCCTTACCCTCATCCTTCGCCAACTTTATCAGCAGTCTTCTAATCTCTCTAGCGGCAGGCGGATCAAGTCCTAAGGTAGGCTCATCCAGAACAAGTATGGGAGGATCTGAAAGAAGTGCTCGAGCCAACGCGAGACGAGCTTTCATACCCAAGGAATATTCCTCATATAGCTTATCAACAGCACCTATCTTATCAAGGCCTACAAGTGAGACTACCTTGTCTATTCTCTCTTCAAGATCTCTTCCTTTTAGGCCTTTAAGCATTCCAAAATACCTGAGATTCTCTCTTCCTGTAAGCTTCCAGAAAAAGCCTCTCTCAACATTAAGAACAACCCCAATACTTCTTCTAACGTCTATCGATTCCTTAACAACGTCATAACCGTTAACTATCGCCTTACCGTCGTCCGGAAGAAGAAGCGTGGTAATTATCTTTACGGTAGTAGTTTTTCCGGCTCCATTAGGTCCTAAAAGGCCAAAGACTTCTCCCCACTTCACTGAAAAAGATACACCCTTAAGAGCCTTAACAATCCGTTTCTCTTTTTTAAGGAATCCTCTCCTATCGTAACTAAGGTAATTCTTAACTAGTCCTTGAGCATCTATAGCTGTCTCTGGCGAATCAGTCGCCAAAGATTCCCTCACCGTTGGATATCTTTCGTCAAACAAAAAAATTTATTCTGCATAATTAAGGAAACATGATAAAAATGTGTAGAATGCTGATTTTTTATCAGAAAGAAAAATTTCAGATTGTCCAGGAATACATTAAAGCCTTAGTCCAAATAGCCAAAAAAGACCCTCTTTTATCCTCAATTCCGTCACATCCTCATGGATGGGGATACGTGATATACTCCTCTTCGGCTTTGCTTACCTATAAAACTACGACCCCCCTATACGAGGACAGAACTGGTGTTAGGAGACTTTTTAACATTCTTGAAAAAATGAACGAAGGCGGAGGAATAATTCATGTAAGAAAAGCAACTGAAGCAAGCACTATAAACCTAAATGATGTACACCCTATTCATGTAATTACTTCAAGAGGAATGGATCTCTGGGTAGCGCACAATGGCAGCCTCAATCTCAAAGCTAATGAATGCGGCCTGGCTTTAGAATTCGCTTCGGTCAGAAGCGACACAGCACTTTTCGCAAAGTGTTTGGCTAGGAATAAAAACAGAAACCTAGACTCAATTATAGCTTCTTATGCTAATCCAGATAAAGTAAAGACTGCGCTAGATCTTGGAATTCTTCTAATGAAGAAAGGAATGCCAAAGCTGTATGCATTTCAATACATTAATCCTGAAGTAGAGAACATACCAAGAAAGAAGATCTACTATACACTACACACAGTTTGTACGAAATCAGGGAAAATCGTATTCTCCTCATCAATTAGTAAGGTCCTTAAAATTGAAGAGGCCGAGAAATTGCCTGAAGGAAGGCTAGTTCCTCTGGTGTTATAGGCTTGACTTTGACCCCCACCTCAGTATTTTCTGGACGGTTTCTTCATCTATTTCTGGATAATCAAAATCCACAGGATTAATTATGAAGTATGAGTCCGGTTTGAATAACTCAACCAAACTCCGGGCTCTTACACCTAAGGACATGGAAGAATCAAGATACTTCATAATTTTTGCTCTTCGATATATTAAACCCCTGCCTGGAGCCACGATGATTATAAGGTCTACGAGCCTTGAAATAGAGATTATTGGAAACAGAGCGTCATTAAATGACTCCATTAGTAAAAGATTATTCTCTCTCTTCAACCTATTCACGAGACTGAAGAGGTAGCTCCCAGTTTCTTTCCCAGCAAGCTTTTTCTCGATCCATTCCCTACTTACGGCAGTGTACTCATTTACCTGTTCCAAAAACTCCATTACCTCATCCTTTATTTTGGGATGAATTAAGTCAAGATTCTTCTCTAAAAGGAAATATCTCCGGTAAGGGAAGGAAAGCCTTACCAGTACTGCTTGCGATATCATGGTCTCCAGATTCCAAAAATACTGAGTCAAAGAAGAAAAGTTGAGTATATCTGGAGGCGCTGTTAGTATATCCACCGGATTCTGAATATCTATGTCCCTGATTAGGCCTTCCTGAAAATACCTGTAGACATCCTCTCCTATTAGTATCCCCAATCTCTTTGAGTATGTTAATGTGTGATGCTGATACCACGCATTATGTGCCGAAACAGGTTTCAAGGCAATCGGCTCTATCCCTCTTTTCTTTAGAGATTTAGCAAGAGCAATAGTAACTGAGGTTTTACCGGCATCGTAGGGTATGAGGCCTGAAATCAGTATCAGCATTCCCATCAAATCTTGTTTAATTTCCTAGGCTGTTAAAGTTTATACTTAATGTTTCTCTTTCGTGGGAAAAACCTGTCCTTTTATCTTTAGGAAATTAAGTATAGCCGTATCTATTAGGAGCAAAACCCCATAAATTAAAGAAAGAAGACCTGTACCTCTTTCCATAAGTTCGTAAAAAATCACTCCTGTAGAGACGAATTCATATTGACTAGGCGGATAGAAAGGTATTTCTGGATTGGTTAACGTTATGTAGCTTCCGATACCTAATAGGATTATTCCTGAAATTAGAGTCATAATCATGGTGAAGGTAATTATAGGATAGGATCTCATATAGATTTTAACATATATCCCTGTTGTGGTTTTGACTACGGCTGGACTCGGAGAAGCTATAATCTTGCTTCTGAGGAAGTTTAGGGCAACGAGCAGTACCAACGAACTTACTACAAAACCCGATCCCCAGAGAATAAGGATTAGTCCATCTGTTTTGAAGGGGGTAGAAATTAATATATAGGCTCCGTATCCAATACCCGCTAGAGAGAAGGCCATCCCTATAACCACTGCTGCTGTAGCTATTGATATCCAGAAACAATTCACACGCCTCACTAGAACTTCCCCCTCATCTACTCTAGGGAGAATAACACTTGATTCGTCTAGATCACCTTTTGTCTTAAAGCCATAGTAGGCAATTCCATGAATTAATGAGTTAGCCCCTAGAATTATCAATGGAATGAAAGAGGTTAGTGAATTAGTATAGGATATGTAACTTAAGTAGAAGTAATATACAGCAAAGGAGAGAGCTAATATACTTAGGAGCACCATTACAATAGAAGTCTTTTCACTGAGGTATACCGTCTTTCCTTTTACGTCCTTAACTGGGTAATCAGTCAAGACAAACCCTACTTTATTATACTCAAGAAAAGTATAATAAGTCGTCCCGTAACTTTTTTATTAATTAACCGTGTTAAAAATGGATGAAAATGGTTGGCGAAAAATTAAGGTTCCCCTCTGAAGTACTGCAGTCTCGAATTGATAGGTTAAAAGACATCCTTACTAAAAGAAATCTCGATGCGGCTGTGATAAGAACTCTTTCCTCTTTCATATACTTCACTGGTGTAAAATGGCTGAGACCTTCCTTAATAGTTCCTGTTGATGGGGATCCAGTTGTTTTCTTGGCTAAGGGTGAAGAAGAGCTTTTCAGGAAATACTCCATCATTAAGGAAATTGAAACCTTCGTCGAAGGAGGAGAACTCATGGGAAAAGTCAGCAGATATCTAAGAGAATTAGGGGTTAAGAGAGTAGGCATGGATTTTGAGCTAGAGCGCGACTCCTTCATCCTATTTTACATGATATTCAAGAACCTTAATCCTGCAGTAGAAATTCATGACTTAAGCGAGGACATAATGAATCTTCGAATGATAAAGGATGATATAGAAATTTCGTACATTAAGGCAGCTGCACGAAAAGCTAAGGAAGCTATAGATGACGTTAAGACTCAGATAAAACCCGGAATGAGCGAGACTGAGATAGCTGCCGAGCTATATAATCGGTTATACAAGTTGGGGAGTGAGGAGCCTCTTGTTTATATCAATGCAGGGCCTCATCCAAGAGTTCATTCTGAACCTTTATCTACTGAAAAAGTTGAAAACAACTCTGTAGTGACTATCGTCATAGGAGCAGACCATTACCGGTATTATGCAAACAAATCAGTAACTATATTAATAGGAAACCCTCCAGAAATCGTGCGAAGGGCTTACAAAGCCATGGAGGAAGCTCAAGAAGTGGCAGTGACTCAATCTAAAGCCGGAAGAAAATTCATTGAGGTAATGAAGGACATAGATAAAGTGTTTTCGAAACATAAGGTGCTTCAGTACAGGGTCGTAGGATTTACCCATGGAGTGGGTCTGCAAGTAGAAGAGACTCCTATAACTACAATAGTTCCTAAGCATAGATTCATGGAAATAAAGGAGGGAATGGTTTTAGCAGTGATTCACTCACCTATTCTAATACCTAGAGCTGGACAGATAAAAATAGAGGACACGGTGCTCGTGTCAGGGAATTACTGTAAGAAACTAACTTAATGTTAGTTGGAGGACATGGTGAAGTGTTCTGCAATATTTAAAAGTTCCCCGAGCCTTCTTTCTTTAAGTAGTCCCAATATTTTATTCTCAGTTAGTCTGAACCCATTCTGCATTTCGATATAGAGCGCTATTTGCTTATCCAAAAACTCTACACCAGAGTCTCCACCCATCAAACTTTTTAGCTCTGCATAGGCCCGATCCGGATCCCTAATCATCTCCTCAACAAGATCAAAGCCTATGAGCTTAACTGATGCTTCTGTGAAGTACAGGAACAGCCTAGGAAATAGCCTCAGAGATACCGCCTTCATGAATTCTCTCAGCACTTCAATCTTTTCTATGAATTCTATATGCTCAGTTGCCTCGAGGGCTAAGCCCGTTTTCTTCTCATCTATCTCTATGGCTATACTTCTAAATGGATACATCCTGCTCTCCCGACGAATATATGCTTCCGTAGCATATTGGATTTAAGCATTAACACGCTTGGATTATTTGTCAGAAAACTTTATAAGCAAAAATAAAATTCGGGATTATTCCACAATTTTTAATTCCTCTATATATGAGCTCTCGCTTAATGCCGTTATAGGAAATACTAACACATCTTCTTCATTAACAAACACTTTCAGAACGTCTCCAACCTTAACTTTAGCACTGGGCTCTACACTCACCAATATATCCGTCTTCCCTATCCTAAGCCTAGCCTCATAGTAGGGACCTAGATAGGAAATCCAATCAACAACTCCTTCTAGTAAGTTAACTTCTTCACCTGATCTAGATACTTTAAACGCGTGTGGACGTACAACCGCAACTATCTTCTCTGCGGGTGAGATCTTTATGTCTGGAGATGTTATTATCCCTCTGATCTTAAAGTCTGGAGTCTCTACTAATACTTTAGAATCTGGTGATAGCTCCTTAGCTATACCGTAGAGTAGGGTGTAGCGGCCTAGGAAAGTAGCTACAAATAAATTAGCAGGTTTCTTATATAGCTCCTCCGGTGTTCCTATCTGCATTACTTTGCCTTGATTCAGAACAGCTATCCTGTCAGAAATAACCATGGCCTCTTCTTGGTCATGGGTTACATAAATTGCCGTAATTCCCAATTTCTTCTGGATTCTCTTAATCTCTTCCCTCATTTCTACCCTTAGCTTAGCGTCAAGATTGCTAAGGGGCTCATCAAGTAGAAGGACTTTTGGTCTGACAACTAGTGCCCTAGCTAACGCAACTCTTTGCTGCTGACCGCCAGACAATTGTGTAGGATATCTTTTCTCCATCCCAGTTAGTTTTACTAGTTCAAGCACTTCCTTAACTCTTTTCTCTATCTCCTCTTTCCTCATTTTCCTGATTTTCAATCCGTACGCAACATTGTCAAATACCGACATATGTGGCCAGAGTGCGTAGTTCTGGAAAACCATTCCTGTGTTTCTTTTGTAGGGTGGGAGACTAGTTACATCAGCATCGTCGAAGAATATTTTTCCCTCATCTACTAATTCTAGGCCTGCGATAACTCTAAGAGTAGTTGTTTTGCCGCAGCCTGAAGGACCTAAAAAGGAGAAGAATTCTCCATGATTTATTTTCAGGGTTACATGATCTACCGCGACAACTTCACCGAATCTTTTCAAAACATTTTCAAGTTTTACCTCAACCATTCTACACACCCAAGAAAGCGACCCTTTGTTTTAATATATAGTTAGAGAGAGTAATAGCTATTATTTGAAGAGCCATCAGGAGGACACCTAAAGCAGCTGCTATACTCACTGAGCCTACAGTTCCTGAGCTGTATATCACCTGCGACATCAGGAATGTTATAGGCCCTTGAGCGGGGTTATGGGATCCTAAAATCAAGGAGGTGCTAACTTCATTCATCATGTATACAAATGATAGGATCGCTCCCCCGATAACATTAGCTGCTATCAAAGGTATAACTATGGAGAAGAAAGTTTTTGCTCTGCTTGCACCTAAATTAAAGGATGCTTCTTCTAAAGATACATGTATTTGCTGAAGACCTGCATATACTGATCTTGTTAAGAAAGGTGATCTCCTCACAGTATATGTGAATATTAGGAGAAATCCGGGGTTGATGAAAGGATCAATCCATGTATTGAAGAAAAGTGACCCGAAGAATATGAGGTATCCTACTGCAACAATAATTCCAGGAATCACTATAGGTATGGTTGCTAAGGTATCAATTAGTTCCTTCCCAGGTATGTCTCTTCTTGCAACGACGTATGCTGCACTAGTTCCTAAGAATAAGGTAATTATTATGGCTAATCCCGAGTAAGTCAAGCTGTTCCTTATTGCCGTCACTACCTGAGGATTCTCCATTAATGCACGCATATAACCCATAACGAGCTTGCTTGGGAAAGGCCCTGCAGACGCCCAGTCAGATATTGATAAAATAACTACTCCTACTTGAGGAAAGCTAGATATTATGATTAGAGGAATAGTGAACAATACGATGGCTATTATGCCAAGTATGGCTGGTCTCCTTAGCCTCGGATTCCATCTACCTCCCTTAGAAAGCATAGCATATTGTTTGAGCGAGACATATTTCTTTATAATGAGGAATGCTACCGCAGCTAGAGTCAGCATCAATACTGATATTACGTATGCGGATGGATGCACCTGATCTAAACTGTATGCTTGTTTGAACTGAGTAAACACGTAGAAGGACATGAGCTTATTGTGAAGTCCATCGCCGAAAGCCCCTGAAAGACCTATGGGTGCACTCAGGTCCTCCATGCTGAAGACGAATACTAGTGTAGCACCTGCCGCTAATCCAGGAAGAGATAATGGAAATGTAACGCTTCGAAAGAGCTTAAATCCGTGGGCGCCTAGGTTCTCAGCCTGTTCCTCCATCGAGGGATCAATATTGAGGATGCTTGAGTGAACATTCATGTAAACTATTGGGAAGAAGCTTAGTGTCTGGATCAATATCACGGCAGGCAATCCCGAAAGAACAACTGTGAAAGGAACTCTGAGAACCTCGGTGAGGAAATAGTTGAGGAGCCCACCTTCCCCGAAAACCTTCCCAATAACATATGCATTGACGAAAGGCGTTGCGAGAAGAGGAATAAACAACAGGACTCTCACAATGTTTTTTCCGGGAAATGTATATCGGGCCATAATGAATGCTGCTACAAGACCCAGAACAGACGCGAAAAGCATGACCATGAGGGAAACATAGAGCGAGTTAAAGATGTATCCGAAGTCGGGACCATCTATCCCAATAGCTATTGTGTTTATAGGTATGAGAATTCGCGTCCCATTAGGAAATGTATAGAACATATATCTTTGGGTCCATTCAATCCATTTCCATTCGGGAGGGATCTTAATCATTTCGGGATCTGTGAAGGTTTGCCAGAAATAGGTTAAGGAGAAGTGGCCCTCATATATGAAGGCTTTGAAAAGAATTGAGAAAATAGGTAGGAGAAGAAACACGGAGAGAATTACAATGACTATGACTAGCTGAGTGACTGTTAGGGCATCAAGCTCTCTCCTCAGCCGTTTAAGGCTGGACAAAAAAGAGGCCATCTTACCCCCTTTTTAGTGAGGGGGATTAACCTATTAAAGATTGTAGTTCTTGGTGTACGGCTTGGTATCTTTGTTTTGCTGCCTGTGTCCATTCACTCACTAATTGATTCCTGTAGTTGACGTCCTCTAATATCTTAGTGTTCATATTCTGCGCTGTCTGTAGTGTGAATGTTGTTTTCTGTCCTGTGGCTGGATCTGTGTATTCTAGCTTGCTTGGGTTTGCTAGATCGTCTACGAGCTTGTTGAACTGGTCTTGAGTGATCTTTCCGCTTAGGTATGCTAGAGCCAGATCCTTCCACAAACTCTGAAGTTCGTCATGCGCTTGAGTTATTGTGGCAAAGAAGAACCACCTCATAGCCTCCTCAATACTTGAAGCCATCTCATCACTGAACTCAATAGTTGTCGACTCAAGAGTTGCGTCATAGGCGGCCTTCAAGTCCGTCCTATTCCTACCTTCAGGGGTTTCATCGAACACCTTCGGGTTTACAGGCATTCTGTTTATGTTAGGATTCATCCATAATGCTTGGCCTTCTGGTGATAGCACCCAAGCTATGAATGCTTGAGCAGCTTCCTTATGCTTTGATGTTGTGAGTAGGGCTATAGGGTCGCCGTTCACTATTGTGCCATCCTTAGGCAGTATATATAGACATTGATTGGGGTTCTTCAGCTGTGCTGTGTATCCATAGAAGTCAATGGTTATACCGACAGCTATGTCTCCCCTAATAACCGCGTCTCTCACAAGGCCTGACTGATCATAAATCCTTGCGTTAGCACCCATCCTCGTAATTATTTTCCAGCCCCCATTCCATCCATAAATTTGGAGAATAATTTCATACATCCTGGTATTGCTGGTGCTCTTAGTTGGGTCAGCAACGCCCACCATGGGTGTCGGTAGCGTAACAGCGAAGTCAGGGCTTGCCAGATCAACCCACTTCTCGGGAGTGGAAAAGCCATACTGATCAAGTTTCTGCCTATTAATAGTGAATCCGAACGAAGCTATAGCTGCCGCGATCCACTTGATATTACCATTATCATCATACCTAACCATAGGTGAACCTGCAATCTCTTCAGGTATGTCCTGAATAACATCCATAACCTCACTACTGTTAATGGTTGCTAGCAAACCCTCCTTCAGTAAAAGATCAAACATGGTAGGGCCTCCTCCCCAAGCAATATCTATCTCCTGTCCAGGCCTTTGCCCAGCATAGTTGATGGTATCTATCCACTGAGGCGGCTCGATTGGGAGCCAGATTATATCTACTATATTATACTTCTTGGCTAGGGATGTTGCTAAGAACTTCTTCTTGGCCTCCGTAAGGATGTCGGAAGGATGCCTCGTTAACACCCTCAGAACTATGCCTTGAGATGGTGGGGTGGTTGTTGTAGTCGTAGTAGTATGCGTTGTCGTTGTGGTTATTGTTGTAGTTGTGGTGGTATGCGTACCTGTCGGGGTGGTTGTTGTAGTCGTAGTAGGCGGCTGTGGAGGCATTGAATAGTAGAGAACTCCCGCAGCCACCGCTACGACTATAATTATTACGATGCCAATTAATCCGATCCTAGATAATGCTTTGCGAGTACTCCTCTTCATGGGTAATTACCCATCTTTAAGGATATCTGTAAGAATATATTTTTTGTGTAATAGAAGAATTCCCGCAAACCCTTCATTAAGACGACAAATTTATTACTTTACTCCAAATATTGAAAATGCCAAATACGTTTAGGTGAGAAACATGAACGCGAGATTCATACCTGTAATTCTACTGCTAATCGTCGCGTTAGGAGCATTTGCGGCTTTAGTAAACACTAGCTACGCAGAAGAACCTAAGCCTACTGTAGTAGTCATAGCCCTTGGCCTCTTCGGCGAGGATCCATTACTTAATGCCATGATTGGCAACATCACTGAAGTGAACTGGAAAGTGATTACAGAGGACTTCACCTATGATGACCTAAAAGGTGCTGACATGATAATATTTGTGCACGTGGATACCGGATATAACCTAACCGATGATATGGCTAATGCCATTAAGCAATGGTTTAATGAGGGAGGAAAAACACTGTGGGTGACCAGCGACAGCGACTACAGTGGAGGTGACTACCTCAGAATAACGGCTGCAAACAAAATACTTGAAGCGATCGGCTCAAATCTGAGAGCTGATCACGTAGAGGTTGTGGATCCAGTCAACAATATTGGAGGGAAAGACTACAGACCTGCAGGATATGTAGAGCCCGATCCAGAGCTGGCAGTACTAGCTGGAGGCGTCTATAACCCAATACTATTCCACGGCCCTGGGGCTCTGGCCGTCTACTCTAACGGAGAATGGTATCCGCTATATAAAGACAACGAACTTCCTGTAGACAATATCTACAGGATAGTTGTGACAAGCCCAAACGCCTCTATTCATGAATTCGTTGAGCCGAAGCCTCACGCCTACGACGTACTTAACCCGCCTGTGAAAAGCTTCTGCTTAATGGCTGCTGAGATAAACTTTGATAACGGAGGCATTGTGATTCTAAGCGCTGAGGCCCCCTTTGATCATTACCAAGGAATGTATAATGAAGAATATTATGAGGTACCGCTGAGTGGACCAACCTTCGTGAAGAACGTTGTGCTATGGGGTGTTGGACTGCTCGGTGAGAGAGTACCTTCTATAGCAGTGGAGATGGCTCAGTTAAAATCACAAGTTAATAGCCTGGAGGAGCAGGTCAGTAACCTGCAGAACAAGGTATCAAGCCTGCAGGACGAGCTAACTCAGACGCAGAACCAGCTGAATCAAGTAACAAACGAGAAGAACCAGTGTATGAGCGACTTAGAGAATGCTAACTCACAGATAAGTGACCTGCAGGGCCAGGTCAGTAATCTAAGCACAATGCAGTGGGTCTATCTGGGTGTAGGCCTAATAATAGGAATAATAATTGGATTCCTAATTGGTAAGAAAATGAAGTAATAGTATACAACAAATCAAATAATTTTTCTTTTATCATAACCATCAGTATTTTCTTTACGAGATTAACGCCTAAGCAAATGGTTAGTGAAATTAACGATAAGGTTTAATTGGTTTTTCACTAGGTGAAACTGAGGTGAAACCTTGGACAAAAAAATTATCGCATTACTAGCCCTGGTCATTATTGTTGCGCCATTAGCCTTCACGATGTTCTCAAATACAGTGTCAGGCTCAGTAGTGCAGTGGTATGCCAAGATAATAAAATACCCTACACTAGCCTATCCAGAGCCCATTATTAGGGGAGGAGAACTAGAAGTAAGAATATATCTACCAGAAGATCAAGAGCCGACAAGTTTCACCCTCCATCTCTTCAATGACTACAATTCGTATGACCTTAACTTCCAGAGCGATGAGAACTATATCAAGGCAACATTCAGCGAGAAATGGAATGCTTGGGTAGTTAAGTTCCCTATGCCAGAGGATATATCCCCTGGATTCTACAGCTATAGAATAACGTTTCATGCAGCGGACAAAGACTACGACATAACAATGCCTAACTCTGTGTGGGTGCTGGATAAGGAGCCAGATCACCTAAGAATCCTTGTCACAGGAGACACCAAAACCCCTGCAGGTAAACCATACTGGTTTGAAATGGTTTCAGAGTCTAACCTCCTACATCCTGACATGTTCTTCTTTGACGGTGATGAAGTCAATAAACCAACCGAAGGAACAGGGTGGAAATACTTCCTGGAGGGATGGCTAGAACTAAACATGCCGTCTTATGCGCAGATAGGTAACCACGAATATGAGAAAGCAGGTCAGGCGAATATCTGGGGAGACATAATGGGCTACAGGAACTATTCAGCAACAGTAGGTAAATTCCTTTTCATATGCCTCGACAGCGGAATAGACGGCTGGATACCTATGGAGCAACTGAAATGGGCGGAGAAAATCCTTAAGGCTAACCCAGATAAGGTTAAGGTTATGATATGGCATCATCCTCTATTTGGCTACAAGATAAAGGATGAAGGAATAGAGGAGATACAAGTAAATTCAATAGACGATTTCGACAACCTGCTAAACAACGGATACATATATTCGAGCTGGACTGATCACCCCGAAGAGGCTAAAGAGCTCTTCCGCCTGATCCTAGAATATGATGTGAGACTAACATTCACTGCCCATACACACACAGACATAAAGAACACGGTTGTGTACAACGGTAAGAAATACTATTTCATAACCTTCTCCGGAGTGGCATTCGACGTGCGTGAGGGAGATAAAAGAGGCTTCGTTATGGTAGATCTCTATGCTAACGGAACATTTACCACAGACATGCTGACATATCCACCAAACGCTCCAATGAACCAGTATCCCAACAGCATACCTATAGCATCAGGGGATAAGAGGTACCCATTCATAATAGGGTATCTTGACTACCATTACACTCCTGCCAATGATGGATCGCGTCACAATGTGGGCTTTAAGGCAGTAAATAACCTGAATGTCACATTCAGTGACATATACATAGAGTTTAAGGTTCCCAAGGACAAACCTCTGAATAGCTATACCATTACACCAGAGCCCTCAAACTATACAGTGATAGAGACAAATGACTATTATTATATCAGAATTAACGGTGTTGATCTAGCTCCCGGTAGCGAAGTCTATTATGTTGTGCATTCTGAAGACGACACAGATACTCCGAGCATAGGTACGCCCCAAGTAAGTAACCCAAGTGGGTCTTGGTACCTTATTAAAGTCCCAGCATCTGACCAAGGATGGGGAGTTAAGGACATTAGCCTATTATATAATGGTAAAGCACCAACTGCTAAGGACATTGAAACGTGGAACTCCAATCATCTCAATAATGGTACTGCCATTTACGATTTCTGGATAAGTGGGCTGAGCGACGGGGATCAGCTGACAGTTACTGTTGAAGACTTTGCAGGGCATACAACCAACGTAACATATGTGTATCAGAACGGGAAGCTTGTCCCGCTTGTGCCTACACCAACTGAAACTACTACCACAACAACGCCACATATTACGACCACTACGACGACTACAACTACGACAATAACTACCTAC
>CAZFVC010000019.1:0-17255 GCA_964522175.1 uncultured Desulfurococcaceae archaeon
TGGACCCTGCCTATACTTCCTCCCTGTGTCCGATATGTGGGGGTAGGTTAAGCCCGAATGGGCACAGGGGTTTGAAGTGTTCGAATTGTGGTTTTGAAGCTGATAGGGATGTTGTCGGCTCTTGGAATATCCGTTTGAGAGCCTTGAGGATGTGGGGAGTAACCGTTCCCCCCGAAAGCCACCCGATGAAGACGGGAGGGTGGAAGGTTTGCCGTAACGATATTTACGAACTTTACACAAGTTACGGCAAACCAGAACGGTAGGGCTCTATACCTGGCGGGGGTTGCTGCCCTGTAAGAAGTAGGTATGAGTAGTAGATGATCGGTGTCACGAACGTCTCTATGAAAGCAGCAATTACTAGGAGAAGGATTACGTAGGGAAACACGTTTGCACCTTTTCTGAGTTCCCCTACAATATCGGCTGTTTTCCCCCGAATCTTCTTTAATGCTTCCGCACCTAGGGAAAGACCTAGGAAGGCTGAATATAGGATAGCTGTTAACTCAACTATACCGTGAGGGAGAAGTAGAAGCGCATTACCAATAATATCGCCATGCGTCATTATGGCCCCTACCATGAAACCGTTATAGAGGAGCACACCTATAGGCACCACAACAGTCACTCCTAGAAGAAAGTTTAGCAGAGCAACCCTCAGATTATTAAGCAGTATTATGATTGGGAGTGTATGGAGATAGATATCAGGCCTCTTCTCTATTATCTCCTGAATAGGTTTGAAGTACTCTAGGGCAGAGTCCTTTATGGATTCCTTAAGGTAGTCCGGTTGAAGAGCCCCCGCGATGAAGCTACCGAGAAAAATCGCCAGCACCACGGCAGCAATCACAGGTTTAGACATTCCAACCACACAAATAAATCGCGGGAAGTAAAATAAGAATTTGAGTTGGGCGGGGATAGAAAGCTATGCCGAGGAAGTTGAAGCAGCAGATTAGTATTGGCAGGGAAGGTCTCAGGCAATATCTTAATGAGTACACTCTACAATGGTTCTTCAGTAACTATGAAGGATTCACCCCCGCCCAAAGAATGGCGATTCCGCACATAAAGGAAGGCAGGAACGTACTTATTTCATCACCCACGGGAACAGGGAAAACTTTAGCGGCATTCCTAGCAATTATTGACGAGCTATACACGCTTGCTCTCAGAAACAGTCTCGAAGACGTCATTTATGCTGTGTATGTGTCGCCTCTGAGGGCATTAAACAACGACATGAGGAGAAACCTAATACCTCCCCTCGAAGGAATTAGGAATGTCCTGGAGCAGAAGGGAATTGAGGTTCAGAAAATAAGGGTGGCTGTAAGGACCAGCGATACTACACCATCCGAGAAGGCTAGAATGCTTAAGCACCCTCCCCATATAATGATAACAACCCCTGAGTCCCTTGCGATAGCTATTACAGCACCTAAGTTTAGGCAGCATCTTAGGAAGACGAGATGGTTGATCGTCGATGAGATCCATGAGCTTGCCTCAAGCAAGCGTGGGGCCCACCTCTCCCTAACGTTGGAGAGGCTTGAGGAGCTTACGGAAGGAACTCTTCAGAGAATAGGCCTCAGCGCGACAATATCTCCATTGGATGAGGTAGCTAGGTTCCTCACAGGCTTCAACGATGATGGAACTCCTAGGGGATGTGAAATTGTGGACGCGCGATTCCTTAAACCTATGAAGATTAAGGTGATGAGCCCTGAAGTCGATATTGTTCGCGGAACCGCTGAAGAAATTAATGAGTCCATATACAGGCTGCTGAAACGCATAATCAGTAAGCATAGGACAACCCTCATATTCACCAACGCCCGCAGCGCCACCGAGAGAGTGGTTTTCAAGCTTAAGAAAATCCTTAAGAGTGAAGGTATAGCCGACTTTGAAGATATTGGAGCACACCACAGTTCCCTCAGCCGTGAAGTAAGGCTGGAAGTGGAGGAAAAACTGAAGAGGGGAGAGCTGAAAGCCGTTGTAAGCTCGTCCAGTCTTGAGCTAGGTATTGATATAGGTTACATAGATGCTGTGGTTCTTCTAAGCAGCCCTAAAAGCGTTATAAGGCTGATTCAGAGGGTCGGGAGATCTGGGCATGGAGTGGATGATGTCAGTAAGGGCTATATTGTTGCTGTCGATCGGGACGATCTAGTCGAGGACACTGTTCTGGCCTACCTAGCGAGACGCAGAAAGCTTGACAAGATAACTATTCCAAGGAAACCGCTGGATATTTTGGCGCAGCATATTGTCGGAATGTCTCTCGAGAGGAAGTGGAGGATAGATGACGCCTATAGGGTGGTGAGAAGGGCCTATAACTACAGGGACCTCACATTCGAGGAGTTCATGAATGTGATGAGGTATCTAGCAGGAAGGTATTCACGCCACCTCGAAAGAATTGCTGTATACTCGAAGATCTGGATGGATGAGCTTGAAGGTGTTTTCGGAAGGAAGAAATCGGCTAGAATGATTTACTACCTTAACTCCGGAGCCATACCGGATGAATCGAAGATCAAGGTTCTCCTAAATGGGAAGAAGTATGTGGGAAACCTTGATGAGGGATTCGTCGAGTATTTGGAGCCGGGGGACATCTTTGTCCTTGGTGGAAAGACATATCAGTACGTGAAGTCTAAGGGGATGAAAATTATTGTTAGGGACGCTGAGAAGCAAAGGCCCACAGTCCCAAGCTGGTTCTCAGAAATGCTTCCACTATCCTATGAGGCAGCCTTAGAGGTCGGAAGGTTCAGAAGGGAAGTGGCTAAGCGAATCCGGGAGAACGGTTTCCATGCGGCAATCACATACATAACGAAGAAGTACGGAGTCAGGAAAGGCGCTGCTGAAAATATAGCTCGGTACGTGTGGGAACAGATGAGGTTCGCAGGTGTTATTCCTTCAGATAAGGAGGTCGTGGTGGAGGTATGGAAGGATTCAGAGTCCGAACACACGGAAGTCATATTCCATTACTTATTCGGCAGAAGAACAACCTCTGCATTGGGAAGGGCTTATGCAGCTGCCTTAAGCGACATACTCATAACTCCTGTGAGAGTCACTATCCATGACAACGGCTTCATGCTTACCTTACCACGTGAAGTTGAGGTAACTCCCGACACTATTAAGGAGGTTCTGAAGAGAGTTAGAAGCGACAATATCCGTGAGATTCTTCGCAGAGCTCTGAGGAGAAGTGAAGCCTTGAAGAGGAGGTTTCGTCACGTAGCTGAAAGATCATTCGCTCTCCTGAAGAACTATAGAGGCTATGAGACCAGTATTAATAGGAGGCAAATGAATTCAGAGGTTCTCTTCAGGATTGCCGAGAAAATACCTGGGTTCCCCTTAGTTGAGGAGGCCTACAGAGAGGTTCTCGAAGACCATATGGATATTTTCCATGGTGAGGAGGTTTTAAGAAGTATTGAGAGGGGGGAGATAGCTGTCAAGATCATTGAATCCAGAATAGTTCCGTCTCCCTTCGCCCACAATATAGTTGCCCAGGGCTATAGCGATATCGTCCTTATGGAGGATAAGAGAAGATTCCTGATTAAGCTGTATGAAAAAGTGCTTCAGAGGGTGGGTGAGGCTGAGGAGATATAATAAGATAGCGATCCTTGGGTCTGTAACCCGTGACATTATTGCAGAAGGCATGAGGATTGGGGGATCTGCATATTATGGTGGCCTCGCACTCCTAACGATTGATGTTAATCCCCTCATAATAACTAATTCCGTAATACTCAAGGATTTCCTGGGAGGTTACCCAGAATTAATAGGTCGTGAGGACGGTAAACCTGCAGTATTCAGTATAGAGCACGGAAATAATGGGAGAGTGCTTAAATTAGTGAGTAGGCCAACACCTATACCTCTAGATGATGAAATATTGGGGATCCTTGCTACAGATTATGATGCCGTAATTATCACACCCGTGTTCCAGGATTTAAGTTTCGAGGATTTAGCCCAAATGATCCCACGCCTCAGAGGCTGGGCAGTTATTGATATTCAAGGGTATGTTCGTGAGGCCTTACCCGACGGAACCGTTAGAACTTCTGAGAATAGGTTCTGGAGAGTATTCGAGGTCATTAGAAACCACATAAACGTTGTCTTGAGGGGGGAAGTCAGAGAATTTCCTTCTATTTGTAGAGGCATGGGCATCGAGAATTGCTTAAAAGATTTCAATGGTTACATTATTCAAACCTCTGGAGACGGCCCCATCTATTTTGGGAGGAACTGCAGTATCTGCAGGCTGGACACATTTTGGGGTATTCACGGAGATGATACTGGTGCTGGAGACGTTTTTACGTCACTGCTGGGGGCTTTCTGGAGCCCTGACAACTATATTTTTGCTGTTTCTGCAGCGGCAGCGGGTGCTATGCTTAAAACGGTGAGGCATAATAAAATCTGGTTCACGGAGCATGAGATCAGTATCCATGGACATAAGCTGGCTCAGCTAGTTAGGAAGGTGATGTAGCGGAATGGGGATTGTGAGCATCATAGTGCCCACATATAATGAGAGAGATAATGTTGAGGAATTAATTAAGAGAATACATAACTCCATGGAGAATATTGGTCAGAAGTATGAAGTAATTATTGTAGATGATAACTCTCCTGATGGCACTGCCGATAAGGCTGAGGAGCTTTCAAAGACTTATAGAGTGAAGGTTCTGAGGAGGCCCGGGAAACTCGGTCTCTCCTCGGCAGTCCTAGACGGTTTAAAACTGACTGAAGGGGACCTGATAGTTGTTATGGATGCCGATCTTCAACATCCTCCAGAGGTAATTCCCAAGCTTTTAGAGAAGGTTAAGGAAGGATGCGACATAGTAATAGCTTCTAGGTATGTGAAGGGGGGCTCCGTGGAAGGATGGGGCTTTATAAGAAGGCTTATGTCGCATGGAGCAGGCTACATAGCGAGGATGCTTCTCCCCTCAGTCAGAGGTATTAAGGACCCTATGTCAGGGTTCTTCCTTTTCAGAAAGGATGTTATAAGGGACTCAAAGCTGAATCCTCGCGGCTTCAAGATATTGCTAGAGATCGTTGTTAGGGGGAAGCATGCTAAAGTGTGTGAGGTGCCATACCGCTTCGGCCTGAGACATAGGGGGGTCTCTAAGCTGGGGACAGGAGAGATTATTAACTACCTAATACATGTTCTTAACCTATCCCCGCATTACGTAAGATTCATGATCGTCGGGGCCTCCGGGACATTAGTTAACTTAGGAATCCTTTCCCTCCTTCACTACGCCTTCGGGGTGATGCATGAGATATCCTCGGCAGCAGGTATTGAAGCGTCAGTCCTCTCCAATTTCCTCCTAAATGACATATGGACATTCAGGGAGGAGAGGAAGGGCAGCTGGCTGAATAGACTGCTAAAGTTCCATGCCTCCACAACTGCAGGGATTACTGTCCAGTGGCTTACGTCCGTGGGTGTGTACCATTTAATTATACCTAATTCTATCATAGCTCAGGTAATCGGAATAATTCTGGGGTTCATAGTGAACTATACTTTAAGTAAAAGGTATGTTTGGAGAATACATAAAAAATAGGTGGTTTCACTCAATTATCTCCAGGTGCGGTTCGTAGCTGCTTAGAGAGCTCGTTATCTTCTTCATTAACTTATACAGGTCTGTGGACCTGATGGGTGTGGATAGAGGTATTAATCGTAGAGTGAGGGATAGCTTATCCTTACCTAAAGAGTTAATGGGGGCTTTAGTTAGATCAAGTCTGAACGGTGAGTCCTCAACCGCCTCCTTAATCGGTGTAAGGACTTCCTCAAGCTCCACTCCTCCTGCTGCCCGAACAGTTATCTTCAGTACCACAACAGGCCTATACTCCCTAATAATAGATGATACAAGCATGGAGTTTGAGACATAAACCCTTTTCCCGTATAGGTCTTCGAGAACTGAGCTGAATGGCTCTATCTCCACTATCCTGCCGCGGAAAGGCTTCGAAATGTTGGGGAAGTAGGCCTCTATCCAAACCTCCTTAGCATACTTCTGCAGCTGGAGAGAGATGAAGGCGGTGAATTCCTTAATCTCATAATAGAACAGTATTAGGAGAAGTATCCCTACAGCAGTGACGATTACGTAGGGCGCTAAAGAACCTGTCAGAAGCTGAACTATTACCAGTATTATGGTTATGACGACTATAATGTCGAGAATCCTAACGATTATTGATTTAGTTCCGAGAGAGATTATACCCCTCCTGGTTAACGTCGTCACGAACCATGCTATGAGATACCTCACCAGAAGTACGACTGCAACAAGTATGAAAATACTTATTATGTATTGCTCCAGCGATGCAGTAACAGTCAAGTTACCGTAGGGAAGAGACATCTTTATCAACCCTTGAAGATTTGAGTAATGTCCGATTCCTTCGCCACAACAATTAACTGGTACCCGTTATGAAGAACGTCGTCCGGGTTAGGAACCTTGAATTTCTGGCCGTTGAAAAGCATGAGAATAGTTACGTCTTCAGGAAGTTCAAGCTCGCCAATTTTCTTATTCATAACCCTGTCGGTTTCAGAGATTGTGACCGTATAGAGCTTATAGTTCTTGAACTCCCCCAGCAGCTTAGGTTCGTTGAGGGCGATTAAGTATGAACGAATAACGTCCGCTATAACTGACGGGAGAGTTATAGGTACGCCTAGGTCGAGCTTTATTATAAGCTCAGCTACCTTCGGATTCTTAACCCTGGCCAAACGGAAAGGAATCTTGTACAGCTTCGCCACAGTTAGAGCGAAGATGTTCACCTCATCCTTATTCGTTAAGGCAAGCATAACGTCGAAGTTCGCCATAGGGATCTCGCTCGTATACACCGAAACATCTGTCGCGTCCTTATTAATCACTAAGACATCGTAGACGCTCTGGAGGGCTGAGCATCTCTCAAGATTCTTCTCCATAACCATTATCTGATGCTTCTTCAGATTCAGCTGCTTCAGCAGCTCTTCAGCCACTCCCCCACCGCCAATGATCAATATACGCATCCAGAAACCCCTAAGAAAAGTGTTAGGGATTATTATAATGTTTTAGTGCTTACTGACGCGTGAGCTGAATAGTTCTCCTGCCGAATAGGAGGGCCATCAGAAGGAATACGTGAAGATACTCGATCCTTCCAGTAATCATGTCGAAAATTATAACGGACTTCACCGGAGCCGGTGCCTCAATAGAGACTACACCTGAGCTTAGCCCGACACATCCGGCTGCGGAGGCTGTTTCAAACAACGCATTAACGAGGGAGTATCCGTACACTGTGAGAATTATAGCGGAGAAGAGTATGACAGCCCCATGAACAACTATGAATAGTAGAGCCGCCGAAATATCTGTCTCGCTAACTTTCCTCCTCTGAACGGAAATCTCCCTCACCATGGATGAAGGGGATATTAAAGACTGGGTATAGTTCTTAAGCTTCTTCATGAGAAGCATGAGCCTGAAGCTCTTAATGCCTCCAGCGGTCGAGAAAGACATAGCCCCTATGAACATACCTACGGTGAGGAGAGATTTAGTCGCTGTAGATAGGTTTGAGATACTCATAATGTTGAATCCTGTGGTCGTCATCCCGGAAACCATGTTAAATATTCCTGCCTGAATGCTTAACCCTATGTCATGAACACCTTCGATGAAGTAGTAAGCCAGTACTGAAAGCAGGGAGAGAACCGTTAAGGAAAGAATGTAGTATTTAAGTTCCTCGGATGAGAACAGTTCCCTGAATTTTCCGTAGAAGAGCTTATGGAGATCTATGAAGTTCATGCCTCCCAGAATCATGTAGATAAGGACAGGGAAGTAGGTTAATGGGGCGAAAGAGAATATGTAGTCATATCCTGTGTCGTAGGTTGACATACCTCCCGTAGCCACAGTAGTCATCACATGGTTTATTGCATCAAACACAGGCATGCCTGTAATTACGTAGAAGAATGTTCCCGAAACGGTGAGAATCATGTAGATCGTTATGAGCATTATGGCTGTTCTGTAGAATGTGGTCTCTATACGCACAGGTCTTTCGACGCCATAGAGATTCCTAGCAACCGTATAGAAGTATGGTATGAGAATCATTGCGAAAACAACGAACCCCAGCTCCCCTGACCACTGCATTAAGGATCTCCAGAAAAGAATCGAGTGCTTAAGCGTGGAAGGGGTTAAAACGGTGAAGCCTGTTCCAGTGAACCCGCTCACAGACTCGAATAGGGCGTCCAAATAGGAGATATTCAGTTGGTTCATTAACGGAAAAGCGGCTATTACAGGTATGGCTATCCATGTTATTGAAGCCGTCACCAGTGCTTCAAGCGTTGAGAGCTGGGAGGCCTTGATGAAAGATGAGACAACCCCGATAGCCAGAAGTGTGAGGCCGAGGAACAGGAAGTCAAGACTTAACGGTTCATTATAGATAAAGTCTATGAGGGGCACGAATAGCATTAGTCCCCCCAGAACAGTCAACAGGCTCAGAACGGACTTAATCACGTTCCTCGGCTGCATTAATATCAGCCTAATTATTTAGGGGTGAGATAATTAAAGCGTTTGAAGGACTTACACAGGCAGTGATTCGGGCTCGGAGAACTTCTTACACAGGATGCAGAGGACGTCCCCGGCCTCCATCTCAGTATTTATGAGTTTCTTGGCATACTCCCGAATAATGTTAGCGGACTCCTCATCTCCAAGTACCCTTGCAACAGCATCCTCTCGAGACCTCTTAGCTGTCAAGTAATTGGATATAGCTGCTGGTGTGACACCCAGAAGCTTGCTGGTGTGGTATATTGAAAGGCCGAATTCCTTAATCATTACTATGGCAAGACATGCTCTAAGCATAGGGATAAGTTCCTTCACTTTCCATTCGCAGGGTGGTCTCTTCATTATTACCCGCTAATATTAAGGGAGTTGAAACATAAAAACATTAACTACGTTAATGTGATTCCCTCCCCACTACTTTCTTAACACATTCATCGATACATGCCCTTAAAGCCTCACCCATGAAGCCTTCCTCCATGCATTCCTCCCTACACACCTTCACCGCATGAGTTCTCCTATACTCCTCGCTGTATTCACTCATTTCTTATTCTCCTCCACAGTAAGGTTGTTACGGCATTGATTTATTTACTCTAAGATATCCTACTAATGGATACTCATCAAATCACAAAAGGTGATGCTTACATGAAGTACATGGTTAAGGCAAAAATAGATGTAGAGGGTACAGTAGAAAAACCCGATATTATAGGGGCGATATTCGGCCAGACGGAGGGATTGTTCGGACCGGACTTCGACCTGAGAGAGCTTCAGGATAAGGGAAGGATAGGGCGAATATCTGTTGACCTTAAGCATCAGGGAGGAAAAACCAGTGGAGAAATACTGCTTCCCTCCAACCTTGATAAGGCCGAAACAGCCCTGGTAGCAGCAATGCTTGAATTCGTGGATAAGGTAGGGCCGTTTAACGCCAGGCTTAAGGTAATAGATATCATCGATATGAGGCAGGAGAAAATAAAGAAAATTACGGACAGGGCTAAGGAGCTTCTTGCAAAGATGTTCCGCGAAAGATCAGTGGATCTGAGGGAGGTACTGAACGAGATAGAGTCCGCAGTGAAGATCGGTGAAGTAATATATTATGGACCTGAGAAGCTGGTTGCTGGGCCGGAGGTTGAGAAGTCAGACACGCTAATAATAGTTGAGGGGCGTGCAGACGTAATAAATCTGTTGAGGTATGGATACAAGAATGCTATAGCTGTAGAGGGAGCTAAGGGAAGAATACCACAGTCAGTGATAGAGCTCTCCAAAAAGAAGAAGAAAGTCATAGCTTTCACGGACGGGGATCATGCAGGCGAACTCATACTGAGGGAGCTTATGAGGGTTGCCAAGATAGATTATGTCGCTAGGGCCCCCACCGGCAGGGAGGTGGAGGAACTCACAGGGAAGGAGTTAATGAAGGCATTAAAGAACGCAGTGCCTGTGGATGTGTATAAGCAGCAGTTGCAGGCGAGGAAGAAGCCTACAGAAACACATGTAGTAACTATGCCGGAGACAGGTATAACGCCGAGGGCAGAAGCGCTGGAAACGTTTCAGATACCCGTGTCAGTTCTGGAAAGCATACAGTCACTGAGAGGTACTCTGGAAGCCAATATATATGATAAGGACTGGAAGAAGCTGGATGAGATACCGGTTAAGGATATAGTTAACTATCTGCTTGACACAGATAAGGATGTTTACGCAGTGGTTATGGATGGAATAATTACACAGAGGGTTGCTGACGCGGCCTCAGCTAAGGGCGTGAAAATAATAGTGGGTGCTAGAGTGGCCACTCTAACTAGAAAGCCTGCAGATGTCGTTATCCTCACGTTCGATGACCTAGTTCAATAAGAATTATGTTCCTTTTTTCTTCATAAATGAGAACAGAGTTTTACCAGAAGTTCCTGGACCGATAAGCTGCTTCTCTGTAACCCCGAAGTATGATAGAATCCGTAATGCTGCTGGAACCACCTGATGCTTCACATAGTATTCGGAGTCAATATCTTCCGGCTTAACCATCATGAAGGGGACGGCCCTCGAGGATAGTTTACCTCCTCCCTTCACTATAACGTAACCTATTTTGCTGCCTACATCAACCTTAATCCCTGCCTTCTCAAGCCTTCGAGCAGCCGCTACATGGGGGGCTTCAACAGCATACTCTTCAATCTTCCTTGTAAGGGTCTTCCATATAATGAGCTTTTCTAAAGGTATTTTACCTGCCCTTAGATTCTGAATAGTTTCTCGAACATGCTTTATTGCTTCATCGACCTTCCCTGTGGAGAGCACGAGGTAAGCAACCCGTTCCTGAACGTCTTTAGCGATCTCTGTCCAGTCACCTCTAACGGCCTCGAAACCCACAATATCGACCCTGCCGTCTTGGAGAATGCCTACATACCTCTTCTTCGCTTCGGTGAAGAATACGCGGGTGTAGATCTTATCAATCTTTATTTCGAGGCCGAGAGTATTCATCACTTTCTGAACGAATTCATTAATTTTCTCCTCATCGTAAGTGACGAATAAGGAGTCGGTGTCGCCATATATGACCTTAAGGCCAAGCTCCTTTGCCAGAGATATGGCCCTCCTAATAGTTTCCCTTCCAAGGGCCGTCACAGCCTCAGCACCTTCCTTAAAGTACCATCTCGCACCAACCCATCCCATATATCCGTAGGAGGCGTTTGCAAGGACCTTAAGCGCTTTCTGTCTCTCGTTCAGAAGACGGTACTGCGGGGTATCCGGCTTGTACCTCTTCATCTCCTCCTTAACCTTCTTACGGAGCTTGAGCAGGGTCTCAAGCACGCTCTTATAGAATCCTGGCGGATCCTTCCTGAACTTATAGTTCAGGCCCGGAACTATATGGCATTCATCCTCTCCGCACTCCCCCTCGACGAAGGTGTCGGGACCTATATTGTACTTAATCATTAGGTTAGGGTACATGGAGGAGAAGTCTAGGACGGCAACGTTCTCATGTACACCCCTTAAAGGCTCAAGAACCATGGCCCCTTTATAGGTCTGGTAGGGTCTCTCAACCCTATTTGGGGCGAGCTCATTCTGCTTGAATGCGGCCCTCATAAGGTACCATTCCAGCCGGAAACCCACGGAGGCAGCCCCCACCTGATCTAGGGGTACTCCTGTAAGGCTTGAGAGCTGTATGGCGAAGGGAATGAATTTATCCGCAAGCCCTATGGTGGCCCTGGCATCATCCTTGGCGTACTCGAGCAGTATCTTCCTCTTCTCCTTATCATCCCAGTACCTATATATCTCGTACCAAGGAACCAGAGTCCTTTCACTCTTCTTCAGCACCCCTAAATAGTCGGAAACCTCCTCAAGGGACTTTACCTTAACCTCGTAGATCTCCTCGGCAAAATCATAGAGATCCACGTTAAGTCTGCCAGGGACGGAGATATGCCCATGGACAGAGGTTCTAGGTATACCTCCCTTAACTCTCCCAACCTCCAGCTTTACGCCTAATAGTTTGCTTCTCTCCAGCAGGTAAGGCCAGTCAAAACCACGTGTGTTATAACCCACAATAATGTCCGGATCCTTCTCCTTGATGTAGTTAATGAAGCCCTGAATTGTTTCATAGTCCCCTCTAGGGCCCTCCTTAGATATTAGGAGCTTGACTTTCTCCATACTTTCCGCTAAAGATATTATGATTACTGGATCCTTGTTCGGTCTCGGCGTCCCGGCAGGGTTATATACCTCAATATCGAAGGCCAGTATCTTCATCTCTGGAGGGAATGGGTCTTCAAGCGGTTCGAACTCTCCCCTAACCTCATACACTTCCTTAACAAAGTACTTCGTTTCCTTTAAGGGGCCATCCACCTCTACAGAGAACCATGAACATGGAGTTATGTCCTTATCAATCAGATATCTCATGGAGAACCTTATGTCAGCCTCAAGAACCTCCTTAACCCCATTCAGCTTCCTAACCTCTTCCCGATATGTCCTCACATACTCTGGAACTACAGTAGTGATTCTCAGCGCCTTAACAGGTCTTCCATAGTACTTCTTCTCGACTTCCTCGACCTCAATGATGGGTGAAGCGCCCTTACTTAGTGCCTTAATCCTACTTGCCACGCTTTTGGGGTCAGCCTCCTCATCAAGGACCGCATAGAAGTAAGGTCTGAAAGACTTATCGAGCAGCAGGACAGGCTCGGAATTCTCCTTCAAACCCCAAAGCAGAATCACGGGATTCTTATCCACAACCTCGTAACTGGAGTCAAGCAGGTAAAACTTCAGCTTCAAGACCTACACCTATCAAGAATAAAACGTTTCCAAGAAATTATACTTAACATGCCTGAATCACTACTACTTAAGGATATAGCTTCCGCATCTAGGTGATAACTCTTGAGACTGATCCTCACTAACGCACAGATATGGGGTGTTGAGGGAGACACTCTGGTGATTAGGGAAGATAAAGTTGAGAAGATTGGTTTCTACACGAAAATAGCGGAGAATTTTCCAGGATATAAAGTGGTTGACTTAGCTGGGAGATCGGTGCTTCCTCCCCTCCACGACTCCCACACCCACATACATTCCTTGGAGGTCTGGAGTGTGGATCTAAGGGGTGTGAGATCTGTTCAAGAGCTTCAATTAAGGTTGAGCCATAAGGTTAGGGAAGGTCCTCCATTTATTGTGGGGAGAGGATGGGACGAAAACATGTTTGATGGGAAGGAGACACCTACTCGATGGGACTTAGATGAAGTGACTAAGGATATTCCTACAATGATTATACGTGTGTGCGGGCATGTAGCTGTAGTGAACACTGCCTTGATTAAGCTGATGGAGAAAGCAGGAATTCTTGAGAAGATTCTTCAGGCTAGGGAAATCAGTAAAGGCGACTTCGATGGCGTGATTTATGAGGATGAAATAGCTGATGTTAAGAAACTTCTGCCTAGGCCGTCCATGGATGAGCTTAAGGCGCTCATCCAAGCATATCTCAAGAAGTATGTGTCGTTCGGAGTTCAGTATCTGAACATAATGAGTGTCGGCCCGGATCTTCTGGAAGCTCTGGGTGGAATGACTAATACCTTAGGAATGAGGATAGGTATATATCTTGACCCGGGTGCGGGCTTCCATCGCCCCGGATCCTTAGGGGGTGTGAGGATATGTGGGTATAAGGATTTCGCGGACGGGTCTTTCGGAGGCAGGACAGCGAAAATCTCTGAAAGATATAAGGATAAGAATACGAGCGGAGTATTCCTCCTTACAGATGAGAAGGTGGCATTCCTAACTCAAGCCGCTAAGGAAGGACATCAAATAGCTATTCACGCAATAGGTGATGAGGCAGTCAGGAGAGTTGTGGAGATATTCAGAAAGAAGGGAATTCCCGGAAACGATGTGAGGATAGAACATGCCTCACTAGTGACGCCAGATATAATGAAGGAGCTTTCGAGTTATAGGCCCCACATAGTGGTGCAGCCTCACTTCCTAGTGAGTGACTGGTGGCTCACTAATGCCCTTCCAAAACATCTCCTGAGATGGGTTTATCCATTCAGAACAATGGTTGAAAACGGTCTCATACTCTACGGAAGCTCTGACTACCCTGTTGAGCCTCTCAATCCCTACCTAGGAATATCAGCTGCTGTAACTAGAGGCCTCCTTAGATGCGTTAACGGGGAGGAAGAGCTGGATATAGATGAAGCTGTGAGGATGTACTTAAGGGACCCGTGTTTTGGAGCCTCCCTAATCAGGGAAGGATCTAACGCCTCATTTCTTGTTCTAGGAGAAAGCATAGAATCCATTAATCCCTACGATATTTCCGCCCTAAAGCCTCAGGCAGTTTTCTTAAACGGCAGATTTATTGAGGTAGGTGAGGACCTCCTTAACCAGCTTAAGTGACCTCTCAAAAACCATATCCATGTTCAGGTAGTCCCAACCCCCGAATCTTCCATGGGGGAACACCCCTGAATCCCTTAATTCCGGCATTACAGAATCCAGAACTTTTCTCCTCTTCTCATCATAAACTATATATGCATCCCTCCATCTCCACACCTTAGCAACCTCAACATCCCTCATTGATGGACATACGGTTCTGACACCCTCAACAGTCTTCTCGATTAGGTAATTATCGCTGGTAGCGTCCAGTAATTCTTCGTTCGGAAATGATATCTCAGCAATAACTGAGGAGGAACCTTGGGGCGCATTAAGAGGGGAGAAGTTACTTATGATGGCTGCTCTGTGAAAAATATGGACATTATCGGGGAAGTACACCCAGTGGTAGGGGAGACATTTTCCTTTAATGCCTAATCCGACCACAGCTACCGGTATTGATTTAAGTTCGTTTAACAGGACAGCGTTATCGCCAAGTATCCCCCTTAAAGCTCTCCACGACCTCTTTAGAGGTGCGGTAAAAACGACGGTCCTGCAACGGTAGGTACGGGCGTCAGTAATCACTTCCAGAATCTTTCCTTTCTTGACTATCTGAAGAACTTCTTCTCCGAGAACTACTCTTTCGGCAAGACCCTCTGTTCCATGTAAAATACCTTCAATGAGGGAGTAGATGCCTCCATTTTGTGGGTAGTGGAAAACTAATTGATGTGTGTACCCCTCAACACTTAGCCCCACAGCAGCCTTCATAACGTCCTCTATTGGAGGATTCGGGACCCTCCCCCCAACCCACTCCAGCGTGATTTCCTTAAGATCTGTCTTCCATATCTTCCTGTTGTAGGGTATGAGGTATTTTTCCGCTATCGCGTCACCGAAAACATATCTAATCCACTCCTCGAAGTTAGTTGGAGGGCTTAGCTCACCCTCAGCCCTCCTAATATATGTGAGGATCAAGTCCTTGAGGCATTCATATCTTTCTTCGGGAGGGAGGTCGTGAAGCCCGTTTTCAAAGGGGTACTTAACGAAGATCCCTTTATAGAAAATCTTCGTGTTTCTCCTGTGGGTGAAGTAGTTTCCTTCTATGAATCTTAGTAGCCTAGTCAGTATTTCCTTATTCTTACTGAAGATTATGTGAGATCCTCCACTATCGAATGTGTACCCATCAATCTTTTCCGATCTCAGCAGTCCTCCAGGCAAGTTATTTTTCTCAATAACCACTATGTTTCTGGTGCCTGAGGTCATGAGGAGGTGGGCCGTGGTTAGGCCTGCAAGCCCCCCTCCTACTATACACACATCCCTTACTTCATCACTTCTTAAGGCGATGGCTGAATACCTCTGAAACCTCATTCTCCGACTCTAGCAGGAATACCTCCAGGAACGGGAAAACTTCTGCCTTAACTAAGTGCCCAGCATACACTTCCCCATGATCCCTTCCCAGATTGATGTGGACATGAATATCGACATCCCCGTCAGGCCTGATGAAGAAGTTACCTACAAGCGGCGCTACTTCAAGAATCCTGTCCTCCTTGGCCACGATAAGCTCGACATGGTAAGTTTTACCGTTGAATATCCCTACTTTAGCCCACTTCATGCCGCCTATTCCGACAATAAGTCCTCCGCGATATCCTGACTCCTTAATCACCTTTCTCAAGTATTCTATTGGGTCTGATCCTTCAGGAATCTTAATCGCTTTCATTAAATCCCCGTAATGTTGATTATGAGGGGCTAAAGAACTTAATGATTCTCGGTGGAACCATTATTTTGTCTGCACATATAATTAAAGTGGTGTATCGAGTGAAAACATTTAGGACACGTATATATCCTCTTGACGCTGCATTGCCGGAAGGCTTCCCAGTAGGCTCCACTGTGGCAATAGGCGGGAGCCCAGGCACAGGTAAAACTGTCCTCGTCACCCAGATAGCTTGGGAAGTTCTTAAGCAGGGGGGAGGTGTTATATACGTCAATCTTGATGACTCTCCCTACGCCGTCATGGAGCTCTTCAGTAATTTCGGATGGGATCTAACTCCCTACATTAATGAAGGTAGGTTCGGTATTGTTGACTGCTTCAGCTTCCGTCTCGGCAAAATGAAGAAGTCTTTGAAGGGGGTTGTTAGGGAGGTAAGTCTAGAGAATTTGGAAGCTATACTTCACGACATAAGCGAGGCTTTGGCTCAGCTGAAGGGAGATCCTAAGGTCCTGATAATTGACTCAATAAATGAGTTAATGTTTAGGTACGACATTCCCCAAGTCCTGGAGTTCGTGAAGACTGTTAGGGCAGTTATCTCGAAAGGGGAAGGCGTTACTGTCATACTGACGCTCCACATAAGCACAGACCCTCTTCAGGAACTGCTGGCACATCTGGAGTACCTTGTTGACGGGATTATTCTCACAGAGATCGAGCCTAACCTAATGGAGATAGGTATACCTCTTAAGCAATTAATGGTGAAGAAGATGCGGGGCCTGCCAACGAATTCCTACTGGATACCCTACGCAATAGCTTCCGATGGTATACATGGAGTTGATCCGAAGAAGCTTGCACTCTTAGTTAAGGAGAAGATGCAGAGGTATCAGGAACTCCGCGCAGTGATTGAGGGCGCGAAGGGTGCGGGTGAGGATCAAAGTAGCTGATTCCTGCACGTTATGCGGGGCCTGCGTCAAGTGCTGCCCAACCGACGTCTACAGCATCAAGGATGGGAAGCTCGTAGTTAACGAAAAGAGATGTATTTACTGTAAAGCATGTGAGGTCATATGCCCAGAGAAAGCCTTAAGTCTCACCTTTGAAATGGGTTCTCTCTTAATAGAGGTAGTTAACAAGACTTATAACCCAGAAAATTAAATCACCTATGGAGCCGGGGTCGCCTAGCCCGGTAGGGCGCCGGCCTGCTAAGCCGGTGGGGTCACCCCCACGCGGGTTCAAATCCCGCCCCCGGCGCCTAGCGAATCTGTTAAATATTTGGTAGGCAAATATAGGTATTGATAGATATG
>CAZFVC010000020.1:0-13916 GCA_964522175.1 uncultured Desulfurococcaceae archaeon
TGATGAAGGAAAGGAAGCAAACGTCCTGTTTTTAAGGTATGCTGGAACAGTGCTTGAGAAGGCTCGAAATAAACACGTTGCTTTAATCAAGAGAGGAGATAAGGAATTAATTGGCGGATTGGTCCTAAATGGTGAGGCTGCATATTGTGGAGAATACCCAGCTGAGAAAGCCCTATGTAACAGCCTTCGTGACTATGTCAGTTGATGGGAAAATCGCTTCGAGGTCCGGCGACTCTAGACTTAGTTGCCCATTCGATAAGAAAAGGCTTCATGAATTAAGAGCAACGAGTGATGGCGTTATGGTTGGAGCTAATACTGTGAGGATTGATGATCCTTTACTTACTCCTAGACTAGTCCAAGTGGAGAAACCTCCCGCAAGGATTGTGGTTGACGGGAAACTAACGCTTACACCTACCTATAGGGTGTTCAAGGTTAAGGATGCGCCCACCTACCTAATAACATCATCTAAGACTCCGGAAAGTAAGTTAAGGAAATTCGAAGATATAGGTGTGAATGTGATTAAGGCGCCTGAGAAGGACGATGAAGTTAACTTAAATTATGCTCTCTCAGAACTCTATGGAAAGGGAGTAAAGCATATTCTGGTTGAGGGAGGAGGGAACCTTATTTGGAGCCTTCTTAAGCAGAACCTAATAGATGAACTCAGGGTCACTATATCTCCCTTCATTATCGGTGGGAAAGCAGCAATAACGCCTGTTGAGGGGGAAGGATTTACAAATCTAGGTAGCTGGGTCAGGCTAGAGCTCCTGAATTACTTCCTATGTGAATGCGGCCAGGAAATACATCTGGTATATAGGGTTAAACATTAATTGGTAGTAACGTTTACCTCTTGTTAAGGTGATGGGTGTGAATAAAGCGCTAGCACTACTACTTGCAGTATCCATACTTATGTCCTTATTTCTACCTAACGTAACACAATCCTACAGTGTGGATAAACCCCTTGAAGTAACTGAAGGGACTGTGAGACTAAAGTATCAATACATATACCTCATAACGATTGAAGGGTTGGCTGAGGCTCCGGTACAGATGGTAGTTGTCCAACACTACTTAGTTGTTGTGAGCGATTATAACTCAACTCATGTTCAAGTAGACAGCTCACCAGTCGAGAATTCCTCAGTTACTTTCCTCTCTGGCTCTTGGGTGGCTATAGCGGCAATGATCGCATGGGCCGGCAATAATTTAACGAACTTCCTTCAGAAAATAATTATTCCCTCCATCAATAAAGCAATTATCCCGAAGGACAAAGTCGATGAAACTCTGAGAGCTATAATGCATGTCTCACCATTCAAGGAAATAAAGGACACAGGATCCTGCATAGATTACAGGATGGGGATCAATATGTTTACAGCTAAGCTCGTGGACATAGGAGTTTCGGGGTCGGGGGCTTACGATTGCAGGGCAGGCATACTCTTGAGCTACAACGAAACCTCAAAATCTAGGATACCTACGGATAATGGATATCTAGACCTTTCCACAAGAATAACGGTTGAGTTAGAGAGTGCTAATGAAGACCTGCTGAAGTATATCATTGTAGGTCCTGCTGAAAACCCTGCGCAGCCTGCATTCCCTATAGAATGGCTTGTCGTCGGCATAGCGGCTGGATTAATGATCGTTGCGCTGGCACTTTTCTTGAAAACTTATAAAAGAACACGTCACCAAGCATAGTCTTTTCCATGATCCTGAACAATATCTGAAATTAACTTAAAGAAGGAGGCAGCATTCCCTACGACTAGTATAGCAACACCGAACATGAACAGTATCAAGACTCCTATGTCCTTGAAAAGCGATGAAGCGCCAATGGAGATCACTAGATGACCATCATCATTGAAGGAAATTCCTATGGATAAGGCTGACGCTATTAATACTGCACCAATCCCTGTAAACACGATCGAGACCAAGAAAAACTTCAGTCCGTAACCAAACGCTTTACCCCACTCCGTAGCCCTCACCATTTACTAACTTTCTCAAGGCTAATGCTTATAAGACTAGTACTCGGGTAAAGGGTATTTATGCAGTACTACCTTTCCAAACCGCATAGTCCACCATATTTTATTTTTACGAGTCATATTACTAGGTATTAAACACTTAAAAGGGAGGGAGAGGGTGAGCCTGAGAACTGTTGTAGATATACTAAGAAATATGTATAGACATCCTCCTCCGGAGGGGGAATTCCTAGCCATAGATGCGGTAAGGAAGAATTTCACGCCGACAGGGACGCTCATCTCGATAGTTCTAACTCAGAATACTTCCGACAAAAACGCATGGAAGGCTATTCAAAATCTCATTAACTTCGCCGGACCTTCACTTTCATCGGAGAAGCTCTCCCAGCTGTCAGTAAAGGATCTGGAGAAAATGATTCAACCTTCAGGAATGCATAGGGTCAAGGCGAAAACCATCCTTAACATACTTTCCCATCTCAATGATGAAGTTCTATGTAAGACCCCTCCTAAGGAGCTACGCAATATACTTGTCTCCATTCCAGGGATAGGCCCAAAAACTGCGGATGTTTTTCTGGCGGTTGCTAGGAAGTACCCAACCTTCCCAATAGATACTCATGTGAGAAGGGTCTTGACTAGGCTGGGATATATAGGACCGGGAATGAAGTATGAGGACATTAGGAGGAAAGTTATGGAGGGTCTCCCTCCGGAGGAACTTATGGAGGCACATATTTTATTGATAAGACATGGAAGAGCTATATGCAGAGCCAGAAACCCCAAATGTGAGGAATGCCCTCTCCGCAATTACTGCAGATACTACAGAAAAAGAACATAATTTAAATTCATGACTATATGGGAAGACCCAATGCTAAGGAAAGGGATTGAAGCACTGATTACTGAGCTAGTTATCGCTGCAATAGTCTTAGGTTTCGGCACAATTCTTCTCTCTGTAACCCCAGAGCTTAAAGCACCCACACTTGAGGACGAGAACCCTCTGACAGCTTCAGGATACATACTCAAGAAACAGGGCGTAGTGATCCTAGCTAATTGGGGAGAAGATAATCTTACTATTGAGCTGATATGCATCTCAAGCAACGGAAGTGTATCGACATTAGAGGAGATTTTGAAACCAAAATCTACAGAGCCGGTAACCTTCAGATGTGCAGGGAATATTTCAGGAGTAGTTGACAACAACCCCCTACCGCTTGTAGAACTTTCCTAAACTTAGTAAAGCAATTATTCCATCATAAGAATATAGATACGGGATAAGCATGGCTAGGATTGTATGGCATGGGCATTCATGCTTCGAAATAATTGATTCAAGAGAGAGAAGTATCGTTATAGACCCGCATGATGGAGGCAGCATAGGACTTAAGAAACCTAATGCTAGGGCCGATGCTGTCCTAGTAACCCACGACCACTTTGACCATAATGCCTATAGCCTAGTTCTGAAGAAAGGAGGGGAACTCCATTTCATGAAGGAAGGAGAATTCTCCGTATTAGGTCATAAAGCAAAGGGGATTAAGGTGTACCACGACAGTGTGAAGGGGAGGAGGAGAGGGGAAGTTATTTCATATCTACTAGATGTAGATGGCTTAAGGATCCTGCATCTGGGTGACATAGGAGAAATTCCGTCCCAAGAAAAAATTAGGGAAATGGATAACCCCCATGTTCTCATGGTTCCAGTCGGTGGAACCTTCACTGTGAACGGTAGAGGGGCTAAGGAAATAATCGAGTTGTTGAAACCGAAGGCCGCTGTTCCCATGCATTACTGGATCCAGGGAATAAACCTACCTCTTGCCCCGCTAGAACATTTCTACTCCGTTATAAATTACGAAGTAATTGAGCTGGAGAGTAATACCTGGAATGCAGACCCAAGCAAGCTTGAAGAATGGGAAGAAGTAAGGGTGGTGGTCTTTCGCTACAGCCCTTAGGTCAGGACGACATGCTTAACCCTAAAAATCTTTCTTCGAGAAACCCTTGTCCCGCCTCTAGAGAGGTAAGTTATTAGAGCCTCTCTAATTATTTCAGACCTAGTTAAGCCTTCCCTGCTAGCTATCTTGTCTATTTTTTCAAGCAAGGAATCATCTATCTTAAATGTCACGATCCTCAATTAACCACCTTTGAATATTATGTAATACCTATGTTTAAGATAAAGTCCTAAAGGTCTCATATGTATTCCTCTTTTAATAGGAATACATAGATAAGGTAATTTTAAATATTAGTATTATAGTATTTCTCTTGAGGGGATAAGACATACCCACAGTACACTTATCGCTTCCCGATAAGCTTTACGAAGAGTTGAGGGCCATAGCCTCAAATATGGGTATCCAAATAACTGATTTAATTAAAATGTTTATAAAGCAGGGGCTACATGGAAGCTTAAAGCCTGTTAGTCCGCCAGCTCATAAGCTTCAGAACTATGAGAGTGAGCTAACTTACCTCAAGGGCAAACTGTTTATTATGGAGCAGCTTATGTCAGAGTTGCAGCTAAAGAACGAAGAGCTTGAGAGAAGAATAAGAGAGCTTGAGTCTCCTGACGTAATTCTGAAGACTCGGAGATTTGGAAGCGGGAGAATTAATAAGCCCTAAAAGAAGATTTATTATGGCCCCACTGAAGCTCCCGTGTCTCGGGAGGTAATGATGTGGGGAGGGTCACCCCTGGTTAACATCTTATCTACTAATTGACTTCATTATTTCCTCAATAGTTTCGACTGTTTTCCTTGAGGAAAGCAACTTCTGTCTTATCGGAGTGACTAATTCTATCAGGTAGTTAGCTACAGCGTTTTTGAGGTCCAGAGGATGCAGTGATCCCTCCCTGTAAATCTTCTCGAGTTCCTCATATTTCCAGACTGTCAGCGGCCCGCCGAATTTAGCAGGTCGATCAATAGTGAACTCAACCTCCATATCTCTGAAGATAAGGTGCTTAGCTAGGCTTAACACAGGATTATCTTCAACTACCTTCGGAGGGCAGTAAGCCTTCCTTATCTTATCCCTTATTTCATTATCACTATCAATCACAAATATCGTGGTTTCAGGGCGTGACTTACTCATCTTTGCTTCTGCAAGCATCTCGTCCTTTGATTTACCTATATCCATTCTCCCCACTCCCTTTAGTGAGGGTATGAGGGGGGTGTGGAGCGCAACGACCTTTTTCTTTCCTAGCTTCTCCGCAGTCTCCCTCTGAAGAACGTGGGCCCTCCTTTGATCCATACCTCCTAATGCGAGATCTAGGTCAAGCATAAATATATCGGTGACCTGCATCAATGGGTAAATAAGTTTTGAAAAATCCGACTCCGCCTCATCTGCTTTCCTCCCCATAATTGTTAATGCTCTCCGCAACCTAGCGAGTGTAGTCACCTTAGCCGACCTAAGCAGGAGTTCAGGATACTCATCCTGATGAATAAGGTCCTCAGCATATACCAGTTTAAACCTCCCCTCCATCCCTAAGGCATTAAGCACCTCCACTACATGATCAGCAGCAAATCTAATCAGCTCCATATCTCCGCCTAGCTTGTCATTAACCCAAGCATGCCACGTGGCCGCCAACAGATACATATCTAGGCCTGCCTCAATAAGTTCCTTAAACTTGAACGCCCACACGAACCAACCAACGTGGAAAATCCCGCTGGGCTCATAGCCTAAGTAACCTTTACCACCACCGGTTGAGAGAAGCTCCCTAAGCTCACTTTCAGTAATAACTTCCTCAACATCTCTCAGAACTAGTGAAACCTTCTCCTCTAAATCCATATGCTTCACCTAAAACAACTATATCTAGATATAGCTTAAAACATCTGTTATTGCCTTTACTATGTCCCTAATTACAGCATCCAAGAATTTCCTACCCTTCTCCTCACTGGCAAGAAGTGGATTCCCATTAACCGCGAATGGAAGGAGCTTCTCATCAACCTTCCTCGAATATATCTTTAGTGACGGGTAGGGATGAATGTGGTCTCTAGCATAATCCATCTTCACCAGATCAGGTCTTATAGCCATAACCACTGAGGTTTCATCCTCTCCCGCATGTCCGGGGGACCTGAATATATTCGCCTTATCCTCTTGAGCAACGTCACTCCACCAGCTTACAACAACTATATGTTTGCCTGTTTCGTAAGCAACCTCCTTACTGACGTCATTTAATGTCGAAACATTCCCTCCATGGCCATTAATAATAACCACCAACTCAATCCCATTCCGGAAGACCTCTCGTAAGACCTCCTTAACGTATAGATGGAAAGCTTCAGGACCCACATTTATAGTTCCACGGAATCTGGATAAAGATATGGTCACTCCATAAGGAATAGTTGGAAGCACAATGCTTCCGCTAATCTTTTCTGACACTTTCTCGGCAATATATTCAGGCACAATACTGTCTGTACCTAAGGGTAGGTGATCCCCGTGCCTCTCAGTACTTCCTATAGGAAGTAGAGCTATCTTAGGATTCTTTTCCTCCAGTTCTTTCCCAGTTAACTCATCCCACCTAACCATGAAGTTCCGCCTCCAATTTCTTGATGAAACTCTCCCTATCTATTACATACCTTTCGTGGATCCCATGGCCCAGCTTTTTATCCTTCCACCAAGCCTCTACCCAGAAAACAAGTCTCTTACCGTCCACGGAAAGCAGCTTCACCCTAAACTTTATCGGGACACCAATAGGTGCGGCCTTCAGATGATAGATATCTACATGTATTCCTACGGTAGTTTTCCCTTCCTCCAAGTGATTATCCGCCAGAATGCGGGCAGTCTCCTCCATGTATTTAATCATAGATGGGGTTGAGAACACCTCCAGGCTCCCTGACCCTAAATGTCTAGCTGAGTCCTCAGGCTTGGACTCATAGACCTTCTCAAACTCCATTCCAGGAGTAAGCACCATTTTTACCTCCTCTTTATATCTAAAGTATGTAAATATGTATCTATTTCATTAAGCAGAGGGTTATCCAGCTAAAGGCGTAAAGTAGTGTGAAAAGTAACAATATTCCCGTAGCCCTTAAGGAGTAGCTAAATACCGGTCGGTAATTACCTAGCTTGAGGAAGAGTCCTTCCTCATACTGCTCCGTATACTCCTCTACAGCAACAAAAGATATTGCTATGCCTTTCCAAAAGCTTGTTCCCTTCAAATCCATTACGAGCAACGCATTCTGGAAGTCCTTCATTATGTGAGGGATGACCTTCCAAGTCAGCGGCATCAATATACTTCCATCTTTTACACCGATCTTGATTAGAAGGTAACTCAGCTCCATTGGATTAAGTCTTTGTAGAAGCATCGTTAGTGAAATACTGACTAGGAAAACCCTTAACCCTATTTCAATTGAGGAAGATATGGAGACAGTGAATGGAAGAGTAGTCAGGAAATACCAGAGTGCAGGAAGGGCAGCTAGGAGCTCGGAGTAAAGGAGGAATTCCTCAATTCCGAAAACAACAGCCTGTATACCTAGAAGTAATGCGAGAGTTCCTAGACCCAAATAACCTTCCCCAGCTAAAAGAATCTGAAAAACTACAAGAACTACGCTGAGAAGGAAGGGAGTATGCTTTAAGCTACTGTCACTCCCGATGAACACGGCCCTATACACCAGCTCCGCAAATCCCCGTAGGGCGGCAATACCCACGCTTAACTTACTCAATGGTCAGCACCTCATTACTCACTCTCTTAACTGCAGGATCATGGGAGGCAATAATGAATGAAACACCTCTCTGAGCTATTGAAGCAACAGTCTCCAGAACACTTAGCTTATTTTTCGGGTCGAGCCCTATAGTAGGCTCATCCAAGAGAATTACTTTGGCCTCCCTAGTGAGGGCGGACAATAAAGCTGCTCTACGTCTTTCACCAACACTGAGAAATTTTATGGGGGTATCTAGCAAATGGCTTAGCCCAAACTTCTTCATAAGCCCGTTTTCCTTATTCTCAAGCTCCTTCCTCAGTGTGGAACCGCTGAAAAACAGAAGAGGGTTATCTGGAATGTAGGCAATCTTCCCTTTGGCCTTAACCGATATAGTGCCTGAAGATATTCTTGAGCGTGACGCGATAAGCCTAAGCAGAGTACTCTTACCTCCTCCTGAAGGGCCTACAACTGCGACGATCTCTCCCTTCCTCACATTGAGACTTACGTCTTCTAGGATGGGTCTATCTGAGTCAGGATACCTATACTCCTTAACTTGTACCTCGAGAACAACCTCCTCTGAAGGATCTGGTGGTGAAAGAGAATCTAATTCATCAGAGACTTCTTGGTAATAGGAAGGTATTCCGTTTTGAAGGCTTCCTTCGTTCAAGTAGTAAAACTCGTCTCCTAACCCTCTCCATAGATCGAGGTTATGGTCCGTAATGACGAAACCTACTCCAAGCTTCTTAAAGTACTTAACCAGTGAAACAACCTTGCCTGCATTACTAGGGTCTAGGTGAGAAGTAGGCTCATCCAAGAGAATTACGGATTTGCCTGAAGCAACTGAAGAAGCTATAGCTACCCTTTGAAGTTCTCCTGCACTCAAAGTAAAGGTGGTTCTATAAAGTAGTTTATCTAGACGTAGCTCCCTGACCATACTTTCTATATGGTCCTCATACCCTCGGCTACTAAAAGAGTATATTTCCGACCACACGTAGGGAGTAACTACCGAGAACCATGGTTCTTGAGGGACATAGCTTAGGATACTTTTCCTCTCTCTGACACTACTGGGGGTCACATCTCCATTAACTTGCGCAGACATTACCTCAGGAATCACTCCTGAAATTGTTCGAAGGAGTGTTGACTTGCCTGAACCTGAAAAACCTGAAATTACCTTAACTTTCCCTTCTGTGACCTCGAAATTAATCCCTTTAAGTACGTCCCGCTTCCCGAAAGATACGGAAACATTACTCAGTACTATCGAATTCACTACCTACAGCCTCTTTAACAAACGTTGCTATTGGCAGCGCCACACTCATTCCTATAAGGACTTGACCCAGGTTTACAGGTATTTCGAAAAGGGCTTGCTCGGGTGGGGCTTTATTGATTAATGGATTAACAATGAAGTACTCGTAAAGGAAATATCCGAGGACCATGGTGAAGCCGCCGAGAATCATGGAAACCGCATACCTTATGTTAGGTCTTCCTTTCGCAAGCACTAAGTATATCAACATAACAGCTAAAGCTGCCCCTATAATTAACCAGCTGAGTGCAGGGATCCCGAGAGTTCCTGAAAACACCACAATTTCGAATCCCAGAAAGTTTATTGGGATGGAGGCGATCTCCGTCTCCCCCGAAAACATGTAGTACCCTACTCCTGCAAGTGTGAAGGCTATAATCAATGAAGCAACTACGGATAGGGTCTTCAAACTTCTCTCGCTTATTCCCCGAAGAACCTTCATAACCAGAAGAGAAACTAGAAAGCCTTCAGTAAACTTAATTATGAGTGTACCCGGAGCAAAGTACCCGTAGCCTGTCGTAAGGTCCGCTAGGGCAGAACCTATCCCGCCTGCAAGCCCTGCGGTTAGAGGAGAACTCATCACTGCAACTATATAGATAGCTGTTTCACCTAGATTGAAGTACCCTCTAGTTGCTGGTGTGTACACCTGTAGAATAATAGTGGCGACATAAACAACGGCTGTATATAGGGCCAACCTTATGTAGTTCACCTTCATCATCACTCCCTAGGAATGTAAGGAAGACAAGGGATATAGGGATTAGCATCAACATTAACTTCAATATTACTTACTTAATATACTCAAGCCCTTTAGAAGTTAGTTTATACAGTTTCCTCCTCCTCTCCTTCTCAATTTCCTCCCCGACAACCTCAACTGCCCCAAGCTCTGTAAGCTCATCAATATGCTGATAAACAGCCCTCAATCCTATACTGACCGAATACTCCTTCCTCAAAGCCTTCCATACTCCGTAAGGGTGTATCGGCCCCTTCAAGGAGATAATTTCTAAAATTTTCGTCTTAGTGTAACCTAGGCCTCCGTACCGAAACCCTTTCTTGTATATATAGTCACCCATCCTCCGTAAAAGCGCTACATCTATAAAGGGATCTCCAGTAAGAATTGCCACAACCTTATTTCTACCTCTAAAAAACTCCCTTTCCTTCAGCATAGCTGCTACCGGGGCAGAACTTACAGGCCCTGCCGAGATTCCTTCCTCTCTCATAAGCAGTATTGAGGCAGTTAGAACCTCTTCCTCACAAACCTCCAGGATTTCACCCCTAGACTCCTCTATAATTTCCTTGATTAAGTCTTGGAGTAAAGGCTTTTTGGAATAAATATCTTTAATGAGTGGTGTATCCCTACATGCCCTAACCCCGAAGAATGAAGGAATTCTTCCAACCTGCTTCATAACTAAATAAAGAGATGTGAGAAGAGCTCCGTCGCCGACAGGTACTATGAAAGCGTCCTCACTGGACACTGACTTTATCTCTCTCAGAACTTCATACCCTAGAGTTCTATATCCGTCAATAAGGAAAGGATTTCTGGAAGTGACTTTAGCTACGTCGTCAGACGGCTTAAGCCTCTCAACAGACTTCACAGCATCCTGATATGAATCCTTAATAGTTACAGAGTCCGCCAACAACATCGTTCTATACACCTTTGAGGTGGGAGCTGTTCCCGCAACATAAACCTTCGTGGAGAGACCTGCAACTCTGCCATACTGAGCTATGGAAATACCTAGATCCCCAGACGAAGCCACAATAAGTTTCCTGTAGCCTAGGGAGCGAGCAGCACTTAGCAGAGACGCAGCTCCTCTATCAATGAATGTTCCTGTAGGATTTCTGGACTCATCCTTGAACCATAATCTCCTTACACCTAGTTCTTTCCTAATAGTGCGTGAGGGGAGTAAAGGGGTGTTCCCTTCCATTAACGTCACTCTCGATTTGAAACCCCTCACCAAGAGCCCGTCCCCCCAAACCCAAATTCCCTTAGAGGGCTTCGGTGTAGGAACCTCAGCTTCCTCCGGAAGAAGAATACCTCCACAGAAAGGACACTCAGTGAAGAGAGAAGTAGGCTTGACTCCCCTACCACAAGACATACATCTAAGCACCCCCAAGTTTTTTGACCATGTTGTATTAATTTAAAAATATTTACTGTTTCCCACCTACTCACTAGGGAGCCTATGAATAACGTGAGTTGGCCTAAGATTGCAGTGGGTGCTGTAGTTCTAAAGGATGATGAAATCTTGTTAGCTAAGAGAAAGTATCCGCCCTCCGCTGGACTGTGGGCTGTCCCTGGAGGACATGTTGAACCTGGGGAGGAATTGTCGAGGACTGTGTTCAGAGAGCTAGAGGAGGAAACCGGGTTAAAGGCTGAAAGCGCTGTTCCTTTTGCAATAACCGAGTTCATTAAGTATGATGATTCGGGCTCATTGAAATATCATTATGTAATTATCGATTTCTTAGTTGATGTTGAGAAGTACCTTGATCCAGTACCTAACGAGGAGTCTCTGGAGATAGGGTTCTTTAAGCTGGAAGATGCTCTGAAACTTAAGCTCACGACAACTACTAGAAAAATTATTGGAGCCCTGATCCGGGGAGAACCTACCCCCTACCCGATCCACCACTTCAAGACAGTTATTTATGGAAGAACCATAGTGAAGTAATAATAAATTAAAATATAGTTTAAGAGCTGCTATAAGGCCAAGTAAGCCTTCTTCAGCCTCTCGTCTTCAAGCAGTGCTTTACCGCCGCCTTCCAGAACTATTCTACCCATCTCCATAACGTAGGCCTTGTCAGCTATCTCCAACGAGTTCTTAACATGCTGCTCCACAAGCAGGATCGTCATGTTAGCCTCATTCCTCAGCTTCACTACGGTGTCAAACACTTCGAGAACCAGCTTAGGTGCCAGACCCCAGCTGGGTTCATCAAGCAGAAGGATTTCTGGACGGGCCATCAAAGCCCTCCCTATCGCCAGCATTTGGGCCTCGCCTCCTGAGAGTGTTCCAGCCCTCTGCATCCTCCTTTCCTTAAGCCTAGGGAATAGAGTGTATACGAACTCAAGGCTTTCCTGCAGCTTCTCTTCTCCCCTCTTTGTGTACGCACCAGCTAACAGATTCTCCTCCACTGTTAACGGGTTGAATATTCCTCTACCTTCAGGGACCATAGTGATGCCTAGCTCAACCCTCTTATGTGTGGGGATACCTGTAAGATCCTTCCCCGCAAGATAAACCTTCCCGCCGTAGAGAGTCGTCATTCCTAGAATTGTCCTTAAGGTTGTTGTTTTGCCTGCACCATTAGGGCCTACTAAGGCAACTATCTCTCCTCTATTAACGACCATGTTCACTCCGTGTAACACTCTGAACTCCCCATACCCGGCCTCAATATTTTCGAGCTTAAGCATCTCATTACTCATGCGCCTCACCTCCTAAACAGGTTTCGTGCCTAAGTATGCCTCAATAACTTTCGGATTGTTGGCTATCTCTTCAGGCGTGCCCTCAGCGATCTTTTGTCCCTCATGCATTACCACCATCCTCTGGCTAAGGCCCATAACGAACCTCATCACATGCTCCACAACTATCATTGTTATTCCTTTCTCCTCATTTATCTTTTTCAAGATCTCAGCCAGCCTATCCATCTCGTGAGGTCTAAGACCTGCCGCTACCTCATCGAGAAGGAGTAGCGTTGGATCGGTCGCTATAGCCCTAGCGAGGTCAACTAACTTGTGCTCCATAAGAGTAATATCTTTGCCTTTATAATGGAACTTCTCCTCAGGGAACCCTATGAATCTAAGCATTTCTTCCGCCTTCTTCCTTGCCGCAGCAAGGTCGTTAGTTCTTAGAAGAACGCCCACAACCACTGCGTCTATAACAGTCATCTTCTTGAAAGGCCTTACCTTCTGCCAAGTCCTTGCTATCCCTTTAGCAGCTATCTTATGAGGAGGAAGGCCAGTTATCTCCTCACCCTTGAACACTATTTTTCCTTCCTCAGGCTTATAGACACCTGTAATACAGTTAAATAGTGTTGTTTTGCCTGCCCCGTTAGGGCCTACTAACCCTAAAATCTCTCCCTTCCTTACATTGAAGTTCACTTTATTCACAGCGACTATCCCACCGAACCTCTTAACGACGTCATTTACTTCGAGAATTATCTCTCCTGACCAACTCATTTCCCACTCACCTCCTTACCTCTTGATGAGAGGTACTTCTTCTTGAACCACTCATATATGCCTGCTAAGCCATCCGGCTTAAAGATTCCTACCAGGATTAATAGGACACCGTATAGCAACAGGTGCAGACCAGGGATCGTTGATCCGAAGGTTCCTCTAAGGTACTCCTCCACAACCTTCAGCAGGAGGGCAGACGTAAATGCACCTCCTATAGATCCTAGACCTCCAATAATGCCCATAATAGCCACCATAATTGACTGCGGACTGTTGAAGGTGTGATAGGAGTACGTACCTTCAATAACTATGAAGAGATAGCCCATGAAGCCTAAGATCCCTGCATAGCTAATGAGAGCCTTCAGCTTATACTTCCGCACATCTATTCCTAAAGCTTCTGCAGCCAGCTCATCCTCCCTTATAGCTCTCAGGTAGTAGCCAGTCTTCGAGTTACTGATCTTTATATTAATGAACATGGTTACTGCAAGCGCCGCCACAATAACCCAGTATATGTACTCATACACTGGAAACTTTATGTAGAGCCATTCCTGGCCTGGTGAAGGCGTCGGTAAGTAGTGATCCAGTGAACCCAGTAGCTGATCAAGATGGAATATATTGTTAAGGATCACCACTAGTGAGGATGTCAGCAGCGCGTACCATACCTCCTTAATTCCGAAACGGAATGTCGGATATCCTATCACTACAGCCAGCACTATCGCCACCACAGCACCCACAAACATCCCTACCCACGGCGTCAGACCGAAGAATGTCAATAGCTGTGCAGCAACAATTCCTCCCAGCCCAATATATGCGAAGGCTGCTAAGTCAAGCTGGCCTGCATAACCGCCAATAATGTTCCACGCCACCACAAACACTGCGAAGATGAGGGCCCTAGCCATAATCAGTAT
>CAZFVC010000020.1:14016-15774 GCA_964522175.1 uncultured Desulfurococcaceae archaeon
CCCATAGCTACGATGACCCATGAAAGCAGGCTGAAGGAAGCGCCAAGGTATGGGTTGGTTTGTCCCCAAGCCATGTAGAGGGCAGCACCTAAAGCAGTGAGCGCTGTCCCTATACCGAAAGTGATTCCGTACACCTTCTTCACGCTTATACCCATAAGAGGTGCGACTTCCCTATTAGCGGACGTTGCTCTAACTGCAAGGCCGAACTTCGTCCTAGTTAAGAGATAGTGTATTAGGATCAGCGATATTGCACTGATTACAGCACCCAAAAGCTTAGCTACCGAAAGCGATATGGGTCCTAGCTCGATGCCGTAATTGAACCATGGGTCTGGGAAGGACTTTGGCTCAGCCTTCCACACGGCTAGAGCCATGTTCTGGAGAACATACCCTAAACCGACAGTTACGGCTATCTGGATTAAGGGCTCTGCACCCAGAACAGGCTCAATAATCAACTTATAGATTGCTAAACCTATAACGAAAAACAGAGGAACTGTTATTATAGCCATGACAGAGGGATCTATAAACGTCGCCACAGCGAATACCCACCCTAAATAAGCAGCAATCATCACGAAGTCACCGTGTGCGAAGTTAATGATGTCCATAACGCCGAAGATCAACGCTAGCCCTAATGCGACCAGCGAATAGAGCATACCCATAAGAACTCCGTCAATCACGTTGTTAGCAATCAAGGCAGGATCCATGACCCATCACCCATTATTATCAATGTTCTATTTTCAGTTCAATGATATCCTTAAAAGCTTAACTAACTAAATTCATTAAGTCTCGTTAAAAAGAAAAACTTTATGTTAAGGATTTAAAAATTATTCAGTTAGGAATGCCTTAACTCTGAGGGCTCCATTCGGGCCTCGGGAATACTGGCTGAACTCCAGGCTCTGGATCAGGCCACACGACCACAGGCTTCAGCTGTCCACTGATCTCCTGCACTTGCAGAACAGCGGTACCACCATATATGTTGTCTCCTGAAGGATCAAACTTTATCCTGCCGGTCGGATATAGCTGAGCAGCAATGCTGTTGTCGTCAGTCATGTCTAAGGACAGAATAACGTCCCTCAGGTTGTCAGGATTCAACGGGTCGTTTGGATACATCTTGCCTGCCTGCTCTAGAGCCTCATATATTGTGAACATCGTGTATAGAATGATTCCTCCAGCCTCTGTAGGCATCTTTCCATACCTCTGCTCGAACATCTTCACCATCTTCTGGTTCCACTCAGTAGGCCTTGCAGGGTTGTAGCTGTAGGTGTTCGTGTAGTAGAGCACAGCATCACCTGCTGCGTTAATGGAATCAGGGTCTGTGTATCCACAGCCTCCAGCACCTGCAATGAACATCAGCTTCAGACCAGCTGCCTTAATGGCCTTAGCTAAAAGCACACCGTCATGGAAGTAGGGCACTGATATCACTACGTCAGGGTTCTTCGACTTAATGGTGTTGATTATTGAGCTCACGTCAGTAATGTCGTACGGGTAAGTGATGTGATCCACCACTGAAACACCATTCTTAATTAGCTCTAGTTTAGCACCGTCACCTGTGTAGGTACCGAAGACTGAGTCCTCGTTAAGGACAATAGCTGTCTTGACCTCTAGGCCTTTATCTTGAGCCATCTGTAGAATGAAGTCTGCAGCTGATTTGCCATGGAAGCTCGCCTTAGGTGCAGCCCTGAAGACGTACGTCCATCCGTGCTGGGTCAGATCGTCAACCAGACCATCCATGAATAGTACAACGTGCTCCCTCTCAGTAAC
>CAZFVC010000020.1:15784-16260 GCA_964522175.1 uncultured Desulfurococcaceae archaeon
CAGGCTTCTCTCCAGAGTCCTGTACGACGTGCTTAAGCTTGGCGCCACCGAGAGACTTGATCCCTCCTAGCTCATTATTAACTACGTCAATCACAAGCTCGGCTGCTTCCTTAGCCTCCTGTCCGAATACTGCGTGAGCTCCTGTCAAAGGCTCTATAAGGCCGATCTTAATCTCCTTAATCTCGGGTTTCTCTGGAGTTGTGGTTGTGGTCGTGGGTGATTCTGTGGTGGTGGTTGGACCTCCCGTTGGCTGGGTGTAGTACCAGTATGCTGCTGCACCTATTATCGCTAATATTATAATGACTAGTATACTGATTGTTGCAGTTTTAGTTAATGCTTTACGGAATCTACGATTCATAGTAAATTCACCAGTAATTGGTTTATATATGGTTAAATAAGTTTTTCTTCTTTTATCCATCTTCATAATAATAATAATTAATTATCTCCTACTAATTTTCTCTTATGTGAAAAACATA
>CAZFVC010000021.1:0-15494 GCA_964522175.1 uncultured Desulfurococcaceae archaeon
GAAAGCATCTAAGCGGGAACCCCTCCCCGAAAAGAGGCGGCCGTTCGCCGGGGGAAACTCCGGCGACGAGGGCTCCCGTAGAAGACGGGTTTGATGGGGCGGGGGTGTATGCCCGCCGCTCCCAACAGCCCGAGGCTGACGCTGACCTAGAGCGCTGGCTGGCGCGGTGCTGGTTGGGCCTATGCGTGGCGCAAGCATTAAGGAATTTCTCTGTGACTATATTTCTCACTTCTCCGCATGGCTCAGTGGGTTCTGGTTTATGCTTCATAAACGTAAAGGTTTTAAGTAAATGGATGTAATTAATTTTCGATGATGAGTCATGAAGTATCGTAAACATAAGTGTTTACGGAAAGGATTAACGAAAACAGCAGGTCTGGTCATCATTCTGGTCATTGTGATTATCGGGGTTCTTGCAGGTTCCTACTACTTCGGCGGCACGGTCGGCGGTGTCGAGGAGAATGTTTCCGTTACTTCAACCCCTTCGAAGACTTCGTGGGTTATTGATGATTACGACCGTAACGTAACTCTGCCTCCAAGCATTGAGAGGATTGTTTTCGCTGGGAAGGGTGCTAGAACAATTGTTCAGTCTGCCTATGCCTTCAAGTCAGCCCCTGAAAAGATTGTGGGTTTGGACACTTCAAGTGCTGGAAGCCCTCTAGTGCAGGCTGTTGACCCATACCTCGAGAATAAGACGGCTATGGAGCCGCTGAATCTTAACGCTGAGGAGGTCCTTGCCCTCAATCCGGATGTTGTCGTTCTTAAGAGCTATATGAGGTCTAAGGGAGGTAAGCAGATTGAGGAGGCAGGGGTCCCGGTAATTTACCTGGATATGGAGACTTCTGAGAAGTTCTTCAGTGGCTTCATTACTCTGGGTAGGGTGTTCGGTGAGGAGGATAGGGCTAGGGAATTAGTGGATTATATGAAGTCGGTTCTTGAGTTTGTCGATGATAAGGTTTCTAAGGTCCCTGAGTCTGAAAGGCCTAGAGTGCTGTTCCTTTACTACTCCACTAAGGGAGGCACTATAGCGTTTAAGGTGCCTGGCCAGCACTGGATCCAGAACGTGATTGTGGAGAAGGCTGGAGGGGTTTCGGTGTCAGCCAACATGAGTTCAAGCGGCTGGAGTGTTGTGAACCTGGAGCAGATTATTCGGTGGAACCCTGACTACGTTTTCGTGGTGACGTATAGGTCGGATCCTTCACCCACTGACATCGCTCAGCAGATACTGAAGGATCCTGACTGGTCAGCGGTTAAGGCGGTTAAGGAAGGCCACGTCTATGGAGTGCCAGGAGGGTTCGACAGCTGGGACATGCCGACACCTAAATGGATTCTCTGCGTGTTATGGATGACTAAGCATCTTTACCCGGATCTCTTCCGGGATGTGGACGTTAAGGAGAAGGTTATCGAGTACTTCATGACTCTCTACAACCTGCCGAGAGACACCGCCGAATCGCTGGTGCCTCCAGAGGTTCAGTGAGGGGTTGCCGCAGAATGTCTTCCTTAACTGGTGGGCCTAAAGGTTTTTTCCGCGTCATGATTCTTCTCACAGCGTTAATCCTTCTGACAGCCTCAATCTCCATACTTTTTGTGGGCCGTCTCCCACTAACCCTGAACGATTGGTTAACAATGAGTCCCTTAGCGAGAATCGCCCTCAGCTTAAGGGTTCCTAGAGTTGTTTTCTCCCTTATAGCGGGTGCCTCCCTAGCAGCGGCTGGCGCGGCCCTCCAGGCCGTTTTCCGGAACCCTCTAGCGTCACCCTCCATCCTAGGAGTGAGTCAGGGCGCGGCATTCGGGGCTGCTGTAGGTATACTGATGTTCACCGGCATTGCCGCACTTATCGAGGCGTCCGCATTTGTTTCAGGGCTTGCGGCAGTGATGTTCACTTACTTCCTGGCTAGGATGGTTAGATACGGGGGCTCGATTCTGAGACTTATTTTGGCGGGTATGGCGAGCGCAGCCCTCTTCAATGCAGGGGTCGGGGTCGTTAAGTCATTAGCGGACCCGCTTAAGCAGCTTCCTGAAATAACTTTCTGGCTCCTAGGCTCCTTCGCAGGCCTAACAGAGTATGAGGTCGTTACAGCTGGCTCAGTGGCATTAGTGGGTGCTGTGGCGGTAGGGATTCTGTCATGGAGGCTTAACATCCTTTCCCTCGGTGATGAGCAGGCTAAGGCCTTAGGTGTTAACCCGAAGATCTACAGGAACGCAGCAATATTCGCGTCAATTACAGTGGTTTCAGCGGTCACCGCTGTGGCGGGGCAGATAATGTGGATAGGTCTGGTTATGCCTCATTTGGGGAGGAAGGTGGTCGGCTCAGATAATAGGAGGGCTGTCCCTGCTGCTGCCCTAATAGGTGCTTTAATAATGCTGATCGCTGACGATATAGCTCGAGGTGTGTCAGCTGCTGAGATACCTCTAAGCGTCGTCACCTCATTAATAGGTGTCCCGATCTTCGTAGCAATTCTGAGTATGAGGGAGAGCAGGAAATGAATCCAGACACAACCCTTCTGAACGTTAAGGACGTAAGGTTCAGTTATGAGGGTGTTCTCCAGGTACTTAGGGGTGTTTCCCTCTCAGTGGATTCGGGTGAGGTGGTGACTCTTCTCGGTCCTAACGGGACGGGGAAGACAACACTCCTCAAGATAATTATGGGGATGATTCACCCAAGCTCGGGTGAGGTCAGGATATTCGGGGAGCCCATAACTAACTACAGCCGCTCGCAGCTCGCTAAGCTGGTTGGGTGGGTTCCGCAGAGCGAATATATAGCGTTCCCCTACACGGTTGAGGAGTACATACTTTTCGGAAGGACTCCGCACCTCGGCCTAATGCCCGTAATAACTTCCAGAGATAGGGAGGTGGTTGACGAGATTATTGATGAGCTCGGTATATCCCACCTGAGGAGGAGGGAGGTAACGAAGCTCTCCGGAGGTGAGGCCCAGCTTGTGAGGATAGGGCGTGCCCTAGCTCAGCAGCCTAGGCTCTTGATACTTGATGAGCCCACCTCGCATCTAGACCTCAGAAACTCCACTAAGGTGCTTGAGATAATTCACTATCTCGCTAAGAAGAGGGAGCTGGGAGTGCTCTTCACTACCCATAACCCTAACGAGCCTGTTTTGGCAGCTGATAGGGTGTATATGCTGAGCAAGGGGAGGGTGGTTAAGGAAGGCACCCCGCAGGAAGTAATAAATCCCGAAATAATTAAGGAGGTGTACGGTGTGGAGGTGCTTGTCCACAGGATTGACAGCTCCTTCGCCGTAATACCTAAGCCTTTTAGGAGGGAGGAGGCGTGATAGTGGATAATGTGGTTAAGAGGGCAACCAAGGCGGCGTCTGAGGAGGGCCTCATCCTGAAGGACTACGGGGTTGCTTTCCCCTACACCTACGTAGTTGTGGAGGGGCCGTCCGGTATATCAATGGGTGTGTCACTCACGATGCCTGAAGAGTTCGGTGACAGGGAATTCAGGGAGGTGCCTCACATACCTTCCTGGGACCTGAGTGGGCTTATTAGCGGATTAGCGACTGACCACCTGGTCGCTAGGGCATTAGGCCTCGCAGCAGCAAACGCGGTGTCCCAATACGTCCTTAAGGGTGTGGAGATGCGGAGAATGAATGCCGCCGACGTAGTGATTGATGCTTTGGAGAAGGGGGCGAAAGTGGCGATCATTGGGTACATGAAGGACACTATGAGGAGGTTGATGGAGGCGGGGCTGGAGGTAATGGTTTTCGAGAGGAATCCCACCCTCAGAAGGGAGGGCGCTCTCCCAGACTTCCTTGAGCCCAGATATCTTAGGGATGCTGACGCTGCAGTGATTACAGGTGTTGCTTTACTAAACGACACGCTGGACATAATTCTCGAATACCTTAAACCTTCCGCATGGCCGGTCATACTCTCTGGCCCCACAGCCCAGATACACCCAGAATTCCTAGGGGCTGAGACCGTAAGCCATGTCGGCAGCATACTCATCCGCGATGTTGAGGATGCGGTTAGGTGGCTTAGACGCGGCAGCTCGCGGGGCATGAAGAAGTTCAGTGAGGAGTATGTCTATCCCTGAAGCTTAAACTTCCTTTCCTTAAGTGTAGTGCCTCCCCTCACATACCACCCGACATCGAAAACATTAAGCGCCACAGGATCGGTGGGTTTAAGGCCCTGTATCTCTCTGCATGAAGCTATCTTCGATAACCCGACACCGTACACTACGTTATCCCTTCCCAGAACCCCAACAACCTCACCCTCATCGATAGGGGGGTGGCACCGGATAACGGACGCCTTAAGAATGTCATTCCCGTAGAGGAACGGCTTCAGACCGGACTCGCTCACAGTTAATGCCCTTAACGGCCTACCCAACACACTATAGAGGTATGTGAGGAAATCCGCTGAGGGGATTAGGGTGGGCTTCCTCCTGCGGAGACGGCCCACATAAATCCCTGCCGAGTAGGGATACCTCCCAGACGCCTCGATCTTCTCAATAATCCTCAGAAAATCTCCGCTTACAAGGTATGCTTCCATGAACCTTCCGCCGCATATGTAAGGAACCTTTCCTCGGAGAGATGCTTCCGCCTGAGACTTCCCGAACAGTCTAGCTAGCTCCCTCCGAATCCTCTCTTGATCCCTCCAGCATTTAGGACTCTTCCTCAAACCTTCTTCAGGAGACATAGGAAAAACCCCTCTGTGCCCTGGATGTGTGGGTAGAGCCTTCTACAGGCCCTCACCTCTTCAGGCAGATCTATCCCGAAGTAATGCGTGGTTCCCCGCGACATAAATATCGGGGGTTCGAATTCCTGGATCTCGACATCTTCCCTCATCCTCAGAACCTCAGCAATAACGAACTCGTCCTCCTCCGGAGCGATTGAGCAGGTGGTGTAGAGAATCAGTCCCCCCTCAGCAGTTATATTCACTGCTGAATTCAACAGCTCGACCTGCATCCTCCCGAACTTCAGTAGGTCCTGAATACCTGTCCGCTTCTTCCTTCCCGGATCAATCATTATTATTCCCTCACCGCTGCAGGGGGCGTCGAGAAGTACCTTAGTGAAGAACCCCTGAAAGATTGAGGGGAGTCTCCGTGCATCAATCCTTAACAGCACTGCGTTACGGACACCCATCCGCTCAACATTACTTCTTAAGGCCCGCATCCTCTCCCTATTGATATCTGATGCTAGAATCCCTCCCTCATTCCCCATGAGTTGAGCCATATGCGTTACCTTACCTCCGGGAGCCGCAGCCAAATCAGCAACCATATCGCCGGGACCGGGAGACAGGACTATGGGAGGGATAAGGGACGCCGCCCCCCTGTAGAGGTAGTACATCCCTGCTAGGAATTCGTGAGTGGCACCGAGATTCACTCCCCCCTCCCTGCAAACGCGGTAGCATATGTCGCACCATGCAAGCCTATCTGCATGGATTCCAAGCCTCGCCAGCCTCTCCTCAAGATCCCTGCAGTCACTTACCTTAAGGGTGTTGCACCTCAGGTGATGCTTCAGAGGCTTCTCAAAGGACTTCAGCAGCTCCTCCACCTCCTCACCCCCTCCAAGCATCTCGATGTATCGAGTAACCATGTAGGGGAGGTATCCGTACCTATGTGCCAGCTTCAGAGAGTTTTCCCTTACTTCCAGACTGCTAAGCACGTTCTCCAGCATCTTTAGGTAGCTGCCCTTCAACCCTGAAATAACCAAGATAAATTTGGTGTGAAGCATTAATTAGTGGTGATTTCTGTGGGTAAGGAATCCCCGGACTATGTGAGGGCAAGGCTCAGAATATATGGGATAGTTCAGGGGGTTTTCTTCAGGTCTTCGATGAGGCAGAAGGCCTACGAGCTAGGTGTCACGGGGTGGGTCATGAACGAACTCGACGGAAGCGTGTCGGCTGTTGTTGAGGGGCCTAGGGAGGCTGTCGAGGAAATCATTCGGTGGGCGCATCGAGGCCCTCCGGGGGCTGTGGTTGAGAGGGTTGATGTGGAGTGGGAGGAATATAGGGGGGAGTTTAAAGACTTCAGGATAAGGTATTGGTAGGTATTTTCTATGAAGGAGTATGAGGTTAAGATCCCTGTTAAAGACCTTGAGGAGGTTGAGGAGGTCCTTAAGGGGAGGGGATGGAGCGTTATCGGTCACTTCAGGGAGGTCGATCACTACATAGATCTGAGGAGATGTGTAGGTATTCCGGCCGAGAGAATAGCTTTCCGGGTTAGGGAGAGGTGTGACCTGGCCTCAGGGAGATGTGCGGGGGAGGTTACGTATAAGGGGGAACCTATCGAGAGCGATGTTAAGGCTAGGGAGGAGGTTAGTGTGGGTGTTGATGATCCCGGGAAGCTTGCTGAAGTGTTTCTGCGCTTAGGCTTCGAGCTTTACAGGGTTAGTAAGGTGAGGAAGGTTATGGATTCCGGGGGTGATGTGAGGGTATATCTCGACGATGTGGAGGGTTTAGGCCGCTTCATAGAGGTGGAGATGATGAACCCGCCTAGCAAGGAGGAGTATTTCAGGAGGCTTAATGAGGTTAAGGAGATGCTGGGGCTTGCAGGCGAGGAAAACATAACTCTATCCTACCTCGAACTTATTTTGAGGAGGCTTAAGAAGTGAGGCAGGTTATCGCTCTCATCACGGACTTCGGGCTCAGGGATCCTTACGTCGGCATGATGAAGGGAGTTATAGCTACGCTCTGTCCGGAGGCGGAGGTAATAGACCTCACGCACGGGGTCCCTAAGTACAACGTTGTTTTAGGTGCCCACATCCTCAAGATTTCCCAGAGGTACTTCCCTGAAGGCACGGTTTTCGTGGGGGTTATAGATCCCGGCGTGGGAAGTGAGAGGAGAGCAGTAATAATTAAGTCCAGGAGGTTCTGGTATGTTGGGCCTGATAACGGCCTTTTCATTCCGGCAGCTTTGGAGGACGGGGTTGAGACTGCCTGGGTTATTAAGAGGGAGGTCGCTGGAATACCTTCAGATATTGAGACTTTCCATGGGAGAGACCTTTTCTCCCCGGCTGCGGCAAGGCTTGTATGCGGTGCAGACGTGAATGCTTTAGGCACACCTATTAAGGTGGAGGAGCTTGTCAGGATTGATTCTCTTCCCAGAAAGCCTGAGGTTGTTGGGAAGGGAGCTGTCTCTGTAGGTGTTCTCTATTTCGACGACTTCGGCAATGCGTTACTTGACTCCTCCCTTAAAGATATTGAGGAACTTCTTGACGTGACCTACGGCTCCGCTATTGAGGTGTCGGCCGGGGGGAGGAGGTTCGTGGGCAAACTAGTTAAGTCATTCTCCCACGTGTCTCCAGGGGAGCTGGCTCTGTATGTGGGTTCCTACGGCCTTCTCGAGATAGCTAGGTATATGGGGAGCGCTAGGGAGCTTCTAGGCGATGTTGGCAGGGTCGTTCTCAGGAGGTTAGAGTAAAGCAGTTAATACTGCGTGAGGTTCATAGATAGGGGTTCTGGATGGGTTGGTTTGGAGAGACTAGGGCTTTGTTTCCCGGAAGGTTTCAACCGATTCATTGGGGCCATATTAAGGTGATTAGGTGGGCGTTAGGAAAGGTTGACGAGCTCATCATAGGTATAGGTACTGCCCAAGAGTCCCACACCGTGGTAAATCCATTCACGGCCGGTGAGAGAGTTCTCATGGTTAAGGAGGCTCTTAAGGAAGCTGAAATAGATCTCGACAGAGTATACATAATACCGATACCTGACATACTGATGAATTCAGTGTGGCCTTTCTACGTCCAGATGTATGTGCCGAGATTCACCTACGGAGTTGCTAGAAACCCTCTAGTCCTAAGGCTCTTCAAGGATGCGGGCATCGAGCCTTTAGTTCCTCCTCCATACGATAGAGGGATCTACTCATCCACAAGGATTAGGAAACTCATCCTCTCAGGAAGCGATGAGTGGAGGAAGCTTGTCCCGGCCTCAGTTGCTTCCCTTATTGACGAGATCAATGGTACAGAGAGGCTTAGGGAGGTAACGGGTGTTGATAAGTGATCCGTATCGACGGGTCGCATGGTGAGGGAGGAGGCCAGATCCTCAGAACATCGGTCGCGCTTTCCTGCATAACCGGGAAAGATCTCGAGGTCTATAACATCAGGGCTAAGAGGCCTAACCCCGGCCTCAAGCGCCAGCACCTAACAGCAATACATGCAGCAGCGAAAATATGTAAAGCATCTGTGGAGGGTGCGGAGGTAGGTTCGAGGAGAATAGTTTTCAGACCGTCATCCATTAGTTCAGGCAGCTTCGAGTTTAATGTCGGCACGGCAGGATCCGTTACACTGATCTTCCAGGCTCTAGCCCCCATACTTCTTTACGCGCCTGGAAGAGTTCGGGTAACTCTTATGGGAGGAACTGACGTTCCTTGGTCACCGCCCATAGACTACGTCAGGCACGTGATGCTTCCGCATCTTAAGAGAATGGGTTACGTGGTTGAGGCATCGCTGATTAGGAGAGGTCACTACCCTAGAGGCGGGGGTAAGGTGGTTTTCGAGGTTCCTGAACCTCCAGGAGAGTTGGAGCCTTTAACGCTAACCACCAGAGGGGAAAACATCGAGCTTGTTGAAGGTGTCTCACACTGCGTTAGGTTACCGTCCCATGTTGCCCGCAGGCAGACTGAGGCGGCGAGGAGGAGGCTGGTGGAGGGAGGTGTTAAGGCACCTATCCGTATCGAATTGGAGCATTATGAGGGTAGGGACGACCCTCACCTAGGACCTGGCTCAGGGATTGTTGTTTGGGCGAAGGCCGGGGAAGCATTGATCGGTGGGGACGCCTTAGGTGCGAGAGGTAAGAGGGCTGAGGAGGTTGGTAGGGAGGCAGCTTCAAAGCTTCTGAAGGACTTGAGCACCGGGATGGCTCTCGACACACACATGTCGGACAATATTCTCGTTTACTTAGCTCTCGCTAGGGGGAAGTCCGTTATTGGTGGGGCTAGGCTAAGCAGGCATGCGGAAACAGTTCTTTGGGTGATTAAGCATTTCCTGAAGGTTCAGATGCTGCTCAACGGCTTCCTTGAGAAGCCCTTCACTCTGGAGGTTTGGGGTGCGGGAATTACTCGCTGAGTTCTTACCTATAACTTAAAAGGCAGACTTACGTATTCATGAAGGTGGATAGAGTGGCCTTCAAAGATGGAGATATGTTACTGGTGGAGTACTCTCTTTTCGTGAAGGAGACGGACGAGCTGATAGAGACGACTAAGGAAAGCGACGCTAAGCTATACAATAAATACGATCCGGAGAGGTCCTACGAGCCCGAGCTCTTCATCATCGGTGAGGGGAGGTATATTGAGGGTATTGAGGAGGCCTTAAGGAATGCTGAGGAGGTAGGTAAGGAGTATGAGGTTGTGATACTTCCCGAGAAGGCTTACGGGGAGAGGAAGCCTGAGAAGGTTAAGGTGTTTTCTCGCAAGATATTTCTAAGGAATAATATAGTTCCCGAGATAGGTAAGGAGGTTACTATAGGTAATAATACAGGCAGGATTATTTCTGTGGGTGGGGGGAGAGTAACTGTTGACTTCAACCACCCCCTCGCAGGGAAGACTCTGAAGTTCGTGTTCAAGATAGTTAGGATGGTTGAGGATGTTGAGGAGAAGATCAAGCACCTAGTTAAGAGGAGGGTTAAGAAGGTTGATCTAGACCAGATCAAGGTTGATTTAGAGGAAGGTGTGGCAAGAATAGAGTTGCCTAAAGAGATGAGGATGAGTGACGGTATACATATACTGAAGTTTCTGGTCGCTAAGGACATAATTGTGTGGATCGAAGGGATTAAACAGGTGCTGTTTATAGACAGATTCACCTCTGACGAGTTCGGTAAGGGCGGTGAGGAAAGTGAGTCAGGGTCAGAGGAGGCAGCCTGAGGTAAACATCGGAGTTATCGGTCATGTAGATCATGGCAAGACAACTCTCGTTCAGGCCTTAACAGGTGTTTGGACAGCTAGGCACTCCGAAGAACTTAAGAGAGCTATGACTATAAAGCTCGGCTACGCGGACGGAGATATTTACGAGTGTCCAGGACTGGAGGAGCCGGAGAAATTCAGGACCGAACCCACATGCGAGGGAGCTGTGTATAGGAGGAGCGTTTCCTACGTAGACGCTCCGGGCCATGAGGTTCTCATGGCAACGATGCTTTCCGGAGCCGCCTTAATGGATGGGGCAATATTGGTTATAGCCGCTAACGAGCCCTGCCCGCAGCCTCAGACGAGGGAGCATTTCGCCGCCCTCGGAATCATAGGCGTCAAAAACCTTGTCGTTGTCCAGAACAAGGTTGACGTGGTCTCCAGGGAGGAGGCCCTTAAGAACTACCAGCAGATAAGGAACTTCCTTAAAGGCACCTTCGCCGAGGACGCCCCCATAATTCCCGTTTCAGCACTCCACAAAACCAATATCGATGCTGTAGTCACTGCGATCGAGAAGAAGATACCTACTCCAGAGAGGGATCTTGATTCGTCCCCTCTGATGTTCGTTGTGAGGTCCTTCGAGGTGAATAGGCCTGGAACGCCGCCCAATGATCTTGTTGGGGGTGTTGTAGGCGGTTCCCTCCTCAGAGGAGTTCTGAAGGTTGGGGACGAGATAGAGATCAAGCCAGGGGTCAGGATAAGGTCAGGGATGAAGGAGGAGTACATACCTCTAACCACTGAGGTCGTCAGCATCAGGTTCGGAAAGTATTTCTATGAGGAGGCGAAGCCCGGAGGCTTAGTGGCTATAGGAACCTCCCTCGACCCATCTCTAACGAAGTCGGACAGGCTTGTCGGTAACGTTCTGGGTAAGGCAGGAACCCTCCCCGATCCCGTGAACAGGATAGCTGTCGAGTACCAGCTGATGGAGAGAGTCCTAGGGACGAGGGAACTGATTAAGGTCGCTCCTCTAGCTAAGGGTGAGAGGCTGATGATTACTGCAGGCGGTGCAGTGACTTTAGGCATGATAACGACCCTTAAGAAGGACGTTATTGAGGTCACACTACGTAGGCCCGTCGTCGTGTGGGAAGGTATGAGGGTTGCTTTAAGCAGACAGGTTCTGGGCCGCTGGAGGCTCGTAGGCTGGGGGAAGATTGTCGGGCAGTAAAAGCATTAAATTCAGGCTTCTTCTAGACACCAGCGCCTTCCTCCTAATCTTCGAAGGTGTAGACATATTCGAGAAGTTGGAGGACTTCCTTAAGGAGCCTGTAGAGTTCTACACCCTTCAAGGGGTTGTTGATGAGCTTAAGCAACTTTCCCAAAGGTTCGGCAGCAGAAGAGGTAGGGCCGCCAGACTCGCTCTAACATCATCTATGGGTAGGGTGAAAGTAATTCCGTTCAAGACCCGAGGCCCTGTGGATGATGCGATAATTGATTTCCTCTCAACCCATCCGGAACACATACTCGTAACGCTGGATGCTGACTTGAGGAGGAGGGCTAAGGAAATCGGTGTTCGAACGATTACCTGGTGGGCCGGTAAGAGGAGGTTCAGTAAGGGCTGACGTGGAACGCTTAATAAAGCCCGTATAAATCTTACCTAGCAGGTGTTGAGTGTGTTCAGGGTTGTGTCGATTGAGGACATAGTGAGGATCCCGCCTGACAGGTTCGGCGAGGATCTGGCGAGGATAGCCTACGACCAGTTAAGGGATAAGTATCTTGGGCGTGTTGATCCGGATTTAGGCCTCGTGATCGCTGTATGGCACGTGGACGTGAATCCGGAAGGCCTAATTATTCCAGGTGATGGAGCAACCTACCACAAGACTCAGGCGGATCTGCTTACCTACTTCCCCATAATGCATGAGGTTGTTGAGGGTGAAGTCGTTGACGTTAAGAAGATAGGGATATTCGTGAATATAGGCCCGCTTGATGCTTTCGTCCATATTTCCCAGATAGCTGACGATAAGATGAGTTACGATGAGCTAACAGCGTCTCTGAAAGGTGAGGAAACGAAGCTGGTGGTAGGTAAGGGAGATCTCGTGAGGGGCAGGATAGTTAACGTGAGTATGGCTCCACCGACACATATCCGTATAGGTATGACTATGAAGCAGCCTGCCTTAGGGAAGCTTAGGAGGGTTTGAGGCATGCCAGCTAGGGGGGAGAGAAAGCACTTCAAGGCATGCACTAAATGCAGGTTCCTAGTGCCTACGGAGGTAGGTAAGTGCCCGGTCTGCGGGAACGAAAGCTTCACAGAGAACTGGGCGGGCATGGTCATAGTTATAGATGTTGAGAAGTCCGAGATAGCTAAAATGCTCGGGATTAAGGTCCCGGGCCGTTACGCTATTAGGCTCGGAAGCTAAGAAACATTATAAGGGGGTATCTAATCTACTTGAGGTGAGAGGATGACGGAACAGGTAGACGCGCTCAAAACCGTCACGCTTGAGGACGGTTCCCTCCTACAGGTGACTAAGGAGAGGGTAAACAAGGTTATAGGACGTGTCGAGGTGGAGGGGGTCATTACCCATATGGGTAAAGGAACCCCGCCTAGGCAGGTGGTGATAGACGCGCTCGCTAAGCTTTATTCTAAGGACGCAGGACTGGTAGTGATTAAGTACATCAAGAGCGAGTTCGGTATGGGCCGCTCCAAGCTTAAGGCCCACATCTACGACTCGGTTAAGAGGCTGAACTACTTCGAGCCGGAATATATTCTGAAGCGGGGGAAGAAGAGTGGCGGAGAGGCATAAGCTGTATGAATATGACTACAGCACTGGAACCATCAGGCTGAAGAATAAGGTATGCCCTAAGTGTGGAAGGGTTATGGCGTTCCATAAGAAGCCTGAACCTAGATGGCAGTGCGGCTACTGCGGGTACGTAGAGTATGTGAGGGAAGGGTAGCCGTTATCCATGATTGTTTTAGGTATTGAATCAACTGCACACACCTTCGGCGTAGGCATTGTTCAGGATTCTGAACCCTTAATTCTTGCGGACGCTAGAACTAAGTACGTGCCAGAGAAGGGAGGTATACATCCGAGGGAGGCTTCACTTCACTTCATGAGTGAAGGCCCATCAACTATCTTGGAGGCATTTAAGCAGGCAGGCATCACCCCTGATGAAGTGGATGCGTTCTCGGTTGCTTTAGGGCCAGGTCTAGGCCCCTGCCTGAGGGTGGGCGCTACATTCGCTAGAGCCCTATCAGCATATTACGGGAAGCCGCTAGTCCCGGTTAATCACGCTGTGGCCCATGTGGAGATAGGTAAGGTCCTTACCGGCGCTAAAGACCCTCTCATTGTGTATCTTTCCGGAGGGAACACGATAATAGCTGCGTATGAGGCCGGCAGATACAGGGTTTTCGGGGAAACTCTCGACATAGCCTTAGGGAATTTCATAGATACGTTCGTTAGGGAGGTAGGTCTCGCACCTCCCTACGTGGTGGAGGAGAAGCATCAGCTTGAGATATGTGCCGAGTCAGGTAAGAGATTCGTTGACCTCCCCTACGTGGTTAAGGGGCAGGATGTCTCCTTCTCGGGCCTACTTACAGCGGCCCTCAAAGCCTACAGGTCGGGGAAGTGGAGCCTCCCCGACATATGCTTAAGCGTTAGGGAGGTTGCGTACTCAGCAATCGTTGAGGTTGCTGAGAGAGGCCTATCCCACACAGGGAAGAAAGAGATCATGCTTGTGGGCGGTGTCGCGGCTAGTAGGATTCTGAGAGGCAAGTTTGAGGCCATGGCTAAGGAGAGGGGTGTGTCTGTATATGTCGTTCCCCCGAAGTATGCTGTGGATAATGGCGTGATGATTGCGTGGACAGGTCTCTTAGCGTTCAGGGAGGGAGTTACTGTTAAGGTGGAGGAGGCCCGCGTTAATCAGAGGTGGAGGCTGGACCAGGTGGATATTCCCTGGATGGCTAGGGGCGGTGGGTGAGATGGTTAAGGCTGTTAAGCATGCTTTAGGTGCTGAGGCCCTCCTACTAAGGACGTCCTTCCTAGGTGTCGAGGTTATTGCTAAGGTACGGGTTCGGAAGCCATATAGGTCGAAGGATCTTGATGAGGCTCTGAGGAGGCGTAGGACTGAGGTTGAGGCTAAGATTATTTCGCAGCTTCGTCTCGCAGGGATTCCTGTGCCTGCAGTTCTCTACGTTGACCCCTCCGACGGTCTAATTCTTCTAGAGTATGTGGAGGGTCCTCTCCTCAAGGAATTGATTAAGGAGGAGACCCTTGGTAGGGCACGGAAGTATGTGGAGGCGTTAGGGAGGTATGTGGCGTTAATGCATGGTTTAGGCATAGCCCACGGAGACTTAACGACCTCGAACGTCATTATTTTCCGGGATACTCCATACATTATTGACTTCGGCCTATCCCGATTCACTAGCAAGATGGAGGATTTCGGAACCGATATACATCTCTTCATAAGGGTTCTTGAGAGCGCACACTTCAGGTTTAAGGAGATTCTTCTCCGAAGCTTCTTTAAGGGTTACTCCTCTGTCGCCGGTCGTGAGAGGAGTAGGGAATTAATGGATGTTGTGAAGGAGATACGTATGAGGGGGAGATATGTTGAGGAGAGGAGGAAGGTTGGAGGTTAAGGTACTTACGAGGAATGAGGGGAAGCTGAGGGAATTCAGAGAGCTTGGTTCGGAGTACGGTATCGAAGTTGTTGAGGTGGGGCTGCCTAAGAAAGAGATTCAGGCAGAGACTCTGGAGGAGGTCGCACTGTATTCGGCCGCGAACGCTTCTCCCTTAGTTAAGGGTTTGTTCTTCGCTGAGGATGCTGGGTTATTTATAGATGCGTTGAAGGGGTTTCCAGGGGTCTACAGTGCCTACGTCCTTAAAACGATCGGTGTTTCAGGAATACTTAAGCTTATGGAAGGTGTTCAGATGAGGGACGCCTTCTTCAAGTCAGTCATCGCCTTACGGGTTCCTGGGGAAGGAATCAAGATATTTCGGGGGGAGGTTAAGGGAGGGATCTCTTTTGAGGCTAGGGGGAGCGGAGGATTCGGTTTTGACCCGATATTCGTACCTGAGGGTGAGATCAGGACCTTCGCAGAGATGAGTGTTCGGGAGAAGAACATGTTTTCCCATAGGGCAGCGGCCTTCAGAGCTATGGCTGACTGGTTGAGAACAACTTTTAAACCTTAACATCTCTACGTGTAGGGAGAAGAGGAATGAACAAGAGTAAGGAGAAGGGTAAGTCGCACTCGACAAGGCCTCCAACAACGGTTGCGCCTAAATGGATTCAGTACTCTCCTGAAGAGATTGAGCTCATCATAGCGGAGCTCGCGAAGAAGGGTTATCCTCCATCCATGATAGGCATTATTTTAAGGGACCAGTACGGAATCCCTCTCACTAGGTCTGTGCTGGGTGTTAAGCTCCATAAGGTTCTGGAGAAGTACGGCATCAGGCTCGCACTTCCTGAGGATCTCTACAACCTCATGAGAAGGGCAGTTAATCTGAGGAGGCATCTTGAGGAGCATCCTAAGGACACACATTCTCAGAGAGGCCTAATAGAGATTGAGGCAAAGATCCATAGGCTGGTTAAGTACTATAAGAGGAAAGGTGTGCTACCACCCGACTGGAAGTACAGGCCTGAGGAAGCAAAGATAATCGTTTCCAGGCCCCTGATGATTGTTGAGGAAGGCGGCAGCTGACCGGCTTAGGGAGGC
>CAZFVC010000022.1:0-15075 GCA_964522175.1 uncultured Desulfurococcaceae archaeon
TAAATAAAATAAAGCACCCAGAAAGAGTTGTGTTAGTTATTGACCATGCCTCTCCCCCGCCGACAGTTGCTGCTGCAACAGTTCACAGAAAAATGAGAGATTTTGCCCGGATGCATAATATCAAATTATTCGATGTAGGTGAGGGAATATGTCACCAAGTTATTCCTGAATCCGGGATAGTTCGCCCAGGAATGCTTATCCTCGGTGCCGACAGCCACACCGTTACTTTAGGAGCCTTCAGCACCTTCGCTACAGGAGTTGGGAGCACAGACATAGCTATAGCTATGGCATTAGGGAAGACGTGGCTTAGGATCCCCGAAACAGTGAAGGTTGAGTTAGAGGGGAGTCTGTCTGAGCCGTTAATGGGTAAGGATGTAATACTTAAGCTAATTGGCGAGGTAGGTGTTGCTGGACTTACATATAAGGCAGCAGAGTTCCTTGGAGAAGGGCTGAAAACCATTGGTTTGGCCTCAAGAATGACTATATCTAACATGACTGTCGAGGCAGGAGCTAAGGCTGGGCTTTTCCCAACGGATGAGTTACTCATGAAGTGGTTTAAGGAAAGCTTCAACTATACACCTAAAAAAGTGGAGCCTTCCCCTAACGCAAAGTACGAGGATGAAATAACCATCATGCTTAATGATCTTGAACCTCAAGTCGCTGCACCCCCTAATGTTGATAACGTGGCTCCTGTTACACAATTCGAAGGAGTAGAGGTGAACCAGGTATTCATAGGTTCCTGCACTAACGGAAGGTTCGAGGATTTTGTCACGGCTGCCAGAATACTTAAAGGAAGAAAAGTCAAGGAAGGTGTTAGATGCATAGCTATACCTGCTTCCCGCAGGATCTATGAAGAACTCGTTACCCAAGGTATCGCTGCAGAACTTCTGAAGGCCGGGTGCTTTCTAGCCCACTCAACGTGTGGCCCATGCATAGGTGCACATCTCGGACTACTAGCTAAAGGTGAGGTAGCTATCTCCACAACAAACAGGAACTTCACAGGGAGAATGGGTCATAAAGAAAGCCGAATATATTTAGCTTCCCCAGCAACGGCTGCAGCTTCCGCAGTGACTGGAAGAATAACTGATCCAAGAGAATTTATTGGTGGTGCTTGATGAGCAGGCTGGAAATGGTTTACAGAGGTAGAGCATGGGTTTTCGGAGATAATATATCGACAGATCATATAATCTCCGGGAAGTATAAGTTCGGATCGATTTCGAGCTTGGAAGGCATGCTTCCCCATCTCTTCGAGGAGGTTATTCCAGATCTCCACCTGAAAGTGAGGCCTGGAGACATCGTTGTAGCTGGAAATAACTTTGGAATGGGCTCCAGCAGGGAACATGCCCCTGCCCTACTTAAGATGGCAGGTATTTCGGCAGTGGTTGCTAAATCGTTCGCCAGAATATTTTACAGAAACTCGCTGAATCTTGGCCTACCTCCCATAACAGTGAAGACCCTTCCGGACGTTACTGAGGAGGGAGACATTATTGAAGTGAACCTCCATAAAGGACTGATAATTAACTTAACGAAAGGTATGGAGGAGAATTTTAGACCTTACCCTCCAGAAATTCTCGAGATCTTCCGCGAAGGAGGAATAGTGAAATATATTAGAAAACATGGGGGGCTGCCATGGGATATAAAGTAGGGCTAATAAGAGGAGATGGTATAGGGCCCGAAGTTATTGGTGAAGCAGAGAAACTTATTCGTGCACTTCCTCTGAACATTGACCTCATAGAAATTCAGGCAGGCTACAACTACTACAAAAAAACAGGAAAAATTATAGAGGATGGAGGTCTGGAGCTTATTCGATCCCTTGATGCCACCCTCAAAGGCCCCTTAATGACTCCCCCAGGGCCTGGAAGCATAAGAAGCATAAATGTTTATTTAAGGCAGCGGCTGCAGCTCTATGCCAACATAAGACCTTTCACAGGATTTAAGGGGGTATCGCTACATGAGGATTTCGATTTGGTGATAGTTAGAGAAAATACTGAGGGACTATACAGCGGCTTTGAGGGAAGGATAAATAATGTCGCTTTCTCTATGAAAATAGCTACATACGAAGGTTCCCTACGAATAATTAAGAAAGCGGTCGAGTACGCTGAGAGCAGGGACTATCGAAAACTTACATTAGTGCATAAAGCCAACATTCTTAAGGAGAGTGATGGCCTCTTCCGCGAAGTTTTTTGGGAAGTAGTGAAGAATCATGCAATAGCAGTTGATGAACTATTTGTGGATGCGGCAGCCTATTGGATAGCTAAAGACCCTAAGAAATTCGGAGCGATTGTAACACCTAATCTGTATGGAGACATATTAAGTGACTTAGCCGCGGGTATCACGGGAAGCCTAGGGTTATGTGGATCGGCTCAAGTAGGTAGTGACACTGCAGTATTCGAGCCTGTTCATGGAACAGCTCCAGACATAGCGGGGAAAGGTATTGCAAACCCTATAAGTGCAGTAATTGCAACCGCCTTACTGATAGAGCATGTGGGGATTCGGCACGACGATGATAAAGCATTGAACACCTCACGCAGAATAAAGGATGCTGTTAAAAAAGTCGTGGAGGATGGGAAAGTGCGCACCCCTGATCTGGGGGGAACTTCTAGCACCCAAGAGATGGGAGAGGCCATACTTAATGAGCTTGAAAAAGGACTTCTATGAATTCTTGAACTTGGATTTAAGTTAGGATTATTTTTCCCAATTTTAGGAGAAGAGTTGCTCCTTTAATGAAGTTACTGAATACTATGTGGAATGAAACGCATTTATTACAGTATGCATCTATAGATGGGAGTGAAGTTGGGTGCAACAGAAATAATTTGGGGCATTATCGGTTTAGCTATCGTTGTTTTCTTAATATACTATGTAGTTGTTTACAATAGATTCCAGTCATTGAGGAATGCTTCGGAAGCAACACTAGGACAGGTTAGGGTGGCTATACGTAAAAGGCTTGACTTGATTGGGCAGCTACTGGATTCTGTGAAGAGCTACGCCAAGTTCGAGAAGGAAGTACTTGAGAAGGTGACCGCGTTAAGGTCATCTATAGGTGCAGCCACTCCAGAGGAAATTAACAAGATTGAGCGGGAGGCGAGAGGAATATTGGGCAGGCTACTCGCTGTTGTTGAAGCTTATCCTGAGCTCAAGACTTCCGAGGCTGTGAAGGAGTTAATGCAGTCGGTGAGGGAAATTGAGGATGAGATTGCACGGCATCGCTACACCTATAATAATATCGTTCAGCAGTATAACACCATGATAGACACATTCCCCTCCAAAATAGTGGCTAGGTTCAGCGGGTTTAAGAAGCTTGCATACTTAGAGCTCGGGGTTTCCGAGGCAGAGGAGAGGCCCAGAATAGAATTCTAATTGTGGAGGCTAACCTATGGTGGAACTGAGAGCCTTAACTATAGTGCTCATAATTTCCGCGCTTTTAGGCATTCTAGCTGTTGCTATATTTAACAGTGTTCCTTCATCAAGCACTCCCGAAGCTGAGTATTCAGCTGTCCTATATCCAGACGGTAGGCTTGTTGAGGTCTTCAGGTATCACATCTATGCAGACCGGGAATACACTATGCTTTACAGATATTGGGAGGCTCCATTAAGTATCGAGCCCTTACCACGTCCATATATTGAATTCAGAAACGTTACCTGCCCGCCCGGCAGCATATCCTATATGAAGGACTATGAGGGTGAAGTATATATGTGGCCCGAGACCTTTCTCTACATTCAAAGTATAAGGCATAAAGCCTACCTGAATGAGGCAGGGTGCTATTTCTCTCTTGGGATACCCGCTGGTGTCTACACCGTTAAGTTTGAGTATGTTCTTCATCCACCTCTTCAGTGCGATGCCGCTAACTGCCACCTTAACTTAATGCTGGCAAGGGAGCACATAACTTACTCAGTCGTGAACGTCACTATAGTTAATCTGGAGGATGCTGTAAAAAGTATCTTTGTCCATGTCCCGGACTATGAAGTTCGTGAAGAGGGAAATAAGATCGTTATTAGCGGATGGTCTCCTCAAGACCAGCTCTTGGAAGTCGAGCTGGTGTATGAGAAGGATAAAGGCATAAACATACCTGGTGAAGTCGAGGAAGTTTCTGATGCGCTCCAAATGGCCTCAGATGCTAACAGTTGGTATATGTTTCAATATGGAGGCATTAAAACACTTTCTTTCCTACTGCTAGGAATAAGCGCTCTCTACCCGCTTATATTACTCCTTATATATCTGTGGAAAGGTAAGGAAAAGAAATTCACAGTTCCTAAGTACTTAAGCTATGTTCCAGACCCTAAGAAGAAGCCTTGGCTTGTGAACCTTCTTTTCCATAGCGATGCATTAGCAATAGACCAAAATGCACTATACGCAACAATACTGGATCTTGAGAAAAGAGGAATTCTCGAAATCACTGGGGATAAGGAAAACATTATTGTGAGAATTAAGAGGGAGCCCTCGCCTGGAGAGGTTGATAGATACGAAAAGGATGTGCTTGATTTCCTAAAGCACTGGGGAGGAGAGGAATTCAATATAAAGGAGCTTAAGGAGAGGGTTGAAGAGTTTGACAGGATAAGGAAGAAATCGCTGTATACCCACATGAATAGCTTAGTGACTACTCCCTCATGGATGAAGAGCTTGGCGAAAAAGTATGTGACCACTATTAGGCCGTGGTTCGGAATGCTCGGCGGTTTATTCATAATGTTGGCATTTCTAGTACTCTTCATCTGGGGGAGTGACGAGGTCTTTGCTCCCTACAACACCAAGCTAGCCATACCTCTCTTTATTCTAGGGGTCCAGAACTTTGTTGCGGCGGCAGCACCATCCCAAATATTTGGGCGGTGGAAAAAAGATAACTATAAAGAAAAACTGGAGTGGAGTGCATTCAGAAACATGCTTAAGGATTTCGCCATGATACAGAAGTATAAACCCGAAGACATAGTTATCTGGAAAGAGTGGCTTATCTACGCCACCGCTTTAGGGGTGGGTAAGGAAGTCGTTGAAGCCATGGAAAAACTCAAAATACCTATCCCAAGTAGCGGATACTTCATATATGTTTGGCCAATGCACTACGTAGGCCTAATGAGGTCTGTCTCACCGAAAAGTAGCGGTTCATCAGGCGGAGGCTTTGGAGCTGGAGGAGGTTTTGGAGGGGGTGGCGGAGGAGTCAGGTGATGAATGCGGTTAGGAATAAGCTGGTTATAGAGTTTTTTGGCGCGAAGATATTAAGATGCTGTTTTAATAGTTTTTGAGTGAGGTAGAATGATTCCTCCTGTAACGCTCATTTTGAAGAAGAGGTTAAAGATAGTTAGGCTTCTCCGAAAAAGCAAGCTTTCCTATGTTGCTCTCGCCTTCCTTGTTTCTGCCTTAGTTAATGGCTTTCTTTTCTATCTTGCTGAAAGTGTTTTCGGTGGTGAAGAAGGTCTTACTCTGTGGAGGTCTCTGTATTGGGCCGTAATAACTATGGCTACGGTGGGTTATGGGGATATAACCCCAACGACTTTAGGTGGAACCATCGTGACTATAGAAACGGTTGTAGTAGGTATCGCGATATTTACAATGCTTGTTTCCGTCCTGGCTGAGGGATTTATGAATGCATCCCTCAAGAAGAGTATGGGGTTAGGTAAGTTGAAGAAGGTTGATATTTTAGTAATCGGGGATGAAGAAAGTTGTATTGAGGCTATTCATGAGCTTCAAATAAATCTCCCGTATTCTAGTATTGCTTGGCTTCTTCCTCAACCTCCGCGTCAGCCTCCCCAAGATATCGACTTTGTTGCTGGAGATCCAACTGATGAGGGAGTACTGAGAAGAGCTTCCGCTCACAAAGCAGGGAAAATAATTGTATGCATGAAAGATGATTCTAAGGTTGTCCATACTGTATTAATGATAAGGAAGATAAACAAGGAAGCAGAAATAATTACATTAGCCAAGACTGATAAGGCGAGAGAACTTCTTAAAGAAGCAGGCTCAACAAGGGTTGTTTCTGCCAGAATGCTGGGAAGGGTTCTAGCTTCATCAATATTTGAACCTTATGTTACTGACTTCATAAATGAAGTCACTACCGCGAGAGGTATAGCTGACTTAGTGGAGTATTTAGCAGGTGAAGATGAGGACGGAATCACGGTCGAGGAGGCAGAGAGAAGGCTTAGAGATAAGGTCGGTGTGAAGTCCTTAAGAATTGTTGCTTTGGTCAGAAATGGAAAAATGATCATTGCTCCGCCTACACACGAAACTATAAGTTCAGGTGATAAATTAGTGATTGTGAAGGCAAAAGAAAATTAAATGCTTTGTAATGTACTGAAACTGCAGCTCTGCGGAAATAAATGCGCTAAAGCTTATTAACTACAATGTTTCCATCCGAGTTTACGTTGATTTGGAGATTGCATAAAGATATCTCTTCCTTTATTTCTATGCACTCAGGGAATTCTCTGATTATTTTAAGAAGTATCTCAACACTCCTCATCTTTATCTTTATCCCGTACTCATCACTCGCCTTGAAGACCTCGTTAACTATTTCTTTCAGAGGAGTCCCTTTCTTGAATGTTAATATAATGCCGCCCATTATGGTAGAATATAATCTTAATGTTTTTCTCGCTCTTTCAATAGTTAGATATGCGTTCCTAAGTACTGCATGAATATCTGCTCGCGACACGTTGAGTTTAGCAGCAATTTCGCTAATTGTTATGCCAGCAGACCTCATTTTTAGAACTTCAACCTGTTCTTGTGTTAAGTATGTGTCTTCAAATCTTTTTTTCATGTGTCTCCCATGATTTTCTCGTGATTGGGAATATTTAGTTATTCTATAAATTAGAAGTTATAAAGGGCATCTGACCATGTCGTGGCTGAAGGGGCAGGCTGCGCATGTGGGTGAATTTCCCCAACAATCTGTATCGTTAGATAGAGTTAATACGCAGAAGTGCCTAACTGGGCAGTCTAGGCATGAGGGCATTCTTAAGAAGTATGTTCTTGCCCTGAATGCGGCATAGTCGGGAGATCTCCATATATCTATGAGTCTCTCTTTGTTTAGGTCTCCGAATATTACTGCATTTATTTTTCTTTCTATTCCTTCGAATACGTGTCTCCATGAGTGGGCGTAGTATATGCAGGGGGCAACCTTTCCATCCCACCTAACGAATGCAGCAAGACGGGAAACAAAAGGACACTTCCTCTCTGTTGCTGTAGTAGTATTAGGAAGTATGATCGTGATGTAGGGTGCAAGCGATTCTGCAATACCCCTTATTTTCTCTATTTCCATTACGCATTCTTTATTCCTGTAGCAAGCCATGCTTTTCTCCATTTCCTTCGTCAGTGGAAGCATCATGGACACTACTATTTTTGTGGCGTGGACTCTCTGCCCATAGTCTGGTAAGGCTCTTAAACTCTTAACATTGTAGTTGTTTACAGTTATCTGTATAGTTATATCTGGCTTTAAGTAGCCTTGCTCGGATTTAAGTTTCTTGATCTTGAGGAGGCCTTTAGTTACATTGGATAGGTTTCCTCCAACCCTAAGCATGCTATAGAGTTCCTCCTTCACTGAGTCAACACTTACATATAGCTCATCGGTTTCTAGGCTAACTAGCTTCTCAGCATAATTATCTAGGAAGAAGCCGTTTGTTGCTACTAGAGTGTTGAAGCCTCTTTCTTTTGCTTCCTCAATGAATTGTAACGCCTTTGGGTGAACTAAGGTCTCTCCCCAGCCAGTGAAAGATAATTTCTTTACTCCTGCTTTTTCTGCGTCGCTGAGTATCTTGCTGTAAAGTTTTTCTTCTATAAACCCGTTGAGTTTTTCGTTTGTGACTCTTCGGAAACAGAATATGCAGTCATAGTTGCATGCTGTGGTCAATTCAATCATTAATTGTTCGGGGTGGCTATCCTCACTAAGCGTTATCACCCACTCGCCGTCATTCATTTTAGGCAGCATGCCGATTCATCTCTATTGTTAGATATCGAAGGATAATATTGTGTGAGTTTTTAAGAATGTATTAATGGATTTATTGCACTAGGAGAAAAAGTTGTGTTATAAGGATAGAAGAGTTCTTTTGACCATAGTCTTGATTAATTGTAGCTTATACGCGTTCTTGCTGAGTGGTGTTGCGTCTTTTACTGCAAGTTTTCCAGCTTCCTCAGCAAGAACGTCAGTAAGTTCTTTCCCGGTTAGTGCCTGTTCTGCGTAGGTTGCCTTCTCAGGCCAGGAAGCAATCAATCCTAGAATAATTCTGGCTTCTTCCACAGTTCTGCCATACATTCTGAGTAATATGTCCCTATATTTTTGCCTGTTATAAAATTTACTTAAATGAGCTAAAAAGTTTAATAAGTCTAACTAATAGCAGCAGAGAAATTGATTTATTTAAATTTTATATATGTTTTTGTAAAATAACTTTGTTTTATTATTTGATTATTATGTAAAAATAATTGCTTTAACAGTAAATATATATTAACATATACTAATTAAATATTATTGGTGCTTTCCCTTGAAAGGTGGATATATGGGTAAGATACTTAGAGTTGACTTATCTACGGGCAAAATAACCTATGAACCTCTTCCAGAGAAGATTGCTAAGGAATGGATAGGAGGTAGGGGTCTAGGTGTATACCTAGCCTTTAAGGAAATAGATCCTAAGGTTGATCCATTCTCCGCTATGAATAAGGCCTACGTGGTTACAGGCCCTTTAACAGGTGTTAACGGAATACCTGCTCCTGGAAGATGGGTATCCGTAACTAAGTCTCCTCTGACATACACTATACATGACTCTAATAGTGGAGGCGATTTCGGCCACGGGCTTAAGACGGCTGGATTTGACGCTATCGCGATCGAGGGTGCATCGGAAACTCCAGTCTATCTATTTGTTCATGACGGTAAGGCAGAGATAAGGGATGCTAGGCGTTTGTGGGGGAAGGATGTCCACACAACCACGGATCTGATTATTGAGGAGCTTAGGAAGGAGCTCGGAGATGAAGCGGAGAAAGTGAAGGTTGCCGCTATTGGTCCAGCTGGCGAGAACTTGGTCAGGTTTGCTGCCATTATGAACGATAAAAACAGGGCGGCTGGTAGAGGAGGACACGGAGCTGTCTGGGGATCTAAAAAGCTTAAGGCTATAGCAGTGTATGGGCATGAAACACCTAAAATTGCTGATATGGGTAAGTTCCGCGAAGTTATTGTGGAGATGATGGATAAGCTGAAGAAGAATCCGACGACGGCGGGAGGTCTGCTTAAGTACGGAACGGCCGTTCTTGTTAACATAATCAATAGTGCTGGCATATTCCCAACACGTAACTTCCAGACAGGAGTATTCCCTGATGCCGAAAAGATCAGTGGTGAAGTACTTGCCGACACATTGATGGATTGGGAGAAACAGAAGACTGAAATATGTTGGGGTTGCCCAATGGGTTGCGCTAGGTACACTGTTGTTAAGGATTCTCCATGGACAGGTGAGGGAGGTGGTCCCGAGTACGAAACTATTTGGGCTTTCGGCGCGCAGCAAGGAAACGCTAATCTTAAAGCTATAGCTAAAGCAAACTTCCTGTGTAATGAGCTCGGGCTTGACACTATAAGCATGGGCAACACTATTGGGTGTTTAATGGAGCTAGTGGAGAAAGGGAAAATCCCTCTGGAGAAGCTTAGAGGGCTGAAGGCCAAGTGGGGGACCCCGGAAGCTGCTGTAGAGCTTGTATGGAGAACTGCCTATAGGTCAGGGATAGGTGACGAACTTGCTGAAGGATCATATAGATTAGCGAAGAAATATGGAGCGCCTGAGCTCTCGATGAGTGTAAGGATGCAGGAGTTGCCTGCTTACGATCCGAGAGGAGCACAAGGTCATGGATTAGCGTACGCAACGAGCAATAGGGGAGGATGCCACGTAAGGGCATATCTAATTGCCCCCGAGATATTAGGCATTCCTCAGAAGGTTGATAGGTTCGCTACTAAAGGTAAGGCAGAGCTTGTGAAAGAGTTCCAAGATGTTACAGCAATAACTGACAGCTTGGTCATATGTCTCTTCACCCAGTTAGCCCCAATCTGGGTTGAGGATTATCCAGGAATGCTTGAAGGAGTAACAGGCTTCAAGTACACTCCAGACGAGTTAAGGAAGATTGGAGAAAAAATATGGAATCTTGAGAGAGCATTCAACGTACTCAGCTACAGAGATGGAAGAGAATATGACACACTGCCTCCCAGGCTGCTGAATGAACCTATGCCTGAAGGGCCAACTAAAGGACATGTGGTAAGACTCAACGAGATGCTAGACGAATACTATAAGGTAAGGGGATGGAAGGACGGAAGGCCTACGAGGGCTAAGCTAGAAGAGCTTGGGCTAAGATGGGTAGCCGACCTACTAGAACAGGAAAACCTTCTACCTGAATAAAATTCTTTTTAAATAAATTTTAATTAAAAAAGAGTTTAAGGTTCTGCATTATTATAACACGCACAGGGCATATCATACCAACCAATGTAGTCAGGAACTATTGGTCCTGTACCACTAGGCTCACTCTTAATCATAACTATGGCAGCTTCCACCCATCCCTTCAGCATTAACTCTAGATCTGGCGGGGCTCTATCATTTATCACGTCTCTACCTCTAGTTCTAAGCCATACATTGTCCCACTTTCCGAGATGTCCTACGAACGTCCAATTATCTGGAGGAATAGGATCACCCCACACTGGGGGCTTCCCGAAAGGTTCCTGCATTGGAATCCACGGCGGAACGTTCTGTCCTGCCATGTATAGCTCAACAGTGTAAGAATGGATGTGGAGCCTGCCGTAAGACCAGTCTATAAGCTCAGCAGCGGTCGGGTAGTCGTAATAGGATTGAATGTAGTAATATCCTCTTCCAGTAACCTGAGTCATTGCTTTGGCCATTTTCATAGCAACACTTTCCATGAATTCATGGTCTTCAGTGGGATAGGGAGAGTAGCACCAGGGCCATAGCACTGACTGTTCGCCTGTATGGAGTGTTGCTAACGCCCATACTGGGTGAGTAAGTAAGAATCTTTGGATAGCCTGCACTTCCGGTTCCGAAGCAGGGAATGGGCCCGCGACCGCATATTTGGATCCGTAACCTTCATCCGCGTCATATCTCCACCACATATAGTTGAAGTTGCGGTTCATGTCTACACCGCGCTTTGGATCATCTCCAGGAATACCGTTATTGTCGTAGTCTGGGCTTTCATAACCCAGGAACTCTCTTTCCTCAGGCTTTGAATTTGATGCGCCTGTATACATTAAGGATATTACTCCATCACCATTAATGTCGGTGGGTGGATCTCCGAAAGGAATTCCGTCATCATTATGGTCAGTTGGTCTGAGGTTTTGCCTGATACCTTGAACGTATCCATCCGGATTGAGGATAGGAATAATGTAAAGTATATAATTGTCAAGAATCTTTCTAGCAGTAATGTTGTATTCATAATTAACTACGAACCACCATGCTGTATAAATAGTGGCTAGACCTGCCTCCCACTCGTCTCCATGTATATTTCCTATAATCGCTATCGGTATTTTGCTTTCCTTGCTTTTCACATTACTGGTTAACTCAATGCACCAGATTTTTCTCTCACGCCAGCTATGACCTATAACATAGGCTTTAGCTAAGTTAGGATATCTCTTCACTATACTTTGAATCAGGGTGTCGTAAAACTTTAGAGGCGGCTTTTTAGTGAGGTTCCAATTCATGAATTCGAGAGGCACTTCGTTTTTAGAAGTATTGCTCTGTGCAGGAGTCTGGTTGTTAGGTCTGAAGGCGCTAAGTATAGTTAGGCTTGACGCTACCACTATAGCTAATATTACTAAAGCTAGAATAGTGAGATTAGATTTTTTCATTAGGAAACCACCGTTTACTATAGCGCGATATTACTATATATTTCTTGCTATTGAGAAAAAAACTCATTTTAAAGATTAGTTAATGAAACAACTCTCAAGAATCATGGAGCTTTTTAGTGAAAGAGCTTAGGCTTTCTCGAGAGTTTTTCATCCATGGTTGATAAGCCACCGCTGGTCTCGCAGTTATCGATAATACTCGGCACTAGTTCGCTTTTTTCTGATGATAAAAGCAGACGCAAACACAAAAACAACACCGATCAGCCAGAGAAAGAACGTCACTACGGAGGTCTCTGTTCCCACGTACCTATTCACAGCCTCCACTAGCGGAAACATCAAGGCTAGAAGAATCACCGCTATACCCAGCTTGAAAAGGTCGATGCTCAACGGAGGCTCCAAGGAAACAGCTTATTTTGCCTTAAATAAACCTGACCTACGACAGGGACTTTAAGATAGTACTAGGGCTCAAGGTAGTCCATCAATTCCTACAAGTATAGGTAATCACCTGCGATTATCATTGATAGAGAAAGATTGGTAAGAAGGGAGAGGTACTTATATGGCGGGCCCGCCGGGATTTGAACCCGGGATCTCCGGCTCCGGAGGCCGGCGCCTTATCCAGGCTAGGCCACGGGCCCTTAAACAGTATTAGTTAATGAAGTAAAAGAGGGTTTACGTTATTGATGTTCCTGTTTATATGCCACTAAGAGTATTATTCTATCTTAAGCCATTTCAGGTCTTGAAGATATTCCGGTGGTGCGTGGGATGGGCTTTTCGTAAGCGGGTCGAACATCTCTTTATTCTTAGGGAACGCTATTACTTCCCTAATGGATTCCTCACCAGCCATTATTGCTACCAGTCTATCAAGCCCGAAAGCTATTCCTCCATGTGGAGGTGCACCGTACTCAAGTGCCTCTAGAAAGAAGCCGTACCTGTCAAGCATATCCTTTCTACTTAGTCCCAACAATGTGAACATTTTTTCTTGAAGATCTCTCTCATGTATCCTTATACTCCCGCCAGCAACCTCGTAACCGTTAAGAACTAGGTCATACGCTTGAGCCCTAACCTTCAGCGGTTCCGAATTTAGTAACTCAATATCTTCTGGTCTCGGTGAAGTGAAGGGATGATGTCTTGGAACTATCCTTCCAGTTTCTTTATCAACTTCGAAGAGAGGAAAATCTATTACCCATATAAAAGCGTATTCTCCTTTCGCGGCTAGTCCGAGCATTCTGCCTAGAAGATTTCTTAGAGTCCCTAGAGCCTCCGAGACTTGGAAGTACTCTCCCCATGCAACAACAGCTCCCTCTCCCTTCCCTAATTCTAGCGTCCTAATCAGCTCCTTCGACAGATCATCAGGTAGATTAGATAGAGTACTTTCTCCTTCAGTTACGGCAACATAGGCTATGCCTTCGATCCCCTCTATGTTAAGAGAGCTTTCTACAATTTTTCCTAGGTTTTTCCCTAGTTTATGCAGTCCTTTAATTTTTAGCATCCTCACCACTGAATCTTTCGCAGCATTGAAGAGGTTTCTAAGTTCATTTACTGTCTGAAGTTCGTAACCGAACCTGATGTCTGGTTTATCAATACCGAATCGCTCGATAGCCTCGAAATAGCTTATCCGAGGGAATGGAGTAGATATATTTTGCCCTAATACCTCCTTAAACACATACTTCATGGATTCCTCGACAATCTCAAGAACATCATCTCTCTTAACGAAGGACATCTCCATATCGAACTGTGTAAACTCCGGTTGCCTATCTGCGCGGGGATCTTCATCTCTGAAGCACCTTGCAAGCTGGTAGTACCTCTCAAAACCTGCAATCATGAGTAGCTGCTTAAATATTTGGGGGGATTGTGTGAGTGCGTAGAACTTTCTTGGATATAGCCTGCTAGGGACGAGAAAATCTCTAGCACCTTCCGGGGTGCTTCTTGCGAGGTATGGAGTCTCTATCTCTATGAAGCCTTTAGAGTCATAGAACTCTCGCAATGCTTTAGCAACTTTAGCTCTCAGCACTAAATTTCTATGCATTCGTTCCCTTCTTAAATCAAGGTATCTATAGGTAAGCCTATTGGCTTCTGAGGTGCTTTCCATTAGCTCCTCATCCCATATTGGGATAGGTATGGGTTTAGCCCGGCTAATTACTTCAAGCTCCATGATTTCTACTTCCACCTCACCCGTAGGCATTTCTGGATTAGCCTGCCTCGGGGGTCTTTCCTTAACTAAACCCTTCACACCTATAACGAACTCTCTATCTAGTTCCTGAGCTTCTTTGAAATGCGGATTCTTAGCAGTTATTACTGCTTGAACAATACCGCTTCGATCTCTGAGAAGAAGAAATATTATTCTCCCATGCTTCCTAATGCTGTGGATCCAACCATTCAGGATAACTTCCTGGCCCGCATGATTCTTTCTTAATTCCCCGCAGCCGTGGGTTCTCTTAAGTGACCATTTAAGAGTCATCTTCCACACCTCTAACTCATTTTTCCATGGCTTAAATATTGGGGGGTTATAGCTAGTGTTTAATTTGTTTAAACTTAATAAATGGTAAACGTTATTTTGGTTGTTTATTTATATTTAACAGGGTTAAAAATGAGTGTAAACCCAAATATTAAAACATACGTAATTAGCTCAAAATTGGAGGAAGGGTTTCGGGTAGTGTCAAATATTCGTGATCATGTAGTGGTTCAGGACTTGCCTGAGGCGGTTGGTGGAAAGAATGAGGGTCCGTTACCTACTGAGCTTCTGCTGGCTTCCTACGCAGGATGTATAGGTATAGTTGCTAGATTCCATGCCCACAGATTCAATATAGATCTCCGAAATATGGAGATTAAGGTTGAGGGTGACTGTGATATCCGAGGATTTATGGGGGAGAATGTTAAACCAGGCTTTAGAGAGATAAGAGCTAAAATAATTGTAGATGCTCCTAACGCCTCCGAGGAGAAAATTAGGCAACTTATAGAATTCGTTGAGGAGCACTGCCCTATTGGAGATACTATAGCATCTCAGACACCCATTAAAGTAGAGATCACTAAGAAGTAGGGCCCTTCCCTGAGAAGTCGCTTAGGTATTGAAGCAATTTTTTGCCCCGAATCCATAACTTCACATCAAAAAACTTGGATATAGCATTCTCCAGTCTTCCTTTACTTTTCTTAGGCGTGTAGGTGAGACCTAAGTACTGAGATAAGAAACCTTCTGGGCATAAAGCATCAATAACTTCTTCTTCAACATTATCGGGTAGTGGGACTTCACTAATTCTCCAAGCTATATGAAGTAATTCATGAAGTG
>CAZFVC010000023.1:0-13413 GCA_964522175.1 uncultured Desulfurococcaceae archaeon
CCTACCCGAGACAATTATATATATGGGATGAAGAAGCTCCCCACCGCCGAACATTGGATGCGCCTGGCCACCAACTAGAAGAACCTTGTCGAGGTTATGATGAAGAATCGCCCCGAACCTTTCCCTATAATACCTAGAGAGCGCGACGCTGGATATCTCCGAGGCTGAGTCAGCGATATAGTCTGGGTGACCAATACCTTTCCTCTCAACAAGCTCCACTTCCTGCTTCTCGACAGGTGTCCAAGAAACAGGCTCCACCTTAATATAATTACTCGTCATTCTAGCTACCTAAGTTAAAGGAGAAGGACACTAAAATTAAAGCTTTACCCCCCTATAGGGGGTGTTCCCGCCTTTAGGACGGGCGGTAATCAACAACAATATAAAGTATCTGGCTCCCTCTGATGAGGACAGTGCCATACTTAGCTACAGGGTTTTCCTTATCCGTGAGTTCCTCACAGTCCGTCATAACGATATTCATTGTGGGGTCAGTCATAATCAGTCTCCCCACATAGGAGTTCCCGTCCTTCACCTTAACTAGGACGTCCTTATTCACGGATGACCTCAGCGTTTTCAGCGGGGTCTCGATCCTCTGCTGGTACATTACCTCACCTCTGGTGTAGAGTCTAACTATGTTATTTAAGTTTTGGTTTATCTATTTTAATAGTTTCCTTACCATTATCTGGGGAAAAGTATGGCGATTGATGAAGGTAAGATCAGTGTAGGGAATAAGCCTTTAGGAGACTACCTAGTTTCGACGGCGATTCTGTTCAATCAGGGAATAAGGAAGGTAACTCTGAGGGGTAGAGGCGAAAACATATCGAAGACTGTCTCCCTCTACAACGCTCTTAAGGACAGGATGGGGGATGCTATAAGGCTTAAGGATGTGCGGATAGGTAGTGAGGAAATTAAAGGCAAAATAATTTCCTTCATCGAGATAGATGTTGAGCGGATCTATTAATTAGGCCTCTGTAGCTGCTTCACCTGCTGTTTCAACCTTAATGCCTTCACCTTCCTCACGCATCTTCATGAGCCTCTGTCCGTACCTTATCCTTATCACGTCGCTTAGGAGAAGCACTAGTGCTGTGTGCCGCGAGAGCTTACCTTCCCTCACCAAGTCAAGTAGGTCCTCCATCTCCCTCGTCGCTTTAATGCTTGCGAGCTCAGGATAGTACTTACTGACTAGGTCCGCGACCTCTATACCAAGCTTGGTAGGTATCAGGTACAGCAGTCTCTTCGAAGCTATTACGTAGCCATGTCTCATATTGTTCTCAACAGCTTTCGCGTAGGTGCTCGGCCTACCTATCTCCTTCTCCTTCATCAGCCTGATAACGTCGGAGGCTGTGAATAGGCGTACCTCTGACGCCTTAATCAGCTTAACCTCCTCCGGCTGTATAAGAATTTCCTCCTTCCCGTAGAGGTCTGGTAACGTGAGTATGGGATCCATCTGGGTGAAGCCTGCATCAATGATCCGTACAGGTATCTTCACCTCTATACTGACCCTACCTAAGTCCGCTAAGTAAAGCCCTTCCTCTACCTTAGCCGGCCTCATCTGAGACGCTATGAATCTCCGGAAGATCAGGTCATACAGCCTCTTATGATACCAAGTGAAGTTGTTGAAGAGAGTGAATCCCGAATCCTCAACATCGTCAATATTACTGACAGGCTTGGTCGGCCGTATGCATTCATGTGTACCTTCAGCACCCCAACCCCTAGGATGTATCTCGGCTTCCTTACCAACCGCCTTCAGATACTCCTTAGCGATCTCTATACCTGTCGATGAGACATGAGTGCTGTCTGTTCTGTGGTACGTTATTAGGCCTAGCTCGAAAAGCTCCTGAGCAAGCCTCATGACCTTGCCAGGAGATAGCTTAAGCCTCCTGATCCCGTCCGACAGCAGTGTGTCTGTCGTGTAGGGCGGCTTCGGGTTGATGTCCCTGACCTCTGTCTTAAGGAGTGTCAGCTTCACGGGATTCTCTGAGAGGTGCTTAAGCACCTTCTCAGCCTCCTCCTTGTCCTTAGTGAAGTATGTGAGTCTATATCTCCCTGGAAGCTTAATCACTACGAGAAAACCTCTTGACCTGAGGTACTCCTGGTATCTGTCAACTATCCATCGAAGGACAGGTGTCTGGACCCGTCCCCCGCCGACCCAGTACTTCCCAAGCCTCTCCTTAAGGACCGTGCTCAGCTCGAAACCTATTAGCCTATCATCAACCCTCCTCACTATCTGGGCACTTACCCTCCTATCATTAATTGCTCTAGGATGCTTCAGTGCCTTAAGGAAGCCTTTCCTCGTCACCTCATGGAACTCTATTCTTTTGAAAGAGGAGTTGTAAGGTCTCAGAACGAGGTAGACGTCGTACGCTATCTTCTCACCCTCATCATCAGGATCGGTGGCTAGGAAGACCTCATCCACTTCCTGAGCAAGCTTCCTTAAAGCCTCAATAACTCTTTTACTGTTCCTTATTCTTGAGGAGCCGCATCTAGGACACTTGTCCACATCCTCCGTGAACTGGTAGCCGCAGTCGTAACACCTCTTAATAGTTGTATACATCGGTGTAAGGCCCCTCATATTCTTCGTTATTCCATGAAGTCCCTCATTAACGGTTAGGTCGAGGAGATGGCCCAGCGTCGGAGCTATTGTCGCTACATACACGGTCTTACCGAGCGAAATAACTGTCTCGTACGCAATGTATTCAGTTAGGTATCTCTTGCCCGGGTAACCGAACATCTTAGCTATAGTTCTGGCTTTCGTAGGTGACTCAACCACAATAAGCGCAGACTTAATCCTGTTCACATCCCTACCTATCTCCTTACCGCTTCTGCTGGCCCTCTGCTGCTCTTTAATCTTCTCCAGATCCGCCTTAGAGAGTTCCTTAGGTTCGTAGGCGGACACATAGTTCTTCAGCTTTCTTTGAAAGATTCTGAGGATGTCTTTATCATGGTAAAGCACTATGGAGAGTCCTAAAGTCATGCTTCCCTTGTACAGTCTGCTGCATCTCCCTGAAGCCTGAATGTAGGTCATGACGTCAGGTATTCTCGCGACGAGCCTCCCGCCCTTATCCACAACTATGTAGGAGTCCGTCACGAACTTCCCGTTCTCCGCCACATACCTCGAAATAAAGTTCAGGACCTTCGGAATTATTGCCTCCGTCCTCTCCTTAAGCTCCTTAAGGTAGCCTTCCAGCTCCACATACCCTCTGAGCCCTCCCTGAAGCACCTTAAGCTTGCCTGGGCTCAGCCTGCTGAAGGCCCGGAGAAGATACTTCTCCTCTTCACCAAGCTCGTAACCCTTCTTAGAAACTTCATAGAGGGCCTTGGCGAGACCCCTCGGGTTTGTTAGGAGGGACTCAAGGTTAAACTCGAATTTAGGAACCCCCCAGAAAACTGTGTTGTAGATTCTTAACGGCTCGTCAATACCTCTCGTCAGGATGCCGTAGTATGTGGAAACGCCTACGAGGACATCTGCCTTCCCCTCCCTAAGCCACTCAAGAGGCTTCCTAGAGTTCGCTATCGCCGCCTTAATCCCTCTGCTGTTAAGGTATTCAGTAATCCTCTTCGCTTCCGAGATGCCGAGCTCTTTACTCACGAAAACTAATGTGCCTCCCTCCAACCTCTTAATGAGGTCGGCGAGGTCTACCTCCTCCGCAGGTGAAACAAGCTCAACTATGTTTCGGAGGTAATCCATAATGGACCCGACTTCGAAGCCAAGCAGTTCTCTAAGGACCTTAATCCTTGTGCCTTTAGCCCTACCTGTAGCGCTGGCTATGAGGAGCTGCCCCACAGACTCTAAACCTATCGCGTTAGCAAGCATCAGCTCCGTCTCATACAGCTTCGTGCTTACCTCATTAACCTTCTCCTCATTGCCTGCATATTTATGGAAGTAAAGCTCCGACTTCAGGGCAACAACCTTCCTAGCGAGCTCAATGCCTTCATCACTTATCCCTAACGCCTTAAGTATAAGGTCTATGAGGGATGAGGACTTCAGCAAGGCGTCGAAATCATCAACAACTACGAGAGAATACCTCTTCCCATCAAACATGTCCTTATTCCTGAAGATGAAGGCATGGGTCAATACATCTATGCGTCCCTTAGGCAGATCATCCCTCATCTTCTTAAACTGTTCCGAGTCAAGTATAGGTACTTTCTCACCGCTCAACGTCTTAAGGGAGGAAATAACCTGCTTCATCAGCTCCCGAGTAGGAACTATGTAGAGGACTTCCGCCCCCTTAACAGCTCGGAAAATGGCGTAGGTCTGGAGAAGCGTTGTTTTACCTACGCCGGTAGGTGCGATTAAAGCGAATGATTCTCTGGCCAGTATTCTCCTGGCCCAAGCCTTCTGAATGCTCCAGAATTTCTTACCCGTTAAGGAATGAAAGAACTCCTCGAACTCCTTCAGCTCGTCCTCTAAGAGAAATATGTTTACGAGTCCCTTAGCCTTCCCCAGCGACGTTATTACGTGCCTCAGCCCCTTCTCCCGAACCTCCTTCAGGTATTTGTCGGGGAGGCACTTATTGCAGGGAAGGCCGGCCCTTAACCGCTTCTCCGTTATGGGCCCTCCGCAGTTGGGGCAAGCTCCCTTAATTATCATCATCAATTACCTGTTAAAAGGCTCTGTGGGTTCCCCACCTTATAAAACCTGCCCCTCATTATGGAGGATTAAAGGATGATATACGCTGTAAGTACACTTACGGGTGTATCTAGAGGTGTACCTTAACATGCCTCTCAGTTCCCTGCTTTACCAAGCCAAAGGCACTAATTCTCTAGGTATAGGATAAAGTATTTCTTATCCTGAAGAACCTTAACTCTGTGGCAGCGGTGGCGCGGAAGTATGTTTTCGTGACCGGAGGTGTTCTCTCAGGTTTAGGGAAGGGAGTGACTACCGCCTCCATAGGGCTTCTACTGAAAGCATTAGGATACTCAGTAACCGCCATCAAGATAGATCCCTACGTCAACGTAGATGCAGGAACGATGAACCCGTACATGCATGGAGAGGTTTTCGTCACTGAGGACGGCGGCGAGACAGACCTTGACATAGGGCACTACGAAAGGTTTCTTGATGTCAACTTAACGAAGAAAAACAACATAACCACCGGCAAGATCTACCAGGCAGTGCTCGAGAAGGAGAGGAGGGGCGACTACCTAGGACAGACCGTGCAGATAATTCCCCACGTCACAGACGAAATCAAGAACTCCATTAAGGAGATCTCTGATGGGCAGGGAAGTGACATAACCCTCATAGAGATAGGGGGCACTGTAGGTGATATCGAGTCCCTTCCATTCCTTGAGGCAGCTAGGCAGATGGGAATAGAGGAAGGGGAGGAGAATGTTGCCTATGTCCACGTAGTTCTCGTGCCTAGGCTGACTGTCACCGGCGAACTCAAGACTAAGCCTGCGCAACATAGCGTCCAGGAGCTGAGGAGAATAGGTATACAGCCAAACATTATTGTTGCTAGGGCATCCACCCACCTTGATTCGGAGGCCCGGCGGAAGCTTTCACTATACACCAGCATACCTATTGAGGCAGTAATTAGTAACCCCGACGTCCAGAACATTTACGAAGTACCCATAGTTCTCGAAAATCAGGGAATTATGAGGATCCTTGCCAAGATCCTTCGGCTCAAGTATAGGGAGCCTGACCTTAGGGAGTGGGAAGATCTGATAAGGAGGCTGAGGGAGCCCGGCAAGAAGGTTAGGATAGGAATGATAGGGAAGTACACCAAGCTCAGGGACAGCTACCTAAGCATAACGGAGGCCTTAAGACATGCGGCCGCATGGATAGGAGTTAAGCCCGAATTCAGGTGGGTTGAGGCGACAGATATAGAGAGAGGTGTTGAGGATCCGTCAGCCATCCCGGAAAGCGTGGACGGTGCAATCATTCTGCCGGGGTTCGGTGCGAGGGGTGTTGAAGGGAAGATAACAGCGATTAAAGTTCTTCGAGAAAGCGGTGTCCCAACCCTTGGAATATGTTTCGGGCTTCAGCTGATGGTTGTGGAGTTCGCGAGGAATGTACTGGGCCTCGTGAAGGCCCACTCAACAGAGATTGATCCCACAACCCCGCACCCGGTCGTGGACCTTCTCTCAATGCAGCGCGGAGTGGTGTATAAGGGAGGTACGATGAGATTGGGAGGCGCACCCATACACCTCATCAGCGGGACGATGGCTCACCGAATCTATGGAGATGCGGAAATCATTTATGAGAGACATAGACACCGATACCAGGTAAATCCGAAGTATGTTGAAGACCTTGAATCCGCTGGATTCAAGGTCAGCGGATACGGCGGTGAAGGATTCCCGGAGATAATGGAGTTAAAGAACCACAGGTTCTTCCTAGGGATTCAAGCCCACCCTGAGTTCAAGAGCAGGCCTTTAAAACCAGCACCCCTCTTCAAAGAGTTTCTGACGGCTGCGGCGGAAGGAACTCACTAATCGTTTTTAATGTGTGCTCAATATACTCAAGGTCATTAATAATGAAGTTCAAGGACCTCATCAAGTTAACTCAAGGGAAGTACCTTCTACTAGGCAATGAGGCCATAGCGCGTGGAGCCCTAGAAGGCGGACTGGGTTATGCCTCGGCCTACCCCGGAACCCCATCCTCAGACATTCTTGAGTCCCTTATAGCCGTCAGAGACTTGGTGGGGATAAAGGCTTCCTGGACCGTGAACGAGAAGGTTGCTTTCGAGTCGGCCTACGCAGCAGCGATCTCGGGAGTTAAGTCCTTAGTGGCTATGAAGCATGTGGGGCTTAACGTTGCTGCAGACCCATTCATGACTTCCGCCTATACAGGTGTTGAGGAGGGGTTCGTTATTGTGACTGCTGATGATCCCAGCATGTGGAGCAGCCAGAACGAGCAGGATAACCGCTGGTACGGCGTCCACGCCTACATGCCTGTTTTCGAGCCTTCATCACCTCCAGAAGCTAAGGACATAACTAAGTATGCCTTAGAGTTCAGCTCCAGACATAAACACCCTGTAATCCTGAGGACCACCACAAGAATAAGCCACACGAGAGGTCCTGTCTCGCTCGGCCCCATACCCAAGCCCGTGACTACAGGAGAATTCCGTAAGGAAGCTAAATACGTTCACATACCTGCTAACGCCCGCAAGAACAAGAAGGCCATGCTTGAAAGGTGGAGGAGAATATCCGAGGAGGCCAACACCCTTCCCTTCAACAGGGTTGAGGGTAGCGGTGACGCCCTCATTATTGCTTCAGGGATTGCTTACGCATACGTGAAGGAAGCCGCTGAACACTTAGGACTCAGCGGTAAGGTCAGGATTGTTAAGCTGGGGATGACCTACCCCATACCTGCACGGATAATAAAGGATGAAGCATCTAAGGCGACACGTATCCTCGTTGTTGAGGAGCTCGACCCGATTGTTGAGAAGGAGGTTAAGGCCCTCCTCCAGGATGAAGGCATCGGTGTGAAGGTTCATGGGAAGGATTTGGTTGGGTATGAATTCGAGCTCACGTTGTCGAGGGTGATTAACGCTCTCGCGAAGTTTATGGGTGTGGAGGCAGGAGGGAACGTATCTGAACCCGTCAAGAAGGTCCCGCTACCTCCCAGACCTCCCGTGCTATGTCCGGGATGTCCCTACAGACCCCTCTTCTTCGAGATCAGGAAGATACTGAACCAGGAGAAAATTCCCTACATAGCTGCTGGCGATATAGGATGCTATTCACTAGGCTTCAACCCTCCGTACAGGCTTCAAGACATAATCATCGAGATGGGTGGCAGCATAGGCACAGGAAACGGATTTGGGGAAGTGACTAACTCGCTAGTCATAGCCATAATCGGTGACTCCACATTCTTCCATGCCGGGATACCTCCTTTAGTCAACGCAATGTGGAAAAAGATACCCATGATCGTTATTGTGCTTGATAATGAAATCACCGCAATGACTGGCCATCAGCCATCCCCCGCAACAAGGAGGGATATGTCCTACATACCAATAGAGAACGTTGTGAAGGGCTTAGGCATAAGCTTCGTTAAGGTGATTGATCCCTTCAGCACGAAGGAAGTGAGGAATACGTTCATGGAAGCCCTCAAGACCGTGAAGAGTGACGGCGGCCCTGCAGTCATTATTGCGAGGAGGAGGTGTGCCCTAGAAGTTACGAGGGAGATAAGGAGGTCCGGTATTGAGGTTCCGCTGTATGTTGTGGATGAGGACAAGTGTATAGCATGTAGAATATGCTACGACTGGTTCGCATGTCCCGCGATATTCCCGCTTAAGGACGGAAAGGCAGTTATTGACCCTGAGCTGTGTGTCGGTTGCGGAGCATGTGAACAGGTGTGTCCAGTGAAGGCCATACGTCCCGCTAAACCATACGACAAAGAAAAAATCGAGTCTTTCTGGAGGTGATCGTGATGGTGCTTAACATAGTTCTGAGTGGTGTGGGCGGTCAAGGAATCCTTACGCTCGCCCAGCTAATAGGGAAATCTGCCCTAGCCCATGGCGTCCCTGTATTGATAGCTGAAACCCATGGACTGAGCCAGAGGGGAGGCTCCGTAATTGTTCATGTTCGCCTTGGGAGGGATGTGGAGGCTCCCCTGATAGGTGAAGGCATGGGGGACATGCTGGTTTCATTGGAGCTTGTTGAAGCTGCACGTTACTCCCCCTACCTAAGCAAGGAGTCCATAGCAATAGTTAATGATAAATTAATCAGGCCCTCAGTCCCGAACATTAAGATGCCTGGAAGAGACGATGTTGTGGAGGTTCTGCGGCAGAGATCTAGAGAGCTCTTCCTCGTGAAGGCTTCCGAGATAGCTAACGAGAAAGGGAACCCCATAGGAGGGAACGTCGTGATGTTAGGGTACATCACCTACATCCTCAGCAGGGCCGGTGCTTACGCCGTGGAGGATGCGGAGGCCGAGGTATCAGGGTTAGGGAGAGGAAAAATAGCTGAGGTGAATAAGGAATTATTCAAGATAGGTTACGAGAAAGCTTCTCGGGAGGTAAGTGACCCAGTAATCTCCCTCATTAAAGCCAAGCTGGAATAAACCAAAAACACTTCTCTCTTTTAAGCCTGTCCTTAAACCAAGTCACTTTTTCAAGTGATGAATAACTATCATGGTTGTCGTTCCGCGTACTTGAGGAATCCTCCTAATCTTGTTGATAACCATCTCCCTGAGGAGCTCGTGAGAGTCCGCCTCAACCTTAGCGATCAGGTCGTACATCCCGTAAACCTCATAAACTTCCTTAACGCCGTCGATGTTTATGAGGGTGTTCATCACTTCTGACTCAGTACCTATTTCTGTGTTGATAAGAACAATTGCGGCAGGCATAGCTATCATGATTAATAATTGTCTATAATTTATAAACTTAATTAACCATAGCCCTCAGAAGCCTGGTCCTCATCACTGACTCAGACCTTACAAGGGACATCACAGGACCTCTTTACAATACGCGCAACTCACTTTTTATAGATGACTAGATAATCCACCCTGAGGAAAATGCTGTTCAGTGAAGGAAGCTTCGTCTATAAACTGAGGTATGTGTGGGAAGAGCTGAACCTAGTTAAGGAGGCCGCCTCCCGAAACTCCTACTTAAGCCTGAAACCTTCTGTAGTGATTGTTGAGGGGCCTTCGGGACGTATCCAGGTAGCGGTGCCGCAGCTCTCAATAATTACTTCAGAGAAGCTTGCCAGTAGGAACCCTGACTACGTGCTTGCTGCTGACGCATGGATAGAGGCCAAGAAACTTGTGGAGTCCTCAAGCGTCAGGATTATGGGGAATGGGCCGCTCAAGGAAGCGGTTAACGCGCTTAGCCTGCCCACTAAGGATGGGGGTCGTGAATGCCTTCTCATCGATGCCAATGCAGGAATTGGCCTTGAGGAATATCTTCGCCTACTAAACGCTAAGCATGTATGCATCCTCAGTGGGGTCATGGATGTTGAGAAGAAGGTTATGGAGGGAGAGCTTAAACATTTCTGGTCTTCACACCCTGTCCTCACAGGGATTGAGAGCAGGGAGGAACTCCGTGTAGAGGGAGCAGGTGACATAACATCCGTCAGGAAAATTAAGATGCTTTCAAAACCCCTCCTTTTCCTGGGAGAGGATGTGTTGATGGCTGAGTATCCCTACAACAACTCAATAGTTTTCGCTGGGTTTGGTGAGGAATTAAGGGAATTTCTTGTCCGTGTCCTGCTCTATGTTTGCTAGCTCGTCCAGCCTTACACGTCTCCTCCTTCTAGAGTGGGCCTCCTCACTCGTCCCCTTAACTATTATTTCATAAAGTACTGCCTCCTTCCCCGGTCCCGGCCGGAGAATTCTTCCCAGCCTCTGAATGAACTGCCTCCTTGAACCGGTTCCCGCAACCAAAACACCTACGGACGCGTCCGGTATGTCTAGGCCTTCATCACCTACGGTAGTGACAACTAAAACACCTCCCTTAGAGCTACGGAATTCTTCAAGGATGCGCCTCCTCTCGTCATCCGGCGTGGATCCTGTTAGTAGGTAGGCGTTAAGCTCTGAAGCAAGCTTCTCCGCAAGCTCCACATAGTGAGCAAAAATAATTACTTTCTTACCTTCAGCCATCTCTTTCTCCACTATCTCTTTAGCCTTCCTTATTTTCTGCACAGATCTCTGAGTTATCTGCCTCATCTCGGAATGTATTCTTAGTGCATGAACCGCTCTCCAGTCACCCCTCTTCGCAGCCTCCACAAGCTTGTCGAACTGCACCTGCCCGGCAAGCCTCCTGAACTTCTCCCTCAGCTCGTTATATCTCCGCTGCTCCTCCGGGGTGAGCTTCACTTTAACAGTAACTATCCTGTACTTAGCTAAGTACCCCTTCTCAGCCAGCTCTGAGGGTGTCTTATAGTACACAACACCTCCCATGAGGGGGAAGAGGTAGGTGTGTTTACCGTCCTCCCTATACGGTGTGGCTGAGAGCCCCATCCTGTAGGTTGCGGGAGACATAGTGGCTATATACTTAAACTTCTGGGCGGGGAGGTGATGAACTTCATCAATTATGAGTAGGGAGAAGTATGGTGAGAGCGTCCCCATGTATTTGTAGGCCGTCTGATAGGTTGCGAGGGTTATGGGAGCTATCCTCTTCTCCTTACTGTAGTAGAGGCCGGTGAGAATTTCCTCCGCATCTGTGAAGGACAGTATAGCCCTCCTCCACTGCATAAGCTGCTCCTTCGTGTATGCGATTATCAGTGTTCTCTGATTCAGCCTAGCTATTGAGGCCACACCTATAACTGTCTTGCCCGAACCTGTTGGGAGAGCTATTATCCCTCTCCCTCGGTTACGCATCCAGTGATCTATCGCCTCAACCTGGTAGTCGCGGAGCTCACCCTTAAACGTAAGCTTCACAGGCAGAGGGTTCTCTACATTAAAACCTGTGAGGTCAGTTATGGAGTACCCTATATCCTTAAGCATCCCCACCAACTCACCGTAGAGGTAGGGGTACGTGTAGAACATCTTGGCTTTATGATCATACTTCAGAATATCCTTAAGCTTCTCCGTATAGACCTTCCCCAGATATGTGGAGAACTTGGCGTAGATCTTTTCCCCATCGAAGGTGAGGGTTACGGATCCTCCTCCCTTCAGCCTCTTCTCAAGATAATCAATTAGCTCCGGACTGTATTCAGCACCAACATCCTCAAGTATGGATAGGATATCGTCAACGGTATAGCCTTTCTCAAGCACCTTGTTTAGGGAGAGCCTCATCACTGTCTTGCCAGAGAATCTGCCGACATAGTCCCCTATCCCTAGAAGTCGGCGGAACTCCTCGCTCGTGAGCCAACGCTTGATGTAGAACTCCAAGGAGTTTGTCAACGATTAAGCATCCCCTAATACTCCTCGTAGAGTTCCACTATCACCCTTGCCTTAACCTTCTTGCTTGCGAATGCCGGAGCCTCCTTACCTAAATCAACCGCGAAAACCACGGAATTACCTAGGTCGTCCGTGAAACTCACTTCAGCCACGTATGAGTGACCGCCCTCCTCCATAGCCTTTATTAAGGCCTCATAGAGTCGGGAGAATGCTAGCTGGAAAGACACAGGATTCGCGAGGTCTTCAGGCGAAATCTTCGCTTCGCTTAAACCCCTGGCCAGGTCGGTGATGACCTTCTGGATCTTTCCTGTGCCACTGAATTCCTTCTTAATCTCGACCACATTCTCCATTTACAACCACTGAAAACCTAATGGTTGCCGCCGTAAAAAATTTGGATGATGTATTTATGCAGTGAGGAATAACGTACTGATTAAGGAAGAGATTACCGTATTAATATCGCGTCATTAAGGAGGAGGGAATAAATCCGTAGCAAAACTTATAAAGTGTACCCAAAGTTTAGATTACGAAACCAATAAAACCAGAGGTGATATAGAATGGCAGCGCAAGGTCCAATCTCAAGCAATGTAGTATTAGTTGGTAAGAAACCCGTAATGAACTACGTGTTAGCGACCCTGACCCTACTCAATCAGGGCGTGCCTGAAATAATAGTGAAGGCCAGAGGCAGAGCCATCAGCAAGGCTGTCGACACAGTCGAGATAGTCAGGAGCAGATTCCTGCCCGACCAGATCGACATTAAGGAAATAAAGATCGGCAGCCAGGTAGTGACTACTGCCGAGGGCAGGCAGACTAGGGTCTCCACCATCGAGATTGCTATAGCTAAGAAGGAAGAGTAATAAAACAAACGTTTTCAAAACATTACAGCATCAACACCTTCTCATTTTTTCCTCATAGTTACAGCTTATTTTCCCTCCCACTAGTTCTGTAGGGGGTTTCATGGGCAGATTACTGAAGATGGTTGAGGAGCTACGTAAGCCTCTTCTCCAGCTCGCTCTAGATTTTGTTAGGGTTGAGGACGCTCTAAATATACTGAGGAAGCTTCAGGGGTTGGAAATTCCTGTGGTGGAGGTGGGTACACCCCTCATCAAGTCGGAGGGTATGAAGGCAGTCTCAATAATTAGGTCGGTAGTTCCGGAGGAAACAATAGTTCTTGCAGACACTAAAACTGCTGATGTGGGTACTTTGGAGGTTGGCATAGTGAGTGATGCTGGAGGTGATGTAGCCACTGTCCTAGCATCCGCCGATGATGAGGTGATTAAGTCGGCCCTCGAGGAGGGCGCGAGGAGAGATATCGACGTAGTAATAGATACTGTTGGTGTGCGTGACCTTCCTTCCAGAATCAGTGAGCTCGTGGGTTTCGGGGGACGCATAATTAATATTCATGCAGGAATCGATGTCCAGGTATTGAGAGGAGTTACTGCAAGAACCTTCGTGGAGACTGTGAAGAAGCTGAAAACTATCTATCCGGAGACATATTTCTCTATCAGCGGAGGGATTAAGCCGAGAGATATTGAGGACGTTCTGTCTTCAGGAGCTTCAGTTGTTGTTGTGGGTTCCGCAATAACTAGGGCGGAGAACCCTAGGGACGTTGTTCTCCAGTTTCTTAGAGGCTTCGGCTACGG
>CAZFVC010000024.1:0-12780 GCA_964522175.1 uncultured Desulfurococcaceae archaeon
GGAGAAGCCTGAGGAAATACCTGCAGGACAGATTCCGCGCTCCCTCGAGGTCGTTCTGACTGACGACCTAGTGGATGCCGCAAGACCTGGAGACAGGGTCACCATAATCGGCGTAGTAAGGCTCTCGAAGGCCGCCAAGATGTGGAGGCCTATCTTCTCCACCTACCTAGAGGCAAATAACGTGATTGTTGCTCAGAGATTCCTAGAAGAACTTGAACTAAGCGTAGAGGATGAGGAGAAAATACTTAGCCTAGCCAGAGACCCACTCATCAGGAGGAAGATAATTGCCAGCATAGCACCAACAATCTACGGAATGTGGGACATTAAAGAGGCCGTAGCCCTCCTCCTCTTCGGAGGGGTTCCAAAGATAGCCCCCGACGGAACAAAGATCAGAGGAGAGATCCACGTACTCCTCCTAGGGGATCCTGGTACCGCTAAAAGCTTAACCTATAGCGAGCCCCTGCTCCTGATCGATGGTTCCGGGAAGCTACTCTTCGAACCCATAGGCAAAATAACTGATCAATACATGGATGCTTACAGTGAATACATTAAGAAAGAAGGAGACACAGAGGTTCTGTACCTCAACGAGATCGGGGCGGAGCTGTTCGCTGTTTCCATATCCCCGAAGACTCTTCGACCTGAAGTGAAGAGGGTGAAGGCGCTAATCAGGCATGGAGCGCCGGAGGAGGTGCTGATACTTAAAACAAAGACCGGGAGAAACACCATCATCACAGAAGACCATAGTCTCGTTGCCTTCGACGGCAACAGCTTGAGGCCTGTGAAACCTATAGAGGCAGTAAGGAGGAAACTTCTAATACCCGTGTTGAGGCGTGTCCCCAGCATCAAAGGCGTTACTCTCCTGCGGAGTATCCGTGTAGGGGAGGCTGAGGTCAAACTGGATGAGAAACTCGGCTATTTCTTAGGATACTTCCTTGGGGACGGAACCATAACGAGAGTTACTGGTGGGGAGAGATTAGAGGTTACGGTATCGGATCAGTATGTGGTTCGTGAGCTCGCAGAAACCCTGAAGACTAGGTTGAGGGCTGAAGTCAAGATATATAGGGGCAGGAGTAAGCGCGGCGCACAATTATGGAGACTTATATCCACCGACAGGAACCTGATAGAGTGGATTAAGCGCGAGTTCTACACCGAAGTCACTCATGAAGGGAAGAAAGGTGTTCTCACAAGACGGAAGACTATGCCTAGATTCGTCCTTAACTCACCTCATGAGTTCATGCTCGGTGTGCTTTCAGGACTAATTGACAGTGACGGAAATGTCGCTGCCTCAAGGATTAGGAGTAACGGCAAGAGATGGAGGAGCGATGTGTCGATCACTACAGTTAATAAGCAGCTAGCACAGCAAATATCTCTGCTTCTAACCATGCTGGGCTTAACACATACCCTAAGGCATAGGGTAACTATCTACAGGAACCGCAGGGTAAGGTACTTCACAATATTCATATCTGATCCCTCAATTAGGGATATTGCCCGTTTAAGGAATGGGAGGAAAGCTTCCCTTCTTCCGATGTATAGGGAAGCGGAAAACGATGTTGTGGACAAGGTTGTTGTCCCTAGAAACACTATGCTGCTGATGAAGACATTAGGAATGAATAGGAGGGGTAGTGGTTATCGTGATTTAAGTGGTGAGATCGGGGGGAAGATATACAGAGGTTATGTGGGGAGAAGATATGCTAAGTGGTTGGTTGGGACGCTTAAGGCTGTGGCTGAGGAGAACGCCCCCGAGGAGAAGGAGCTTGCTAATGTTTTGATCACTAATCTAGAGAACATTGCGGATAATGACTCTGTTTTCTGGGACGTTATTGAGTCGATTGAGAAGGTGAAGATCTCTGATGTGGAGCCTGAGCATCACCGGTACGTCTATGACATCTCTGTTGAGGATAATGAGAACTTCGTAGGCGGTTTAGGCCTGATGTTCCTGCACAATAGCCAAGTACTTCAGTATGTTGCGAGAATAGCGCCGAGAGGGATATACACCACAGGTAAGGGTTCTTCGGCTGCGGGCCTTACGGCGACTGTGCTGCGGGAAAAGCAGACGGGGGAGTACTTCCTTGAGGCGGGCGCTATGGTTCTTGGTGATGGCGGTGTGGTGGCTATCGACGAGATAGATAAGATGAGGGAGGAGGATAGGGTGGCGATACATGAGGCGATGGAGCAAGGGAGTTACCACAGAGATTTCGAACTTATGTTAGCTGATGGTAGGAAAGTCAAGATCGGTGATTTTGTTGACTCTCTGATAGAGAACAACAGGCACAGAGTGATTATTGGAAAAGACACAGAAATACTGCCCGTAAGTGACGTACAGGTGCTGGCCTACGACCTGAACAGGAAGGAAATAGTGGTTATAAATGCAGATAGAGTGAGCAGGCATAAAGCACCTTCGAAGTTCATAAAATTGAAATTCAACAATGGAAGGGAAATACTAGTAACCCCGGAACATCCAGTGGTTGTTTGGAAGGACGGGAAATTCGTTACACTCAGAGCTGACCAGATTACGAAAGGAATGATGGTTCCAGCAATTAGGCATCTTCCTCTGAAAAGGAGTTCGGGTGATGACCGCATACTTAACCGATTAATTAAAGAATTCCATGCAAGGAAGCTTGAAGACGTTGCAAAGTTCATAGGGTTCCTTTTATCGGACGGATTCACATACGAGAACCCAACCAATGGTTACTACGAGATTGGCTTCAGCAATACAGACAAGGACTTGATTAGAGAATTCAAGGGTCTTCTAGACAAAATGCAAATACGCTACAGTGAGCAAAAAACGCTGAGAGGAAATAGAAGGAAAGCACTAATTACAGTGAGAGTAATTTCGAAAGAAGTCTATAACACTCTTAAGAAATACTTCCCAGAACTCTTTCCGGACCGAAATGGGGTAAGGCCATCCAGACAAAAAAGAATACCTTCACTCATATTTAAGATGCCTAATGAAGCTAAGAAAGCATTCATTAATGCTTTCTTCAAAGGAGATGGTTACGTAGATAACTACAGGGTAGGATTTGCTACATCTTCGAGGAAGTTGGCAGAGGACTTGCAGGATTTACTTCTCACCTTAGGAATACGTACGTATATATTCACCGAAGAAACCAAAAAAGGTCGTCAATACTTCAAGGTTATTGTTACTGGTAGAGAAAGCCTGACAGAGATTGCCAGTATCGTTGAGGAAGACCCTCGCTATTATCGGGTAGAAAAACTGTTGAAGTCTTCACAAAGAAAGCTAAAGTACAGGGATCAGTTGTCATATGAAGTTAGCCTGATCTTAAGGAAATTGCTAAATTATATGGGAATTAATGATGGACTCGTGTATAGGTCGCCTAAAAGAAAGGACAGAATTCATAGAGAAGTAGTTAGGAAATATGTTGAACTGGCCTCCAAAAAACTCAGGGGAATCAATTTAGCTTTAGAAACTGAGGACATTAACGTATTAAGGAAGTTCGTTAAACAGACGGAGCTAGCAAAAGACTTAGGAATTCCGTATTCAACCCTAAGGTATAGACTTCTCAAAAAGAGGGATCCTGAGATCGTGAAGGCTCTCATGAGTAAGGCCAAAAAGAAAATGTTGGAGCTTAAGGAAATGCTAAGAAATTTAGAGAGTTTCATCGATGGAAATATAGTGTTCTTAACAGTAGTTAAGGTGGATGTAATAGAGAATGAAGGGACAGAGTGGGTTTATGATGTTACTGTGGAGCCGCATCATCTGTTTGTTTCACACGGGCTTGTTCTGCATAACACAGTCAGTATTGCTAAGGCCGGCATAGTTGCTCGACTTAATGCTAGAGCGTCCATACTTGCTGCGGGGAACCCTAAGAGGGGTAGGTACATTCCTAGGGAAGGGATTGCCGGGAACATTAATCTGCCGATAACAATACTTTCTAGGTTCGACCTCATCTTCATTCTGAAGGATATTGCGGAGATTAGGCGTGACGAGTCCCTCGTTAAGTATGTTTTAAGGATTCATGAGAGGCATGCGCAGATTTCGCCGGAGATTGATCCTGACCTCTTAAGGAAGTATATAGCGTACGCAAGGAAGTACGTTAAGCCAATACTTTCTGAGGACGCCCAATCAATAATCAGGGAGTACTACATAGAGCTTAGGAAGAGGAGCGCGGAGAGGGAGGACGCGCCGCTCGCAATAACTACGAGGCAGCTGGAAGCCCTCATACGTCTCGCGGAGGCCCACGCAAGAATGGCTTTAAGGGATAAGGTCACTGCGGAGGACGCTGCTGAGGCTGTAAGACTTATGAACACGATGCTGGAGAAGGTGGGTATGGATGTTGAGACAGGTGTACTCGACATAGACACGATACTTGTAGGGAAGCCGAAGAGTATGAGGGAGAAGGAGATCCTTATTCTGGACCTGATTAAGGAGCTGGCTGAGGAGAATGAGGTGGGGGAGTGCGCTAGGCTGAAGGAGCTTAGGAGGAGGGCTGAGGAGGAAGGTATAGATGAAACTACGCTCGGAAGAATAATTAAGAGCTTGAGAAGGACGGGAGACATATACGAGAAGAGGCCCGGCTGCTACGCAGTCGTTGAGTAATCAATAATCCTTAAAAATACTTCATGCCTAACACTCATAGGTTGGGAGAATGTGTGAACTGGTCGTGAAGCTCAGCAGCGGTAAGGAAATCCCGATAGATAAGGCAACGCTATCTATAATATATAAGTATATGAGGTCGATGTACCCTCTCGACATGCTTGCTAGGGACCTAGGCCTCGAGAATTGGGAGGAGGCCTACGAATTCGTTAAGAGGTTTCCTGCATGGGTTGCGTGGACACCCTCATCCTTATTTGAGTACACGAAGAACAGGATCTGCGGCAAGCAGGAGTAGGGATGAGGCCACCTACCTACGTAGCGACAGTTAAGTACGGTAAGGAGGAATTTGCGGAGAGGGAGATTGGGGACGCTCTCTACCCCCTCGACCCTGAAATCCGGATAGATAAAACCGTGCATAGAGGGGTTCTAGCTGTCTACACAAAGCTTAACAGGCAGGAGCTACTTAACGCGCTTAAAGCGAACCCTCCCTCAGCTCTTGAAAGAATAGTTCCCATACAGTTCTGCTGCGGAGTCAACGACACTCAGGAATGCATCACGAAGAACATGCGGTTACTTCCCTCAGCAGTCAAGAAGATAAGGTTCGGGAGGAAAGGATCCCTGCATAGTGAGGGTGTCAAGAGAATTAAGGACATGCTTAAAGATCTGATGGATCCTGACGCGGAGGAGGAGCTGCTTGTGGAGCCCCTGAACTCGCAGGTATGTTTCGGGATCGTGAGAAATGGTGAGGACAGGTTCTGGAGATTGAGGGAGGATAGGTACACCCAAATTTTTTAGCGTGGGAATAAGACACTATGGGATGATGCATGGGATCTTTAAAAAACATCGAGGTTGTAGACATCCCTGTACCTGAAGGGACAAACATAATCATAGGCCACACACACTTCATTAAGAGCGTTGAGGACATATATGAGGCCTTAGTGACTTCATCTACTTGCATAAAGTTCGGGATAGGTTTCGTTGAGGCCAGCGGCGCTAGGCTTGTGAGGAGCGATGGTAACGACCCTGAACTCATTAAGGCTGCGGAGGAGGCTGCTCTGAAGATAGGGGCCGGACACACCTTCGTGGTTTACTTGAAGGATGCGTGGCCCATAAATGTGCTTAATTCCTTGAAGAATGTTCAGGAAGTCTGCAGAATATTCACAGCTACAGCCAATCCTGTGCAGGTAATTGTTGCCGAGACGGATCAAGGTAGGGCAGTCCTAGGTGTCGTCGACGGCTACACCCCCATCGGTGTTGAGGGGGAGGAACATAAGGCGGAGAGGAGGGAATTCCTCCGTAAAATCGGTTACAAACGCTGAGGTTCAGTAAATGCCTCCAGTAATTTACGCGGTCGAGTGCCTGAAGGAAAGGAAAGTTAATTTAGGGAAGGGGGTTGAGCTGACCCTCCTTAGGAAGCGGGGGCTTGGAAGAATAGAGTTAAGGAAACCGATAGACCCACTCAACGTGAGTAGGGAGAGGGTGAGGAACCTCCTTAAAAGGAAGCTGGGGGAGTACGTAGAGAACTGTGACTACGTCCTCCTCAGAGATGATGAAGGCAAGAGAGAGTTCTGCGTTTCCCTCAGGGGAGGGGAAGGACCTCCAATACTTTATCCGCGTCCCTCAAGGCTGCATAAGGTATTCCTCCTGAAGAAGCAGGAAAGGATGGAGATGGAGGAGAACATTGTTTTCTCCCGCCTTCTCACGAAGGAGGAGGTTGAGGTTCGGGGAAGGTACTTCGTGTGGGCAGGCCAGGTTAGGATACCTGAAGACGCGGTGAACGTTGTGGGAATAGGGCTAGTAACGGACACGGGCTCGAGAGTGATTCTTAGGGAGGAAGGAATAGGGAAGGTTAAGGTCGCACCCAAGGCAACAGTCTCAAGGCCTAAAGCAGCATCGGAGAAGGAGACAAAACCTGAGAAGAAGTCGGCGAAAACCCGGAAATCCTCGGGTAAGGCAAAGAAAGCAAGTAAAAAGAAAAAGAAGAGAGATTCCCGTTCAAAGAAGAAGTGAGAGCAGAGCCTTCTGCGCGTGAAGTCTGTTCTCGGCCTGATCCCAGACAACGGACCATTTCCCGTCAATAACCTCGTCAACCACCTCCTGCCCTCTATGGGCCGGGAGGCAGTGCATGAATATTGCATTCCTCTTCGCAAGCTCCATAAGACGTGGAGTAACTTGGTATGGAGAGAGATCCTTAACCCTCTTCTCCTTCTCAGCCTCCTGACCCATACTCACCCAAACATCTGTGTAGACCACATCAACACCCTTAACAGCTTCCTCAGGCTCCCTAACGATCTCGATCACTGAACCCGACTCCTGCGCAAGCTCGGCAGCCATCCTAAATATCTCGAGGTCAGGGTCATACCCCTTAGGCGAAGCAATCCTTAAGTTAAGGCCCAGCATCGCCGTCGCAAGCATTAGGGAGTGAAGCACGTTATCACTGCCGTCCCCCACGAAAGCCATCGTAATCCCCTTAAGCCTCCCCTTCTTCTCGAGAATGGTTAACATATCGCCGACGGCCTGGCATGGGTGTTCCTTATCGCTTAACGCATTAATTATAGGTATGTTAGCATGCTTAGCGAGCTCGACAAGGTCACCGTGGCTGTAAACCCTTGCCGCAACACCGTCAACATACCTCGTAAGGACTCTAGCGGTATCGGCAATTGTTTCTCCCCTACCCAACTGCATCTCCTGCCATCCAAGCGAAATCACGTGCCCGCCTAGCTGCGTCATCGCCTGATCGAAGCTTATCCTTGTCCTAGTACTCGGCTTCTGGAATATTAGGAGAAGAGTCTTCCCCTTCAGCACAGGAATAATTCTCTCACCTGCATAGAACCTGCGCTTAAGATCTAGCGCAACATCAATCACGAACCTGAGTTCCTCCGGGTCAAGATCTGTTACGGAAAGGAAATCCCTACCTTTAAGGCTCCTCATAAATACCCCGACACAACACTTAATGAATCTTGTAATAAATGTTAAAACCTGTGGACACACCTAATTAGTGTGCCTCACCCATGGAGGAAGCGGCAGTACTGAAAGAGATTGCTGGACCTGTTAAAGGAATTCAACCCTCATTCACCCCATACCATGTTTTCAAAGTTCTGTGGGCGCTGAGTGAGGAGAAGGCATTAGGCCGTCCAACCCTCACAAAGATTGTGGGTCTCCGGGAGGCGAGCATGAAGACACTTCTCAGAAGGCTTCAGGCCGGCGGGTATGTAACCTCACGGAAGCCTGAAGGAACAACCCTGACCGCCAAAGGGAAAGGACTGGTCCGCCGGCTTCTGGAGCATTTCCATGTGGTTGAACACCTCACGGCCACCGATATCTGTGGGGAATGCACGGCCGCAGCCGTCCTGAGCGACGGTGACGTGACGGCCAGGCTGAAGGGCTTCGGAGTTGTGAGGCTGAGGGATGAGGTGGTTAGGCATGGGGCTCTAGGGGCCATATTTGTGGTTCAGATGGGCGGCGACCTACTTCTACCCACCCCGGAAGGCTACACACCCTTCACAGGATTCGCTATGGATGCTGAACTCAGGTCCATGGATGTGTTGAGGGAAGGTGAGTCAGCCCTCATCGCCCTATGCAACATTAATGACGGAGGCGCATGCGCCTCTTATTCCTTCAACGCAATAATAAATCTCCTGGGTGGTAAGGACTGCTGAAGGAGGGTATTGCCCTATACACAGGCGGTAAGGACTCCCACTATGCACTGGTTAAGGCGTTGGAGGCCGGCATAAGGATCGTTAAGCTTGTGGCGGTTGTTTCCCGGAACCCAGACTCATGGATGTTCCATACAGTGAATATTAGGTGGGCCCTCTGGCACGGGGATCTAATGGGTGTTGAGGCCGTTGCGCTCGAGGTTTCTGGAGTTAAGGAGGAGGAGGTTAGGGAGCTTGCGGAAGGTCTGAAACTCCTCCTTAAGGAATGCGAGGATGTGGATTATCTCATTACTGGCGCTGTGCGCTCCGTATACCAGAAGAAAAGAGTTGATTCAGTGGCTGAAGAGCTTGGACTAATCCACTACTCACCCCTATGGGGAGCTGATGAAGAATTCCTCCTAAGGGAAGAGGTAAGTAACTTAGGCGTGATCGTGACTGCGGTGCAGGCCTACGGAATAGGGAAGGGCTGGCTTGGGAGAAGGCTTACGGGCAGGGAAGTTGATGAACTCATTAAGCTTCAGGGCAGACACTCGGTGAGCCCTGTTGGTGAGGGAGGTGAGTTCGAGACGTTCGTGGTTTCGTCACCTCTCTTCAGAGGGCATGGGCTCGGGATAAGGAAGGCGTCGGTTATGTACGACGAGTTCAGTTGGAGAGGCTACTACGTCATTGAGGATGCAGCAATTATTTAGGACTTTTTCTTGAACCAGGCGTCCAGACCTTTACTGACGCCCTTAATCTTCTCCCTATACGCCTTCCTAAGCCTCTCGTATGCGTTAGTGACTCTAGTCTCGGAGAAGTCGTGCTCGGCCACAAGAATTTCCCTAATTCTCTCAAGGTCGGGCTCCCTCCATTCAAGCCTATAGTCATCAGTCACCTCAGGCTTAAGGAAGAGTTCCTTAATCTTCTCTGGGTCGGCGGGAAATAATGCGTTAGGAAGCGTTTTCAGCACAGCCTTCAGATCGCCATGCGCCTTAATAAGCCTTAAAGCGGTCTTGGGCCCCACACCCTTAACGCCTTCAGGGTTATAGTCTGTTCCGAGAAGTATTCCTATATCTATTAGCTGCTCCCTACTGATCCCAAGCTCCTTAAGAACTTCCTGGAGCGTGATGAGTTCCGGCTTTATCTCGATGTATACGTCCTTCCTCGGCAGCTTCCTCCTCCCCGAGATCGTGAGGTTTCTCAGGAGCCGTGGCGCACCGAAGAGGAGGGAGTCATAGTCCTGGGAGGCTGAAGCCCAGACATCCCCCTTAGCCGCCATGTGAGCAGCCTGGGCCTCACCCTCTGAGGGGGCCTGAACCCACGGAATACCCATGGCGTCGAGAAGTGCCTTAGCGTCCTCAACCATTTCATTCGTTAGCCTCCCGGTTGCCTGAGCATACTTCCTTGCCTCAGCAATCTCGCCCTTGGTGAGGGCCTCCTCCCACTTCTTCTTGGCTTCCTCCCTGAACCTTATCCTTTCCTGAATCTCTCTTTCCTTAAGTTCAGGAGGTTTTCCATCGAACACATAGACAGGCTTAATCCCTGCCTCCATAATGTTGATGGTGCGGTAGAAGAGGCCGCTTAAGTGGCTCGTGATCCTGCCTTTGCTGTCCATTAGGGGTGTGCCATCCATCTGCCTTATCGCTGCAAGGAACTGGTAGAGTGCGTTATACGCGTCGATAGCTACTGCCTTCCCCCTAAGCTCTGAGAGGTCGTTGATAACCCTCACCGCTTCCTTAGGTATGAGGTCCTTCAGATTAACACCCATTTCGCCACACCCTACATATGATTACGTAAAGAACCATAAATATTGGAGGGGCTATGCTTTTAAACCGGTAAATATGGATAGGTTAGGCGAGAGAATGGCTCAGGTTAATGAGTATAGGACAGGAGGACCCGTGATAATTGAGGCGTCCACACCCCCGATATGTAGCAGCTGCGGCAGAGTTATTGCTCCAGGGGAGAAAGCAACTAAGTTCTACTGCCCCAACTGCGGGACGGTCCTTATCTGGCGTTGCAAGAAGTGTAGAGAGCTCGCCATCCCCTATAAGTGCCCGAACTGCGGGTTTGAAGGACCTTAAGGTGATTCAAATGGCTAAAGTACTCGTATCAATGAAGATAAACCCGGCCGACGAGAACGTCGACCTTGATAAGCTGGTTCAGAAGATTAAGGAGAAGCTTCCGAAGGAGTATGAAGTCGTCAAGCATGAGAAGACCTACGTGGCCTTCGGGCTTTACGCCCTTAGACTGTACGTGGTGATGCCTGAGGAGTTCGAGGGAGGGACGGAGCAGATAGAGAGGTTCCTCACAGACATGCCTGAGATAGCTTCCATAGATATCGACTACGTATCCAGGACGGAGGCCTTCGGCTGAAAAATTAGAGTTTCCTGCCCTCCTCCATCTTCTCAAGTATTTTCTTCAGGTAGGGAGCCTCCTCAGAGGACTTGAAGCCCTCAATTATTGCGTCATAGATCTTCTCAGGGCGCGGAACCCCGTACAGTATGTAGAAGGATCTTGACCTGGGGACATTAACGCCTCTAGCACCCGTGACCGCCCCGCCAACACCTACGCCCTTACCGCCAACACCTCCACCGACAGTGAGGGCCGATAGGTCCTCACCCATACCCATGCTTGCCTGCGAGATCGGGATTATGTTACCGAAGTTGAATATCTTCCCCAGGAAACTTTTCTCCATTATGAGGTCAGATATTCTCGAGTAAATTATATCCCTCCTAGTCTTCTTGAAGAGTCCGTTGTAGAGGAAAATTATTCTCCTGTCAGTAATTATGTACTTATGTGCCCTCCGATGTAGGTCAATACCGATAATAGCTATCAGCCCTACCGCCATAAGTGTCGGGAAAGTCCACCACATCTCTCCGCCTATCAAGGGGTAGATTATGGGCGGGACTACAGTTATGAGGAACGATATTATGAGGTATCGCCACACAATCTTAATTAATGCGTAGATCAGGGCCGGGACAAGAATAAGTATCGACACAACTAGATACGGAGCGTAAGGACCTATGAAAGGCCCGAAGATGGGCATAGTGTTGGCCCACTCAGTTATCTGCTCCCTATAGATAAGACCCACCAGCCCCACAGCGAAGACATAAGTCCAGAACACAGTCAGCGCTGAGAAAGCCAGAGGGTGTGGAGAGACCTCCGCAATTACTTTCTCTCCAGGAAGAGTCTCACTCTTAACCAATTCACCATAACCTCAAGAATAAACTCGCAAACAATAAATTAAAAGGGTAACAGGCCTTCAAGGGGTTTGGAAAACTACTTCTTCCTAATTAAGTAGAGCACAGCAACCGCCGCAGCTGCCGCTAATACCCGTCAATACATCCACTTCTGTAGGCGTTACGTCAGCAACTGAAGGCGTTACTGGTGAGGAATATGGGCACCTAGGTATTAGAAAGCCTCACCATTCTATCTACCCCTAATCATTTTTACCCTCTTCCTAGAATTAAAACAATTTAAAGATATAGGTAAAGATATAGGCAAATACATACTAAGGCCTCGTCCCGCAAGATATTTCGACAAGCGGATACACACCTGATTAGGTATAGCTGTTGTCTTAGCTCTGGATTAGTTTTAAAGACCCTATAAATCTTAGGAGAGGACAGCGGTGAAGTTTGTGAATAGGAAGCTGGCAGCGCTGATCGTTGTTTTGGCTATAACGGTTTCAGCAATCATATTTAACCAGCAGGAATTCCAAAGCAACATACCTTGCTGACTGAAATCTCAGTACCTTCAGTGAACGTGAAGACGGCATTAATAGGGGACTGCCTCCTCTAGGAATTCCCTAACCCTTCCGCGGTTAAGGAGTGGGCAGTGTTCTTCGTTCCGCAGGGTGTGAAGTAATGGTGGTTTCAGGGAGAGACATGAGTCTCACCCTATACAAGCACTTGACTGACTACGACGTAGTGATCCTGAGGGTTCATGGAGGCTAGGGAAGATAGTCACTCAGCACTACACGAAGAAGTTCAGTGCTTTATTCACCTGGGTGGAGTGGAGCGAGGAGTACTGGCCCTTAAGGGAGGAATGGTTAGTTGCTTGGGAACATCCCTTCTTCATTAATAGGACCTTCGTAACGGTTAAGGAGAAGTTCTTTCTTAAGGAACTTAAGGCAAGCTTCCGAAACGGAACAGTAATAATTGTTGCGGGATGTTATGCCGTGCACACAGAAGATATTTGATATGGATTAAGGATGAAGGGGGGTTCAGCTTACATAGATGTTGGTAAGCCTTGGGGTACATCAACCTCAACTCCCTCTGGGTTCATCGGGAGTAAATCATCGGTCTCGCCCCCTTTCAGGGTAACCCCTCTCCCCTCCTCACCCGCACTATCCACAGGGGGCTCATCTCTCTAGTCACCGCACAGTGGATAATGCTTGGAGGGGAGGAAAGCCCCACATCTATAGCATGGATCCGCCACACCCCCGCAGCTTGAAACTACGGGTTTCGGCGCTTCAGTTCCAAGCCAAAACATGTTTGGGGAGATGGTATAAATATGTTGCGGCTGCAGATCATCCATCAATACCTATGAAACCTGTTGCTGCCCCGCAGGCTTAACACATTAATTGGGTGG
>CAZFVC010000025.1:0-11778 GCA_964522175.1 uncultured Desulfurococcaceae archaeon
GCAATGATGTCTACGACGGGCGGACTGAACATGATGACCCACTGTAGCACTGAGCCTTACTAACGTCTCCTCTCCTGAAGCATATTCCTAACCTTCAGCGTTACGTAGTACCAACTGTAGAGAAGAGCTGCGTTAATCACTAAATAAATAATGACTGCAGCAAGCTGCCACTCCGCAGGAGAGGATTCATGGTCGGGTGCGAGGGCCATAATTATGAAGGGCTGTAAAGCAATAATCATGACTCCGTACAGGATTAGGGCCAGAGGAACAGCAATGCCTCTTAAGTGTGAGGCCAGACCCATCCCAACCTTCTCCAACCCTTAAACCATATAATTAATTAAAAATTAGTGAGGAGATTAATCAACGGGATGATGTGTACCTCCGGTACGGATAGGTGAAGTTAAGGCATTTGTCTGACTGCCGTGAGAAGATTCTCAGAAAGTGTCACCGCGTGGGTTTGTCATCACGTAATCAGCGCTTATAGACCCAGATCATCCGGTATCCTACACTAATGAAGAGTAATAAGTGTTAGACACCCATCTTAATATGTGTCATAAGGTTAATCGCTGGTGCTTCAGTTGAAGTGGCCCCCTGGCAAAAGGAAGAGGGACCTACTCCTATTAACGGACGCAGTCGACCTCCTCAAGGCCGTTAAGAAAGTGTACACCTACGACGGGCTCACTGAGTATTTGGGGCTGCAGCCCTCAACCCTAAGCAGGTATGTTCAAGGGGAGATACTTCCAACACCGCGCAGAGCGAGAGAAATCCTCGCTAAACTCACTGAGCCCGCCTTCATGAGGAGGTACGTACTGAAGGTGTTCGAGAAGTATGGCTTCAGCATCCATAAGGTGTTCACAGACCCCGACTTCTTAACTGCAGTATCAGTTTACTTCGCCCGTGAGTTTCTGGCAAGGCTTGCAGGGACTAGGGTTACCTACGTCTTGACGTTTCCAGGTGCCTCATCAATTATTGCGGCCATAGTATCTCGGTCTGTCGGACTATCTCCAGTAATAATTGGCGGGAATGTAAGATCAGGTGAGACACTTCAAGCATTAGAGAAGGGCTCCATGTCCGTTATGGTGGCTAGCATTCTTGGAAGTGAGGAACTCACCGCTGTGGAGGAGGCTATGAGAATGCGTAATCTAAGGATACCGCTAGTTGAAACAGTGATTCTTCAAGATCCTTCTAAAGTAGTGAAGTTATTCGGTAAAGAAAGAATTATACATCTCTTCCCTTAGAAGAGGTTTGATGTGGCGGGCCCGCCGGGATTTGAACCCGGGACTTCCGCCGGGTCGGAAAGTCCTCGCGCACCCGTCTACGGGTTAAAAGCCCGCCGCTCTTCCTGGCTGAGCTACGGGCCCACCGTCATCTTTTTTATTCCGCTAACTTAAATTTATTGATGTTTTCGTGGGGGAGGGTGTGTTAAAGCTTATAATTAGTGTTCTGAATTTCCTATTTAGCGATAAGGGTGGGTTGATATAATATGTCAGGTAAGAAGAAATTCAGGTTGCAGGATCATGAGCTGGTTCCTGAACACGAAATACTTCCTTTCGAGGAGGCTTTGAAGGTTCTGAGGGAGTTGGGGGTTAAGCCGGAGCAGCTTCCGTATTTGAGAGCTTCAGACCCTGTGGCGAGGGAAATAGGTGCCAAGCCGGGGGATATAGTTAAAATAGTTAGAAACTCCCCTACTGCGGGTAGAATAGTTGTTTACAGGTATGTTATTGCAGGGTGAGAGGATTGTCTGATGGTAAGGTTTTGGAAGACAGTATTTTAACTCCAGAGAACCGCTGGGAAATAATGAAGGCCTTCCTCCATGAGAAGGGTCTGGTTCGCCAGCACCTCGACTCATTCAATAAGTTCGTGACTCTCTGGATTAAGGAAATTGTCCGCGAGCTGGGACATGTCGAGACCAACCAGCCTGGAGTTTATGTCGAGTTCCTTGACATTAAGGTGGGAGAGCCGGAGTTCAAGGAGATTGAGGGTAATAGAATAGCGTTAACGCCTATGGTGGCTAGGATAAGGAACCTGACATACGCAGCCCCTATGACACTTACTGTTGCTCTCTACGAGAACGGGATTGAGGTAACTAAGCAGGAGGTTCCTCTAGGGGACCTGCCTGTCATGGTCCGTTCAGAGATAGACCCAACATCCAGGCTGAGTAAGGATGAATTAATCAAGATCGGTGAGGACTGGCGTGACCCTGGAGGCTACTTCATAGTTAACGGGTCTGAGAAGGTTATAGTTACTCAGGAGGACCTCGCCCATAACAGGGTTTTCGTTGATTACGCGAAGGAAGGCTCCAACATGACCCACACTGCTAAAGTCATTTCTGCCTCACCAGGTTATAGAGTCCCGATAATTCTTGACAGACATAAGGACGGCACACTCATGATTAACTTCCCGCCTGTCCCGACGAAGATACCTTTCGTAGTCATGATGAGGGCCCTCGGCCTGGAGAGGGATAGGGACATAGCGCTCGCCGTGTCGGCGGATCCAGAGATACAGAACGAGCTGATGCCCTCCCTATATCAGGCTAGGGAGATAGCTACTGTCGAGGATGCCCTCGACTTTATAGGTTCTAGGGTTGCGTTGGGGCAGGCTAAGGAGGCAAGGCTTGAGAGGGCGCAGCAGATACTCGATAATTATTTCCTTCCACACCTGGGCTCAACACCCGACTCAAGAATTCTTAAGGCCCTATACCTCGGTCAGATGGCTAACAAGCTTCTGGAGCTGGTGCTCGGGAGAAGGAGCCCGGACGATAAGGACCACTACGCAAACAGGAGGCTTAGGCTCGCAGGCGACTTGATCTCCCAGCTGTTCAGGGTTGCCTTCAAGCAGTTCGTTAAGGACTTCAAGTACCAGATTGAGAGACACAGGCTTAGGGGCAGGAGGCTTAACTTAAGAGCTCTGGCCAGGCCTGACCTGGTTAGCGACAGGATAAGGCATGCTTTAGCGACAGGTAACTGGGTAGGCGGCAGGACAGGTGTCAGCCAGATAATCGATAGGATGAACTGGATATCCATGCATAGCCATCTCAGGAGGACTGTTGCCCCTCTGAGCAGGGGGCAGCCCCATTTCGAGGCCAGGGATCTTCACCCCACTCAGTGGGGGAGGATATGTCCGTTCGAGACTCCTGAAGGCCCTAACTGTGGACTCGTTAAGAACCTTGCTTTAAGCGCCTACATATCTGTAGGGACTGACGAGGAGGCCGTTAAGGCCACCCTCAGAAACCTGGGGGTTGTTCCGCTACTCGAGATATTTGAGAAGCTTAGGCAGGGAGATGAGGAGCTTCTCGAGAAACTGCCTAATTACGCTAAGGTGTTTGTGAACGGCACCCTTATGGGTTACTACCTGAAGGAAGATGCGTCCATCCTAGTTAACCAGATCCGCCACCTGAGGAGGAAGGGCAAGATACATCACGAGGTAAACATTTCCTACCTTAGGACGGAACACCTCAACGAGGTTTACGTGAACTGCGACCCTGGAAGGGTTAGGAGGCCTCTCCTAATAGTTGAGAACGGGAAGGTTAAGGTAACTAAGAAAGCTATTGAGAGGCTTAAGAAGGGTGAGATAACTTTCTCAGACCTCGTCGCTATGGGGTACATAGAGTATATTGACGGTGATGAGGAGGATGACACCTACATAGCTATAGATCTGGAGAACCTCACCCCTGAACACACCCACCTGGAGATATGGCCTCCAGCCATCATGGGTATCGCAGCGGTCACTATTCCTTACGCTGAACATAACCAGTCCCCGAGGAACGCCTACCAGTCCGCCATGGCTAAGCAGGCTGTCGGACTGTACGCATCGAATTACCACCTCAGGTTCGACAGCAGGGGACACATCCTTCACTACCCGCAGAAACCTCTGGTTCAGACACGCTTCCTAGACGTTATAGGGTATAATGACAGGCCTTCAGGCCAGAACTTCATTATAGCTGTGGTCTCCTTCACAGGATACAACATGGAGGACGCACTCATAATGAATAAGTCCTCCGTGGAGAGAGGGCTTGCAAGATCAACTTTCTTCAGGGAGTACAGTGTTGAGGAGCTTCGTTACGCAGGAGGCCAGAGGGACAGGATAGAGATACCTGAACCCAGCGTGAGGGGGTATAAGGGAAGGGATAATTACAGACTTCTGGATGAGGACGGTATCGTAAGCCCTGAGATTGAGGTGACTTCAGGCAACGTGCTTGTGGGGAAGACGTCTCCGCCCAGATTCCTTGAGGAGTACAAGGAGTTCGGCCTCACCGGCGTTGCTAGGAGGGACACCTCCCTAACGCTCCGCCACGGCGATAAGGGTGTTGTGGACAGCGTAGTAATCACTGTGAGCGGTGAGGGCAACAAGCTCGTCAGGATTAAGGTTAGGGACCTCCGAATACCTGAGATGGGCGATAAGTTCGCGTCCCGCCACGGCCAGAAGGGAGTTATAGGTCTCTTAGTGCCTCAGTACGACATGCCCTACACTGCTGAGGGAATAACTCCTGACCTAATAATTAATCCGCATGCACTACCCTCTAGAATGACTGTAGGTCAGCTTATAGAGACCATAGCAGGTAAGGTTGCCGCGTTGGAGGGAAGGACTGTTGATGGCACACCCTTCTACGGCGAGAAGATTAGGGATCTGCAGAAGAGGCTCCTCCTGCTAGGTTACCCTGCGGACGGCACCGAACCCATGTATGATGGGAGGACTGGGGAACTCATAATGACTCCCGTGTTCATAGGTATTGTGTATTATCAGCGTCTCCACCACATGGTCGCCGACAAGATACATGCTAGGGCCAGAGGGCCTGTGCAGCTCCTCACCCGCCAGCCCACAGAGGGAAGGGCTAGGGAAGGAGGACTCAGGTTCGGAGAGATGGAGAGGGACTGCATCATCGGTCACGGAGCCCCGCTCCTTCTTAAGGAGAGGCTTCTAGAGAACTCCGATAAGACAGTTATCTATGTCTGCAGCGAGTGCGGAATGATCGGCTGGTACGACAGAAGGAAGGGGAAGTACGTGTGCCCAATACATGGAGATAAGGCAAAGCTCTACCCTGTGGAGGTCTCCTACGCCTTCAAACTGCTCCTCCAGGAAATGATGAGCATGCTGATCTACCCGAAGCTAATACTTAAGGATAAGTTCACTGGGAGGTGATGGATGTGTCAGAAGAGAAGATAATTAAGGGGATAAGGTTCGGAATTCTTTCACCCGAAATGATTAGGAAAATGTCTGCAACAGCAATAGTGACTTCAGAGGTCTACGACGAGAACGGCCTCCCGATGGAGGGAGGCGTCATGGACCCTAGGCTCGGCGTTATTGAGCCTGGGCAGAGATGTGCCACATGCGGCAACACACTGGCGAGATGTCCAGGCCACTTCGGTCACCTAGAGCTAGCAAGACCCGTGGTACATATAGGCTTCATTAAACACATCTACGACCTTCTTAGGGCAACGTGCAGGAACTGCCACCGCCTCAAGATACCTGAGGACGAGATGTATAAGTACCTCGACCTGTACGAGAGGCTTAAGGACAGGTGGCCCCAGCTCGCCAGGTCTCTAGCTGAACACGTGAAGAGGAAGGCCATTAAGGCACTGGAATGTCCCCACTGCCACGCAAGGCAGTATAAGATAAGGCTTGAGAAGCCCACAACGTTTATTGAGGAAGGCCCTGGAGGCAGGCTCTGGCCGAATAAGATAAGGGAGTGGCTTGCGGCAATACCTAATAAGGATCTCAGGGTTCTTGGCTACGACCCGGAGATGGCTAGGCCGGAGAATATGGTCATCACTGTAATGCCTGTTCCTCCAGTCTCCGTCAGACCTTCAATACTTCTGGAAACAGGTATCAGGTCTGAGGACGACCTAACCCATAAACTAGTAGACATTATCAGGACTAACGAGAAGCTGAAGGAGAGCATAAGCTCCGGAGCCCCGGAAGTTATTGTGGAGGATCTTTGGGAGCTGCTTCAGTACCACATAACTACCTACATAGATAATGAAGTTCCGGGAGTCCCGCCGGCCCGCAGAAGGTCGGGAATGCCTCTCAGAACCCTTGCACAGAGGCTTAAGGGTAAGGAGGGAAGGTTCAGAGGCAATCTCTCAGGTAAGAGGGTTGACTTCTCCGCGAGAACAGTTATTTCACCGGATCCCTACATCAGTATTAACGAGGTCGGTGTACCTAAGGAAATAGCAATGACCGTAACCGTGCCTGTGAGGATAACTACATGGAATATTGATGAGGTAAGGAAGTACGTCCTCAACGGCCCGTACAAATACCCTGGAGCCAACTACATCATAGACCCGAACGGGAGGAGGATAGACCTCCGATTCATTAAGGATCTTAAGGCAATCGCTGAAGGGCTTAAACCCGGCTACATAGTTGAGAGACATCTCGTTGACGGAGACATAGTTCTCTTCAACCGTCAGCCATCACTCCACAGAATGTCGATAATGGCCCATGTCGTTAAGGTCCTTCCGGGAAGGACCTTCAGGCTACACCTATCGGTATGTCCTCCCTATAACGCCGACTTCGACGGCGACGAGATGAATCTGCATGTTCCTCAAACAGTTGAGGCCCGTGCCGAGGCAAGATCCCTCATGATTGTTCAGGAACACCTTCTCAGCCCAAGATACGGTGGACCAATAATAGGAGGTATCCAGGACTACATAAGCGGCTCCTATCTTCTTTCATCTAAGGCAACACTCCTTAACAAGGACCAAGTCTCCGACCTTCTCGCAAGCATAAGCTACGACGGAGAAATCCCTGAGCCGGCCGTCCTCTCACCGAAGACCGCATGGACAGGGAAGCAGATCATCAGCCTTCTAATGCCTGAGGACTTCAACTTCAGCGGAGAGGCAAAGATTTCGAGCGGTGCACTGAAGTGTGTGGATGAGGAGTGCTTCTGGGATTCTTACCTGGTTGTGAAGAAAGGTAAGCTTCTTCTCGGCGTCTTGGATAAGGCGGCGATAGGTGCTCAGCAGCCTAAGTCAATGCTTCACTACCTCATACGGGAGTACGGCAATAACTACGGTAAGGAATTCATGGACAGGGCTTTCAGAATGTTCCTGAGATTCATTGAGATGCGTGGCTTCACAATGTCGGTGACGGACATCATGGTTCCGAAAGAGGCCTACGACGAGATAAGGGAGGTGTATAAGAAGGCTAAGGAGGAGGTGCTTAAACTCATCGAGAAGTATCAGAAGGGAGAGCTGGAGCCAATGCCCGGCAGAACGATGGAGGAGAGTCTGGAGATAAGGATTCTGGAGGTTCTTTCAAGGGCCCGTGACGAGGCCGGTGAGAGAGCTATGAAGTACCTGGACCCGTTCAACAACGTCTTCATCATGGCTAAGACGGGTGCTAGGGGAAGCGCCCTCAACATAACCCAAATGAGCGCTATGCTGGGGCAGCAGTCCGTCAGAGGGCAGAGAATCAGGCGTGGCTATAGGGAGAGGACACTACCGCACTTCAAGAGAGGTGAGATAGGTCCGGAGGCAAGAGGCTTCGTAGCCAGCTCCTTCGTGGAGGGCCTCACACCTATCGAGATGTTCTTCCACGCAGCCGGAGGTAGGGAAGGACTGGTCGACACGGCCGTAAGGACCTCTCAAAGCGGCTACATGCAGAGGAGGCTCATAAACTCTCTCCTTGATCTGATAGTTGAGTACGACGAAACCGTTAGAAGCACCTATAACGAACTCGTGCAGTTCAGGTACGGTGAGGACGGAGTTGACCCGAAGAACACTGCTTTCGGTGAGGCGGTTAACGCGAAGAGAATAATTGAGAAGCATGTGGGGTGGAAGTATTGACAGGTAAGTCAAGTAAGAAGACCTCTAAGAAGAAGGTGAAGGAAGCTAAGCCTGTTAAGGCAGAAGAGATTATGGAGGAGATAGGTAAGCCTGCAGCGATAGCTGAGAAGGTTCTTTCAAGATTCAAGAAGCTGCCGGAAGGCCTAGAGGATGCATTAAGGCAGCGGCTGATTAAGGAGGTTTCAGAGGCTGGAATAACTGACGAGAAAATCATTTCCGACAGGATTAAGGCTTTGAGGAAGGTTGGCGAAACAGTTGTCAGGATCTCGAAGGATGCTAAGGATGTTCTGCCTGAAGGAATCTACGAGGAGCTGATAACTAATCTTTTCGAGAAGGCTGTTGAGGCGGAACTCACCCCTAAGGAGATGGAGGAGATAAGGAACGATGTTGTGAGGACTTACCTCAGATCCATAGTTGATCCTGGAGAGCCTGTAGGGACTGTGGCGGCTCAGTCCATCGGGGAGCCGGGCACGCAGATGACACTCAGAACATTCCACTACGCAGGCGTTAGAGAGCTAAACGTCACGCTGGGCCTCCCCCGGCTCATAGAGCTTGTTGACGCGAGGAAATCTCCTGAAACACCTCTAATGGAGATACATCTTGATGAGGAGCACAGATACGATGAGGAGAAGGCCATAGAGATAGCTAGGAAGATTGAGATGACTAAGCTGGAGAACGTTGCTTCAGCCGTGGATATAGACCTCTTCGAGAATAAACTCACCATAATTCTCGACCCCGAAATGCTTCAGGATAAGGGGCTTACAAGGGACGAGATAATTAAGGTACTCTCGAAGAGCAAGACCTTGGCAGGTAAGGTAAAGCCTGACGAGGAAGACCCATATGTAATATACATAGATATGCCTAAGACCTACGATATCATTAAGGCGCAGAAGTTCAGGGAAAGGATTCTGAGGACGAAGCTTAAGGGAGTTAAGGACATTAAGAAGGTCATTCCCCAGAAGCGTAAAGACCCTGTAACTGGTAAGGAGTACTTCGTCCTAATAACGGATGGGACAAACCTATCGGCCGTGCTGAAGATTGAGGGTGTGGACCCGACGAAAACTAAGTCGAACAGTATCCACGAGATAGAGAACGTCCTAGGTATCGAGGCTGCGAGGGCTGCACTAGTTAAGGAGATTAAGAACACCCTTAATGAGCAGGGTCTCGACGTCGATATCAGGCACATAATGCTTCTCGCAGACCTGATGACTAGGACAGGAGTTCTGCGGCAGGTGGGCAGGCACGGTATAGCCGGCGAGAAACCCAGCGTGATGGCTAGGGCGGCCTTCGAAGTCACCGTGAAGCACCTATTCGATGCTAGCGCTAGGGGAGAGCTTGACTTGATTCAGGGCGTTACTGAGAACGTGATTATAGGGCAGCCGGCCCCTGTAGGCACTGCAGTAGTTCAGCTTAAAATGGATCCCACGAAGATTAAAAAGCCTAGATCTTAAGTAATTGAGGTGATTCGGGGATGCCTAGAGCAACAACGCTGGATAACGAGATCCGTCTGCTGATAAAGACAGGTAAGGTTGTTTTAGGAGCTAAAAGAAGTATAGACGCAATAAAGCTGGGTAAGGCTGTAGGCGTCGTGCTAGCGACTAAGCTTCCTAAACACATAGAGAGCGACGTACTGTACTACGCCAAGCTCGGAGGCGTTAAGGTGGTGAGGTTCCCTGGAAGCAGCCATGACTTAGGCGCCACAATAGGTAAGCCCTTCCCTGTCTCGACCATAGCTATTTTAGAGCCGGGTGAGTCTTCACTCTTAGAGGAAGGTGAATGACGACGTGCCTGTGAAACTCACCAGCGAAGAACTTCGCTACATCGCCCTCCTTTCAGACATTACTGGAGTCTCAGCAAAGGACTGTGTAATTAACGATGAAACAAACACCATCATATTCATAGTGCCTCCCGGTCAAGCAGGTATTGCGGTAGGTGCTAAAGGCAAGAACGTTAAGAGACTCTCGAAAATTCTGGGTAGGAGAATAGAGATCGTTGAGTGGGCCGACACCCTCGAGGACTTCGTGAAGAACATTTTCCTACCGGCAAGGGTCATCGGGATAAGGCTGAATAAGATGCCGGACGGGAGGAAGCTGCTTTACGTGAAGGTCGCTCCGGAGGACAGGGGCGTTGCGATAGGTAAGAACGGCAGGAACGTGATTAGGGCCAGACTAATTCTGAAGAGGTACTATGACATAGATTCTGTTTCGGTTTCTTAGGTGAAACGCTTATAAGTTGTGTGGTGAAAACCCAAAACAGTCGGTGAGAGAATGCCAGGGAAAAAATCTCCGTACGGCCTGTACGCCGCGAGGAAGCTGAGGCTTAAGAGGCTGAAGTTCAGGTGGAGCCAGACAGAGTTCAGGATAAAGATGCTTAACCTTAAGAAGAAGCATGATCCGCTCGGCGGGGCACCTATGGCTCGAGGAATAGTTCTCGAGAAGGTCGGTGTCGAGTCCAGACAGCCTAACTCAGCACTCAGAAAGTGTGTCAGGGTTCAGCTAGTTAAGAACGGTAAGGTAGTGACTGCGTTCGTCCCCTACGACGGTGGAATAACCTTCATTGACGAACACGACGAGGTAATTATTGCAGGTATCGGAGGCAGCCAGGGTAAGTCCCTCGGAGACCTTCCCGGAGTCAGGTATAAGGTAATTATGGTTAATGGCGTCTCCCTTGATGCGTTGATTAAGGGGAAGAAGCAGAAGCCCGCCAGGTAATAGATATCTTCACTTCCTTCTTGACACTAAATCTCTAATATTTTCTAGAATTCCTCATCGAATTCTTCTTCACCCTCTTCAAGGAAGTCATTATCGAATAGGTCTTCTTCTTCATCCTCTTCCTCCATCCCCTCCTTCTCAAGCTCCTTAGATATCTCGACAACTTTCTCCGTGACATATATGGGCTTGTTAAAGAGTAGTGCTATGAAGATCGCGTGGCTGGGTATGACTGTCCTCTTAAGCGATATGCCATCGATCTCCATATATATGCTGGCGCTGTAAGTTCCTAACCTCCGATTGAACCCGTCGATAACAACCCTGCTTATGGATTCCTCCAGCTGCGTCAGTTTAGGCTGAACCATGATTAGGACATCGAATATTGAGTCCCTGTAATCCTCCTCACCGCCTAGGGAGAGTTCCTCCCTAAGTATTCTGGCTATAGCCTTAGTTATTTCAAGGGGGGCGTTATAGAGAACTATGGAGTCCCCCTCCTCAGTTATGCAGTTAAGTGCGCCCATCTCGAAGCCGTCGGTTCTCGCAATCAGCGGCTCGATATCTACAACCCTCACAACCCTCTCATCGCTCAGCAATCCTTACCTCACCCAAACTCCTGATGCGAGTTGAGATAGTTTAAGCACTTAAATCTTTTAAAGGTCAGAGAGTAGAAGCCTTGGGTTGACTGAGGAAATGAGCAGGCAGGAATACAGGACGCGGACAGTTGAGATAAAGCTCTTCGGTAAGTGGAACTTCGAAGGAGTTGTTGTCAGGGATCCAAGCCTCAAGAAATACATTTCTTTGAGGCCTGTGTACCTCCCCCACACTGGAGGGAGGCATGAGCACAGAAGGTTCGGTAAGGCCGAGGTACCTATAGTTGAGAGACTTATTAACAACCTCATGAAGCACGGCAGGAACGCAGGTAAGAAACACCTCGCCTACAACATAGTGAAGAAGGCGTTCGAGATAATCCACATCAAGACAGGGGAGAACCCAATACAGGTTCTTGTTAGGGCTATAGAGAACTCCGCGCCTAGGGAGGAGACAACCAGGATCATGTACGGAGGCATAATATATCACGTAGCAGTCGATGTCGCGCCGCTGAGGAGGGTGGATCTAGCCCTCAGACACATAACTGATGGGGCAAGGAACGCGGCCTTCCGCTCCCAGAAAAGCATAGCGGAGTGTCTTGCAGACGAACTGATACTCGCAGCCGCCAACGACCCCAAGAGCTACGCGGTTGCCAGGAAGGAAGAGATTGAGAGGATCGCTCTCAGCTCAAGGTAAGG
>CAZFVC010000026.1:0-11651 GCA_964522175.1 uncultured Desulfurococcaceae archaeon
AGGGGTTTAGGTAGGTTAGTGATTGCTAGTAGAGACTGGCACCCTCCGAACCATACCTCCTTCAAGGAGTTCGGCGGTCCATGGCCCCCCCACTGCGTGCAGGGGAGTGAGGGAGCGGAGTTCCATCCTGAGTTAAGGCTGCCTCCCGACACGGTCATTATATCAAAGGCTGACACGCCTGAGAAGGAGGCTTATTCAGCCTTCGATAACACGGAGCTCCACTACATACTGACGAAGGCGGGTGTTAGGAGGGTTTTTGTTTGTGGTGTAGCGACGGATTACTGCGTTAAACACACCGCGAAGGACGCTCTTGAGCTGGGTTATGAGGTGGTTATTCTGAGGGATGCTGTAGCTGCCGTAGACCCTGCTGAAGGGGAGAAGGTTTTGAGGGAGCTTGTTAAGGCGGGGGCCATCGTCGCTACTTCGGAGGACATCATCCAATAGGTGCTGGGTTAATGCTTGCCTACAGGATGCCCGAGCGGCTTAGGCCGAGGCTGGCGGCCGGCTTCGGAATAATTATTGAGGGTAGGGATGAGGAGGTTCTGAGCAGGGCTAAGGAGGTTCTCAGAGGGTGTAGAGGCGTTATCGCTGTGGGTGACGTGGTGTGTGCGTCACTGCATAAGCATCTGGGGCGGGTTGGGTGCATAATTGATGGGAGAACCCTTAGGAAGGAGGTGGGTGTGGAAACCCCTCCACATGCATTCCCAATTCTCAGGGCTAGGAACCCGCGGTCTCACATAACGAGTGAGGCATGGGCCGCGGTTAAGGAGCTTTTGAGGCTTATGGAGCAAGGGAATTTCCCTGCCTTAATTATTAGTGGGGAGGAGGACCTCCTAGTAATACCGGCAGTAATTAACGCGCCTGAAGGGTACTGCATAGTTTACGGGATGCCTGGAAAGGGCATAGGTGTGGTAAGGGTTGACGAGAGTGTTAGGGAGGAGGCCTCAAGAATTCTGGAGGGTTTCGAACCTGTTGAGCTGCCTGACTAGCTCCGTGACTTCGCGCTGAGTAAGCCGAGAAGGATGCCTGCGACGGCAGCTATAACCACTATCCCCACAACCATTAAGATGTCTGATGACCATCCCTGAGTAAGCCAGTTACCTATGTTTGGGAACACACCTCCTGAACCTCCAGTCGTTTGTGTGGGGGTTGTTGTCGCCGTAGATGTCGGGGTCTGTGTCGTGACCACAGCCCTCTTCCCGCCCGAGATCACCATATACCAGAGAGTGTTGGTGAGTGCTAGGTCATAATAATATATCGCTGTCCCGTCATCCACACCCCTCAGCGAGTCAGCCCTCTCGATATAGGAGAGCGCTGCTGTAGGCATGAACCCGGAGGATATTGCCACACCTGCTGCAGTGAGAGACACCTCCCTAAGCCTGTCGGCAACACTGCCTAGGTCAGTAGTGAACACCATGTTGAGGAGTGCTGAGGAAAGTGCTGAAGCCCTTAAAGCATAGGCAAGGGCTGCTACGGGATCCTTATGTACTAGTAGGGAAGCCTCCTCACTCATTTCCAGAATGTCCCTAACGGTTGAGGATGTGTAGGTGCTTCCCACAAGGGACTCGATGTATGAGGCCGAGGTTTTAGAGAAGTATGCGAGCAGTGTTGCGTACTTATCCAGTCTTGATGAACCGACAACACTGCCTGATGGAGGCACAGCCTCATACATCTCCCTCCAATCCATAACTGTTCTGGCTCTGTAGTAGGTGTAGGCCGCGCTGTATACTGTTCCCGCATCCAGTACCTGCTCAGGGAGCTCATGCAGGGATTCATTAGCTTCCAATGCCCTCATAGCTATCTCGACCGCTATGCTCAGCTTCGCCACATCAGTGTTCTGCATCACGTCCTCCCTCACCTCGGAATACGTTCTTAATGCCTCATCAACCTCCGCACTCACATTCTGAAGTATGTCGGAGTACTTCAGGTCGCCGGCAGCTACCGCCGCTATCCAGTAGGCTGTTGTTGCGTTGATTAAGGCGGCGAAAAGATCTGACGCTGCAGAGTAGTACTTCCCGGAACTTATGTCTGAGGAGCTCCTTATGTAGTGAGCCCTGGCCCCCCTTAGGTAGGCAGACACTAGCCCTGAAACCTCCGGAGCTTTAAGGGCCTCAGACTCCGCCTTAGCCTTCATCTCTAGGTAGCTTTCCCTAGTGCTGTTTATCCATCCCTTAACGACGTTGAGGGCTTCAGGGCTGAGTCGGGCCTCTGCCTTAGGCGCCTTAGAAATATTTATTCCGAACCAGGTGAGGGAGTCGTAGATGGTTGAAACCTCAACAACCTTAATACCTTTCTCCTCACCCAGCTTAACAACGTCCACGTTCCTCCTCTCAGCTAGGCTGTAGGAAATTCTCTGCCCTGCAGGAATAAGCATGACTTTAGCGCCTACGTCGGCGGCGGCCTGAAGCTTCTCCGGGATTCCTCCGACAGGCCCGATTGTTGTGTCAGGCATTATCATGCCTGTCTCAACAACGGAGTCGTTAAGGGGCTTATTCAGTAGGGCAGCAACGATCGCGACAGTCATGGCGGCGCCTGCTGAAGGGCCTCCGACAATGGTTGAGTTAGACCTCACACTAATGAAGTAGTCGTGTGAGTAGTAATCCTTCCCCGCCACGTAGCATGCTACGAGGGCTGCGAGGCGGGCCGAAGCCTGCATATCCACCTCGGAGAGAGGCTCGGTAGATATGTAAACCATCCCGGTGCCGTTAGTTACCGTGACCTCAAGCTCTGTGGCGACACCGAAGTACTTCCCTCCTGCCTCACCTACGGCAAGTATATGCATTTTCCGCGTGACACCGCCGCTGAAGGGTGTTGATGATGCAGCCGCGTTCGCAGGTATAAGCGAAATAATTATGATGGCGAACAGCACCACCCATCCTGCCCTCACCGTCGACGCCTTAGTCACCTCAAGCACCGTAAAGACTAATCACCCCCAATAAATTAAGTATTTCATGGTACAGATGCTGGTGATTATTGAGAATCTGGAGGAGTGTCCGTCGCCCTGGCTCATGAGTGAGTACAGGTATGTGGCCGACCTGTTCAATAATGAAGTAATTTTCACGAATGTTAAGGGGAAGATGAGGGAAGCCCTGGAAGGGTTGGGGAAGGTGCATGAGATAGGCTTCGACATGCTGGCCGACGGCTTAAGCCTAAGGAAAGTCATCATTCTGGACCATTCTGCGGGGGAGGAGCTGACCCCTCAGGACCTGAGGGATGCTGACGCCGTAGTTATTGGCGGGATTATGGGTGATTACCCGCCTAAGGAGAGAACCAAGACAATGATAACAAGCCGCTTCCCTCGCGGAATACCCAGGAACCTGGGGAAGAAGCAGCTCACTATTGCGGGAGCTGCCTACGTCCTCAAGAAGATTATGGAGGGAAGGAAGCTTAATGAGCTAGAGATTAGGGAAGGCCTCACATACACTTTAAGGCTGGGCGGGGCGGAACTAGTTATCGAGCTTCCCTACGCCTTCCCATACGAGGCAGGGGAACCTGTCCTCCCACCTAACTACCTTGAAGTAGTTGCGTTAAGGAGCGTATATTATGAGGGGGCGGAGGAGTGTTAGCTCGGGGAGTAATGGCTGCATGCATTAATCAGTTTATAGGCAGCCTCCCTAAGCCTGTGGGATATAGCCACCCACAGCCCTCCCTCAGAAGGTAGGGAGAGAGCGATAATTCCGTCGTCCCCTAAACCCTCAGCCTCCCTCAACACTCTGAAAAGCCTCCTACCCACCTCAAGCGGTTCCTCCCTACTTCCTAGTGAAATGACCTTAGTGAAGCATTCCTCAACCGCCCCCATCACCTCATCAACAACTAGAACGATCGGGTCTGTGAAGCCGAGCTCTCCGCAGGCCTCCTTAAGAACTTCGCAGACGTCCCTACCTTCCCAGCACTCAACAACTGCGAGGGGTTTACCCGGCCTGTACCTAGGGGCCTCACTCCTAGATGCCGCGGAAATAACTACCTCCCTCCCCAGAACCTTAGCTATCTCCTCAACCGGTACGGCGCCCGGCCGGAGAACACGCGGAGGATCTGCGGTGAGGTCAAGTACAGTCGACTCTATCCCTATTAATGTCTCTCCCCCGTCAACCACCGCATCTATTAGTTGACCTAAGTCATCCATTACATGGCTCGGTAGTGTGGGTGAGGGTCTCCCAGACCTATTGGCTGAGGGGGCCACTACAGGGCGGTCAAGCATCGAGATTATTGCCTTGGCCACCTTATGGGCTGGCCACCTAACCCCGACCATTCCCCCTCCACCAGTAACTTCCTTAGGCACCCATCCGGCCTTAGGAAGAACTAGGGTGAGGGGGCCGGGCCAGAAAACTTCCGCAAGCCTGTACGCATCCTCAGGAACCTCCTGAACACACTTAAGAAACATCTCTATCCCAGAGACATGAAGTATTAGAGGCTGATTCCTCGGCCTCCCCTTAACCTCATACACCCTGGAAACGGCTGCCGGGTTGGACGCGTCCGCCCCCAACCCGTAAACAGTTTCCGTAGGGAAAGCAACCAGGCCGCCTCCTGCAAGGATCTCGACAGCCTCCCGAAGCCCTTCCTCAGTAGGCCTCAGCAGCTTCGCCATGACTCCTCCGCATCTATATAACCATCTCACCGTATAAAGATGTGGAGTGATGTGACGCATCCTTCCTGATAAGTGATGAGTACGAAACCCCCTGATCAGCACTCCTTATACACATCAACTCTGTAAACATATTTGTGGGGGGCGTAGTCCAGAACCCTCAGAGCTTCCCTCACACGCAGCTCCCGCGCATCCCCAGCAGCATCCTGCACTAAACTCACAGCCTCCTCCGCACTTTCGGCAACTGTGTATAGATGGATCACTCCCCCACACCTGAGTTTGCGGGAGGCCTTACCCAGAAAGTTGATTGCTCCGTGAGGAAGATTCATGATTATTCTATGGAAGAACCTGTCCTTAACGGCTTCAAGGAACACGGAGGCATCCCCGCATACGGCCTGAACCTTTCCGCGGAGTCCTCGATTGATCTGCAGGGATCTCAAGAGGCACGTTATTGCGTGGGGATTTATATCTACTGCATAGACAACTACCTCCTTCCTTAACGCCGCTATCTGCAGGGTGAAGGGTCCTACACCGCAGAACAGATCCGCCACGGCCTCACCATCCCTAACCATCCTAGCGACCCTAACATGCTCTTCCGACAGGGAGGGGTTGAAGTACGTCTTCTCCACGTCCACACATATGCTCACTCCATACTCCCTATGTATGGTTGATGTCTTCGGCTCCCCAGCGATTAGGCGGAGGCTCCTGACCCTGTACTCCCCTTCCACAGGGCCTGCTGAGTACACAGCCTTCACACCCTTGGACACCTTCATTATGGCTTCACCAATGAGTCTGCCGTACTCCTCCGCCTCCGGTGGCAGGTGTATGAGGGCAATATCCCCCACAAGCTGGTAGGAGCGTGGAATCTCCTCAAGAACCTCGTCCGGTACTGCACCCTTAAGCAGGTCTTTGAAGGTCTTCCCAAGCATCGATTCCTGGAACTCGTCCCTGCATATTGTCCAGCTTTTTGAAGAAACTATTTCGCTGAGTTGAGGGCGTTCCTCAACCGGCACCCTCAAATATTCCCCGACGCCGTGCGGCTTCAGCCCCCTCCTCAAGCAGCCGGCGTTCCTCAGCAGCCTAAGCGCATCCCCAGCCTCCTTCTTAGGTACCTCCACACATAGCGACGTTACCATCCAGCCACCTGAAAGATTATAGCCTATGTCCTCAATATTCTTTGGTGCTTACTTATTGAGGATAGGTGTTGTGCCGAAGTTCAGCAGCCCTGAAGCGTTAGCGCTTGCTAAGAAGATTCTTGAGTACGCCGACAGTAAGGGCGCTGAGGTCTACCTGGATAAGAGGGCTAGGAAGGTTATTGAGTGGGGCAGGATATTCTCCGTCGGCACTGATAAGGTGGACGCTATTATTGTGGTGGGTGGCGACGGGACAGTTCTGAACACCCTCCACCTTCTGGGGGAGGACACTACACCGATAGCGACCATAAGGTATGGTAGGAGGGGATTCCTCTGCGACGTGCCCCCATTCGAGTACGGAACCCTGATCGACAGGTTGCTGGAAGGCAACTACAGGGTGTCTAGGTATATGAGGCTTCAGGCAATTTACGAGGATCTGAAGATTCCTTACGCCCTCAACGAATTCGCTATAGTAACCTCCGGTGAGGCCCGGGCTAAGGTGGCGAGGGTCAGCGTTAAGAGGGACGGTGACGAACTTTTCTACCTGGTCGGTGACGGCGTAATTATTGCGCCCCCTGTCGGATCAACCGCCTACAGCCTAGCTGCCGGAGGCCCTGTAGTGGATCCGGAGATGGAGACAATTATCGTAACCCCTCTAAACCCAATAACCTTCTGCTCAAGGCCTGTCGTCCTCCCACCCTCATCGCAGGTGGTTGTGAGCATAGTTAAGGACTCGCCGAACATGCTCCTCATAGCCGACGGTGCCTTCACTGTGAAGCTGAAGCCTAGGGACACGATAACTGTGAGGAAGGCGCCGACACCTGCCTACTTCATAAGGCTCTACATGGGTGACTACTATGTCCGCCTCTTCGAAAGATGTATGTGACGCTGCCTACGTGATGGATGCTGCAGGATTCTTCGCAGGCCTCCAACTCACCATTCTTGATAAAGTATACACAGTAATGGATGTGCTTAAGGAGGTTAAGGATAGGGCCAGCAGGAGAGCCCTCGAGATGGGTATTTCTGCAGGGAAGATTGTTCTGGAGAGGTATGGGAGGGAGGATGTTGAGGCCGCTAAGGCAGCTGCGGAAAGGCTTGGGGAGCTTGGAAGGCTCTCGGAGACGGACATTAAGATACTTGCGTTAACGCATGCCCTCCTCAAGAAGTGTAAGGAAGTTATTGTGTTGAGTGATGATAGGTCTGTGCAGAACGTTGCACTTGAGTTGGGGGCGAAGGTTGTGGGGATTAAGAGGCCTGAGCTGAGGAGCCCTAGGAAGTATGTGTATGTCTGCCCCAGCTGCGGGAGGGTGTTCGACAGGCCGGGTAAGTGCCCCTACTGTGGAGTGGAGCTTAAGAGGAAACGTGTGGGGAAGGGAAAATCCGCTATTTCTCGAGGTGACGCACCACAACAGTGAATGATTTCCCGTCAACCACGACCCTATAACTCCTCTGCCCGCCGCTACGCTGCGGCTTCGGCTTCTCCTCCGGGGGCGGGGGTGCACCCTTAAAGAACTCGGTCGCAGTATCAGGGAATAGGCAGTAGGTCAGAACATTCTCATCCGTTGCTTCAACACCTAGCTTCCTCACCTCCTCCCTACACTTCTCGAGCCTAGGCTCGAGAAGGTCTGCAGGCCTCCCCTCGAAAGGCTTCTCCCCCTTAAGAACCCTGTCAACTATCTCCTTACTGAAGGGCGCGGGGGGCCGCCCGTAAAGACCCTTAACATACTTAACTACCTCCTTAGTGATTATCTTATATCTCCCGGCCATAACGTTCATGACTGCCTGAGTTCCAACGATCTGGGAGAGCGGCGTTACGAGGGGAGGGTATCCCAGATCCTTCCTAACCCTTGGGACCTCCTCAAGAACCTCGTCCAGCCTGTCCAGCGCGTTCTGATGCTTCAGCTGGGAGATTAAGTTGGAGAGCATGCCTCCAGGAATCTGATGGATCACTACCTTGGGGTTGGGTAGAAGAATCTTAGGGTTCAGTAGGTGGCTATATTTCTTCTCCAATACGTCGCTCAGATACTTAGAAACCTTCCCCACAAGACCCATATCTATGTCAGGCCTTAACTCGGGCTTGAGGGCATGGTACACTGACTGAATCCCGGGCTGTGCAGTGCCGAAGGCGAGAGGGCTTATAGAAGTGTCTATGAAGTCCACACCGCTCTCAACGGCGCAGACGTATGCAGCTGTAGACATCCCTCCTGTGGAGTGAGTGTGGAGGTTTACAGGCACCTTAAATCTGGACTTAATCTCATGGATAAGCTCCCTCGCGCTATGAGGCGTTATTATTCCAGCCATATCCTTAATCGTTATCACATCAACCTCTAGGGCAAGAAGCTCCTCCACAATCTTCATGTAGTGCTCTAACGTATGCACGGGGGAGACGGTGTAGCTTATCGCACCCTGAACAAGAGCCCCCGCCTTCTTAGCCTTCCTTATCGAGACCTCCATATTCCTGACGTCGTTAAGGGCGTCGAAAACACGGAAAATGTCGATACCTGCCTCATATGCCTTGCCCACGAAGGCCTCAACAACGTCGTCAGGGTAGTGCTGGTAACCCACAAGGTTCTGGCCTCGGAGAAGCATCTGTAGCTTGGTTTTCCTGATCCGCGACCTAAGCTCCTTAAGCCTTACCCACGGATCCTCCCTCAAATACCTTATGCACACATCGAAAGTGGCACCTCCCCAAACCTCCATTGAGTAGAAACCTATGGAGTCCATGTCCTCGGCAACGGGAAGCATGTACTCAGTTCGCAGCCTCGTGGCAATAAGGGACTGGTGAGCGTCCCTGAAGGTGGTGTCGATTATTCTGACCCCCATACTCACACCCATCCATACGGAGGATGCTTAGATAATATAGTTGACGATTTTTTCGTTAAAATCGCTTTGATTCTGTATTTAAAATTTCAAAAATAATTTAATTTATTAAATAAAAAGCTTTTAGCCATATCAAATAATTAAAATCTACCCATAAAGAACATTTAGAAGACAATATCGCTTTCCACTAAACCCTAATACTCTGAAGCTAACCATAGTGCGAAAGCGTATATGAGCCAGCTGCAAGTTAAGTAACCCACAACCCCTAGAATGATGGTTATGAGGAGGGTTATGTAGGCACGTCTTCTTAAAGCAATATACAGAATAATAGCCAAAGGCAGTTCTAGAGGCACTGTATAAATACTGAAGAATACTGCGTATGGAGCTCCAAGAAAGATATATAGACCAAGGAAGCTTCCTATGAAGTAGCTGAGCAAACCCCCGAAAATCCCAAGAAGAATCTGGAAGACTACCCGCATAGGTGCCTCCGCATAAGAAATATGTTAGGAGGAGATAAATAATCGAAAACATTTCCTTTTCTGGCCACTTTGTCTCATTAACTGTGAGTAAAGGCACTAAGATCAAGGTAGTGCGGGGGGTGGGATTCGAACCCACGCAGGCCTACGCCAACGGGTCTTAAGCCCGTCCCCTTTGACCGAGCTCGGGCACCCCCGCCTAATCCATAATTGGTTTTATTGAGGGTTTATGTTTCTTCCCTTTACTTCCAGCATACCAATTTTATTTTCTTAATATATAGAACATCTAGGTGGTTTAATTAGTATCTTCCTTTTGGAACAGATGGCTCACATACGTTGCCTTAATTCTCGTATTTTTCGGGCTTTTTATGTTGTTTTCAGTGGAACCACGCTGTTCAGCCTTCTAAATGACTCAATCAATAGAGCTTTCTGGGGAATTACAGTGTTATTTCTGGTGCGATACGCCTTCCCTACTGGTGAGGCGTGAATATGGAACGCTCTTTTCTTAAGCTTAATAATTTGGTTCTTAATTGATACCTCTTTCTCATTATGGTATGGTGCCTATATTAACGCATATTTAAATGGTGCAGTATTTCTGGCAGTCATTATACTGCTAAGCCTTACAAAGAAAGACTTCCATTAACAACCTCCACCCACCGTAATTCCAATAAAAAAACCAAATTGGTATTCTCTGAATTTAATTGTGTGGGGTGTGTTTGCTACTCCAGATGAAGATTATCAATGCGGTAACAATTATGGTTATTAAGGCAAGAGCTACAGATAAGTCTATATGTGGAGGGTTTTGCTGAACTATTTCAGAAGGATGGTGCGTGCTTATTGCGGGTAGGATTACGGAGTTTGAGAAGATCACCTCTATAGGCATGCTGAGGTTTCCAAGCACAGTGCTTATACATTTTAAAACTGCTTCCTGAGAGACCCCATTCTCCGCCATCCTGTTCGAATCTACACGTATAACTGGCAGGGCAGTCATGATGTCAACCCCGAAACCGACCACTCCATACTTCTCGAGCAGTTCATCCTTGCTCTCATTCATTCTCTCAACGAATAAGTTGTAGAGGGATTCTTGAGCCTTAGATAATGGATACATGAAGACCACCAAACTCTTTAATTCCATACCTAAATCCTTCTTAAGCCCTTCCTTCAAAGCAGGAATAACGGAGGTATCGTTAAGAAAACCTGCTGAATCTCTATAAACATATGCAAGAAGCGTAGTGGAGTTCACAGGTAATGCAGACTTAGCCTTAATCCCGTAATCGTCTTCAAGCAATGAGGCAATACCGGGTGAAAGGTGTTGGGAGAAATTACCTACAAGTCTCTGGAATTTCTTCCAGTCTTTTTCAATAATCCAAGCCAACGATTTGTTGGTATGCACATCTTCAACAAAAACATAGAAGTTCCCGTACACATAATCAAACCCAGACGGATCTAGGCTAACGAGATAAACCCTCACACCATCAATAACACTGACACTGATCCTCAGCATGTGTCTATCGCTGGATGCACTTAATATTCCTAAATTAGACGGTGCAAAAAGCAAGTACAGCAACAAAAACGAAAGAGTAATTAAACTGAAAACCTTCACTCTCGTCACCCTCCTGTTACAGGAGTAACACCTAAGTAGTTCTCTCCCCCTGTAATAGAAATAGCATATGTATATGGGCTTTCACGCTCATAAGCGATAAAATGCCCGAATAGTAATACTCCATCTCCACGACTCGATATTTGATACAGAGGAGAACCGCTGTCACTGCTTTCTATATGGACAGTTGTTTCTATAACGTAACACACGTATCCATGCAAGTAATCAAAATAGAAAGATTCATAAACCCTTTCTACTTCCCCACTTGTTGTGCCAGTTGTTCTACCAGTTTTATAGAAGGGCAAAAGATTATACACATTTTTCTGATCCCTTAGAGTGTAAAAGTCTACGTAACCATAAACAGGCCAAATATTAGCGAAATAAGTTCCTCCAGAACCTGTTATGTGGAGTATGCTAGGCGTTACCTGAGAGGTAGGTATGAATGCTGCATCAACATCCCGAGATACTATATCTACCCTACCTATCTCATTGTCTGGATAAGCCGTAGGTTGGAAAAATACAACATTTCTCTCAAACGAAGAGCAATGCCCCGCAGTGACTATGCCTAACCTACCATAACTATCCCGTGCTACATAGCCCGTAGTGCAATAATCCATTATGACGTAGTTATAGACTTGGATTCCCCCAATAAGTGGTCTATAACGCTCACGTGTAGCAGCAACAGGATTATTATAGGTCTCTGCTCTCAACACTAATAAAGCACTCACTAAAACAATTAGAACAATAACAGATGCCGCCAATATACGCTTAGGCATGATATGCAATGATGATAGTTTTAATAGCATCATACACGTTAAGTTTTAATTTAAAATAAAAATTTCTGACGTAAGGACAAATTATTTTTGTCATAAAGTTTAATAAATAGAGGAATTACTCTCTAAGTTCTAGCCACTCTACATTTCTTAAGCTTGTAAGCAATTAATGCTGCAAACTTGAACTTCTTGCGCTACTTTTCAATCGTCTCACAGCTTCTTCAAGGTCGGGCATTTTAGCAATTCTGGAATCCCAAATCTCTGTGG
>CAZFVC010000027.1:0-11391 GCA_964522175.1 uncultured Desulfurococcaceae archaeon
TTATAAACGAAGAAATTAAAAAATGCTCCTTCTGATCATTATGAAAAGTGATGATAGCAATATAGCAGCGACGCCTAGAAGTTGAATAGGGAAAAGGACCTCCCCTAAAATAATTCTTGACAAAATTATAGATGTAATGGGCTCAATAGTTGCTAGAACAGATGCATGAATCGCCTTCACATTCCGCATACCCGCTAGATATATTGTTAAGCCTAAAGCAATACAGACAATTCCTCCCCACAGTAGTGCAACGTACCCCCAGATAGTTTTGGGGAATGCATAGGGCGTCATGTAGAAAAAGAAGGCGATAGGCACAATCATGCCGATGCTTGATTGTACCAGAACTTCTTTGGAGGTATAACCCCTCGCATAGAAATACCTTATGGCAATGATTGTAATTGCATAGACTATACCTAGGCTGACCCCTATAGCGAAACCCAATGCACTTGTGATCAAGAACTCAGGGTTCGATGCTACGTAGGCTCCTCCGAAAGCTACTATGGCCATTAAAACATCACTTACTCTTGGGGTTTCATGAATTGTTAGAGGGGCTGCCACTGCCACAACTAAGGGTGCAATATAGAGCAGGGAAGAGGTAACCCCAGGGCCATTTACTTGGACAGAGAAGGCGTAAAGCATTCTGAAAGCGCCTACCACTGTGGCACCGTAGAGTAAGAGGAGCGGACTTAACCTCCTGATTCCTTCTTTCCCTCCATAGAGCAATATGATTGGTAGGGCAAAAATAATCATTATAGCTGCCGAAGTGAAAATACTGCAGCCATCTCTCAGGGCGAAAGTTATTGCTATCCCTGTGCTTCCCCAAAGAGAAGCCGCGGCAACTATCAGAAGCGCTCCTTTAGCCTCTGGTGATAACATTTACATTCACCTATGAATTAAGTTATTGGTGATGTCTTAAATAGTAATTCAGTTTTGGTGAAATATTTTTCACTTTCACCCACCTCTTCCCCTCTCCCTCTAAGGTCTCTCCATACCCATGTTCTTTACTAGTAATACCTCCTCCGGGGATAGAGGGGGATAATGCTTACAGGGATCTACGCCTTAGATAGGTTTATTGATGAAGCACCATCGGAATGGATCGTTGAGTTCTACGGGTCTTGGGAGATTGTTGAGGCCTTAATGCATAGAGTTGTTGCATTGAACTCGGATAATAGCAGGGTGGCTGTGGTTATTACTCAGGAGCTTGGAGGGCTGGATCCTTACAGGATTCTTAGGATGGTTAAGACCTTCCGCGTGAAGAAAGGTGAAATTCTTTTCGCTCGAGCGTTCAAGATTGAGGATACTTTAGCATTGCTTGAGCTTGCCATGAGGAAAGGCTTTCCACGAGTAGTGGTTGTGGACCCGTATCTTCATCTAGGAAACGATCCGAGAGATTACTGGCTAGCAACCGCAATCACTGCAAGAATCAGGAAAATCCTTGGTAGAGGAAGTGAAGTGGCTCTATTTAACAGGGTGAGTAAATTCGGTGAGTTTCTCCCTGAGGGCGGGAACTATCATCACCACACTGTCCATGTATTGATTAGGCTTAGCAGAGGACGCCGTAGCGTTAAGGCAGAGCTTGTTAAGCACCCCTTCCGGCCCTACTCAGTTACATATTTTTCTCCTGCCGAGCTTTTCACACCCCCTGCCTTCGGTAAAGGAAGTTTACTGACTTGGCTTAGAGGTGATGATTTTGGGTAGGACAGCGCCTACGCTTAGGGCAAGCATTGATTATGAGGTGCTCAGACTGCATAGGCTTGTGGGCTACATCAGAGATAAGGAACTTAGGGAGGCTTTGAAGGATGCACTTAGCCATGCTGATGAGCTTCATGATGCCTACTTAACCTGTGGTCCCCCTAATGACCCGATGGAGGTTGTTCTGCTCTCCATGATTGCAGAAATTTATAGGAGGTTGAGGAGTTGTGGATGTGTGGAGTCTTGATGTAATCCCTCGGCGAGGAGGTTTCGAAGTCCTCTTAGTGGATGAGAATGGAGAGGTGCTGAGAAGATTCCTTAAAACGACTTTTGTTGGGTATATTCTCCCGAAGGATGTTAGCGCCTCAAAGCTGGTGGATCTGATTCTTCAGCATCCCTTAGTAAGTGACGCATATGTGGAAACATGGCTAAGGCCGCCTTGGTACGATGAGAAAGTTGAGGTGGTGAAGTTCCTTACTGAGAGATATGGATCGATAAGGCTTATTCAGAGAAGAGCTACTGAGCTGAGGCTTGGAGAGCCTGTAAACACATATCCTAGCTCACTTACTCAAGCCCTAGTCAGGAACAGGCTTAATCCGTGTTCCAGAACCGATTTCTCAAGGCTAGTCACTGTGGAGGATCTGGAGAACCCGTTTTATCAACCGCCCCCTTATCGTGTCTCTGAGCTAGTGGTGACTAAGTGGGAAGGGGTGGGTTCAGGTAAGAGACCTCTGAAGCTCAGGATAGTTAGCACTTTCTTGAAGGAGGAATTGAGGACAGACAATGTAGAGAGATTGAGGGAAGTGCTTCGCAATACACATATACTCCTGTATGGAGGCCCCCTTAAGTCACTCATAAAGAATTTTCCAGAGATTTTGGATGTTCCAGTTATTATTAATCCTGAGACAGTGCTTACCGGAATTAACGGTTTGGTCGAGTGGTGTCGTCTGTCATGGATCCCTCTCAGACTCCTCAGCAATGCCTCGATAGGTAAGGTGCTCACAACAATTGAGGGTATAGAGGCTCTGAGTAGGCGATACTTAGTGCCGGAGAGGGTTGCTAGGACTGAGGAGTTTCGCCCCTTAAGCGAACTAATTAAGGTCGATAGAGGAGGGTTCGTCATGACCCCTAAGCCAGGGATTTACTTCAATGTTGCTCAGCTCGACTTCAACTCCCTCTACCCGTCTATTATTGTTAAATATAACGTATCGCCCGAGACTGTTAACCGCCCTAAGTGCAGAAACAGGATTAAGGTGCCCGAGGCCGGCCATGAGATATGTATGGACAAGGAAGGTCTTATACCCTCTGTTCTCTCACAGCTACTTAAGAGGAGGAAAGCCCTTAAGGAGGCACTCCACAGGTCTCCACCTGCTTTAAGGAAGGTTCTTGACGAGAGGCAGAAAGCGATTAAATGGGTACTTGTAGCGTCCTTCGGGTATTTGGGCTACAGGAATGCCCGCTTCGGTAAGATCGAGGCTTACGAGTCTGTTACTGCTTTCGCTAGGGAGATTCTACGGAGAGCTATTGAGATAACATATGCTGAAGGGTTTGACGTACTGCATGTGATAGTTGACTCTATTTTCGCTTCGAGAGATAATGCCTTAGAGGAGGACTACTTACGGCTGGCGAGAAGTATAGAGAAGGAAGTAGGGATCGGGATAAAGATTGAGGGTCTTTATGACTGGGTAGCCTTCCCCAGAACTAGTAAGGGGAGAGGAGCTCCTGGAAGGTATTTTGGAAGGCTCGTTGATGGGGAAGTAAAGATTAAGGGTATGGAGGCTGTAAGCAGGGGAGTCCCTCTAATAGTTAAGGAAACTCAGCGTGAATGCATAAATATCTTGGCAACGGCGAGGGGGAAGGAGGATCTGAGGAAAGCATTTGGCCTAGCTCTGAAGTATGTGGAACATATGATAACCCAAACGCTTAACGGGGAAGTTCCTTTAGAGGAGCTCGTGATTGAGAGGAAGCTGCGACGCAGGAAATATAGGAGTAGACAGCCTCATGTAGTTGCTGCGAATGTAGGGAGAATACGGGAAGGGAAGGTGACCTATATTATGGCCCCAATTCCCTACCCCTTCTTCTTAGGTAATCACGGATACTCCAGGGCTTATTACGTTAACCGATTGAGGAGAGTCTATATGGAGCTAGCCGATCTCTATCGAGGTCTCGAGAAATAAGTGACGGAAAGGCTTATATAAGAAGATATATCTCAATATATATAGTGATATATATGGCATCATCACCGCCAGATTATCGAGGTAAGCTGAGGTTGCTCATAATGCATGTGCTAGAGGAGGGTCCCAAGCACGGATACGCAATAATGAAGGAACTAGAGAAGCTTATAGGACACTCTCCTGGAGCAGGTGCTATATATCCGCAGCTCCGCTACCTCTGGAGTAAAGGTTATGTCGTTTTCAAGGAAGGTGTTAGGGAAGGTAAGAAGGTTAAGGAATATACACTCACTCGAAAAGGTGTCGAGTACCTTAACTCTCGAGCAGAGGAGCTTCAACATGTCTTAAAGCTTTTGGAAGGTTTCAGGGAGCTGAAGGATCTGGGGCAGATAAGGATCTGGGAAAGTTTTAAGGAGTTGCTGGAGATAATGCCTTATCTTCCCGATGAGGGTAAGGCCCAGGTTCGTGAAGCAATTGATTCCTTTGTGTCGGAGATCAACAGAATTATTCTTGAGTATAGGGGGAGAAAAAGATGAGTGAAGCGGTATTCGTCGATAACTTGGTGAAGAAATACGGTGAATTAACTGCTGTGGCCGGAATAACCTTCTCTGTGAAGGACGGGGAAGTATTCGGCTTCCTAGGCCCTAATGGTGCAGGTAAGACCACCACTATACATGTCTTAACAACTCTCCTTAAGCCGACTTCTGGAAAGGCTATAGTGGGAGGTTTCGATGTTGTTGAGGAACCTAGTAAGGTCAGGAAAGTTATTGGAATAGTTTTCCAGGATCCCAGCATAGACGACCAGTTAACTGCATATGAAAACATGTATATTCATGGAAAGATCTACGGTGTACCCACCGACCTCCTGAAGAGAAGGATAGATGAGATGCTCGAGTTCGTCGGCTTGAAGAGATTCAAGAACAAGACAGTGAAGACCTTTTCTGGAGGAATGAGGAGAAGGCTCGAGATTGCCAGAGCACTCATTCATGAACCTCAGATACTTTTCTTGGATGAGCCAACACTGGGTCTCGATCCCCAGACGAGGGCAAACATCTGGAAGTATATCGAGAACCTTAGAAAAGAGAAGGGAGTAACGATATTTCTAACAACTCATTACATGGATGAGGCCGAAGCCTTATGCGATAGAATAGCAGTAATCGACCACGGTAAAATAATAGCTTTAGGTACACCCGAAGAACTTAAGTCCATGGTCGGTGAGGACGTGGTCTACATAAGGTTCTCTCCCGGAGATGGAGAAAACGGCGAATCCTGCTTCCAGGCCGAATTCCTTAAGGAGTGTAAGCATGTAGGGAGAGACAGGGTAGCTATCAAGGTTGATAATGCCTCAACATCAATTCCTAAAATATTTGAGCTGGCTCAGAAAACGGGCTTAAGAATTAAGGAAATTGATTACAAAAGACCTACACTCAATGACGTATTCCTTTACCTGACTGGTAGAGAGATTAGAGAGTCTGAAGGAAGTGAATTGGAGAGAATAAGGTCGTTCATAGCTGCACGGAGGGGATTAAAGAGATGATGGAAGCCTTCAGTGTAATGGTTTACAGACAGATAAAGAGGTTTGTGAGGGCAAGATCTCGTCTAGTCGGGATGATTATTAACCCCTTAATTTGGATAGTTTTCTTCGGACTCGGGTGGTCTAAGGTCTTTGACTTCCCTTACGCCGAAATTATTTTCGGTGGCGTAGACTATTTAACATTCCTATCTCCTGGAGTTATGAGTATGACAATATTCGCCACAAGCTTCGTTGCAGGAATATCTGTCATTTGGGACAAGCAGTTCGGGTTCCTTAAGGAAGTTCTGGTAGCTCCCTCGCCACGCTCTGAAGCCATGGCAGGTAGGATAGTCGGAGATTCACTCATGGCCCTTCTCCAAGGGGCAATAATTCTTGGACTTATGTTCATTCTGGCCAGTGACTTAAACCCTGCAGGAATTCTGCCAGCAGCTGGACTTGGGTTTCTGGTTGCTGTTTCCTTCAGCTCGCTTGGAGTCACTATAGCTCTGAAGATGAGAAGCATGGAGGGCTTCCAGATGCTTATGAACTTCATAATGCTTCCACTGCTGTTTCTTTCAGGTGCTTTCTATCCAATCACAACTATGCCTGAATGGATGAAAGTTCTCGCATACTTAAACCCGTTAACCTATGCAGTTGACGGTATGCGCTACTTCCTTGCAGGAACCTCCGTGATGCACCCTATGATCGATGTACTGCTGCTGGCCTTCCTAAGCATAGTACTGCTTTCTGTAGCTATGTTAACCTTCAGGGAAGCCACAATCGAGTAATAGAGACAATTTTAAGAACTCTTCGGAAGAATTCTTTATTTTTATAGAAAATAGAATAATACGTGAGCCAGTTGAGCGGTAAACAGTTCTCGGTTTTAGTTGCTTATAAACATCCTAGAGCAGATATCTTCGTGAAAATACTTGAGGATATAGCAGACGTCGAGGTTGCTAACCTTACATCCGATGAATTAGCTGAGGAAATGAAGAAGGATTATGACGTTGTCATTGTCGATATAGTTATTCCCGTGACAGCTGAAATGATAAGAGATTCTTCACCAAGGCTTAAAGCCATAGGCACCTTCAGTCATGGATATGACCACATAGACGTCGATGAGGCTGAGAAACGCGGAATAAAAGTCCTTAACGCAGCGGCCGAGAATGTGGGTGCAAGCACCTACGCAGTAGCCGAGCATGCTATAGGGTTACTGATCGCTATTGTTAAGAAAACATACTTACTTCCCTATATTGCTAGGAGAGGCTCCTACTCTTGGTGGGACTTAGCCGGAGGTATTGAGCCTTGCTTCGTAGGAACAGAACTCTTCGGCAAGAAATTAGGTATAATCGGTGTGGGCCGTATAGGCTCGCACATAGCCAGAATATCCTCTGGATTCAAGATGAAGGTCTACGGATATGACCCATATGTTGACAGATTGAGAGTTGCTGAGGATGGTGCAGAACTGATTGACGATCTTCATGAGTTATTGAGGATCTCAGACTTCCTCATAATAACGGCCCCATTAACTAAGGAAACTCGGGGAATGATAGGAAGAGAAGAAGTTAATGCTATGAAGGAAGGTATATATATAGTTAACATTTCCCGTGGGGCGATCGTTAACGAGGAAGAAATAGTTAATGGGCTTAAGGAAGGCAGGATCGCGGGATATGCTGCAGATGTTCTAACATATGAACCGCCTACACCTGACAACTCACCCATATATAGGGAGTTTCTGAAAGGCAAACTGAATATATTAATAACTCCCCATACTGCATGGCTAACGAAGGAGACTCCAGAGAGGTATGCTCTGATTCTAGGGAATCGAGTCAGGGAAGTACTTACAGGCGAAAAATACACTGAAGGAGACTATCTGAAGTATCCTGCCTCCCCAAGATAATTAAGTATTTTTCTGTTATTGGATTCTTGAAGAGGAGAATTCATTATGGCGAAGGCCTCAATTCCCCGCGGATCCCTAGAGAAGTACGCTTGCCTTCTAGGTCCCGCAACAGTTCTTTCCGGGTTACTCACGATAGTAATTTCTATCCTCTCTAATCCTTGGTTCGATGTCCTTAAGCATGCTCTGAGTGATATGGGACGTGTCGGCCTTTCAACTGCCTGGATATTTAATGGAGGATTACTGATTACCTCCCTTCTTGCTTTAGGTTATGCCTACTGTCTTGCAAACATATTTTCTAGGAAGTTAGGGGTAGCTTTCTTAGGAATCTACATAGTTGCGGCAGTTTCTCTGGCTTTAATAGCCATATTTCCAGAAGGAACTGATCCTCATTACTATGTTTCACTTCAATTCTTCATCCTAATGACCTTCAACCTCCTCCTATTTGGCATCGCCCTGCTATTAGAGAGCAAAATAAGAACTGCAACAGCATCAATTTCTATGTTCATTCTTTCCTTGGTAGGCTCTGTAGCTGTAAAATGGCCTTCGATAGCCTCTATTGAGCTTTATAATGTCGCTATATATGCCGGGTGGTTTATCCTGATGTTCTCCATTAGCAGGAGTTCAGGGAAATAATGAATAAAATAACAGCAGGAAATAATATCACTGAGAGTTGTCAGATTTGTCTAATGCTTTAAGACCGTTGAATGAGCTTATCTCTCTTAAAGGAAAGGTTGCCGTAATTACTGGGGCGGCCTCAGGTATTGGCAAAGGAATGGCTCTTCGGTTTGCTGAGGCGGGGGCCGATCTTCACCTGCTCGATATAAATATGGAGGGGCTGGAGAAAGTTAGGTCCGAGCTATCGGATTTTAATGTGAAGGTTGCACTTTATGGAGTAGATCTCTCTAAGAAGAAAGATATAGACAGTTTCTGGGAGGAGCTGCAAGGAGACCCGGATATACTAATCAATAATGCGGGGATCTATACATTTAAGGACTTCCTTGAAGTAGATGAGGAGTTTCTAGAAAGAGCTATGATGATTAATACATATTCCGTTCTTTGGATGTGTCAGCACTTTATCAAGAGGAGGAAAGGTAAAGGAGGAGTAATAATAAATGTTTCATCTATTGAGGCTATCCTTCCCTTTGCTAAAGGACTAGTTCATTATGATGTTAGTAAGGCAGGGGTCATTGCTTTATCTGGGCTCTGACTAGGGAGTACGGAAAAGAGGGTTTCAGGGTTAATGTTCTTGTTCCGGGAGGAATAGAAACTGAGAGTGTAAAGAAGCTGAAGAAAGAGACCATATTCAAACTGAAGATGGATGTTATTCAGTCGGGGAAACAGTTCTTCAGCAGACTGCCTATTGGCCGTATGGGAAAACCGGATGAAGTAGCTCTTGTAGCCCTATTCCTTGCAAGCGATCTATCTACCTATGTCCATGGAGCTCTCATTCCCGTCGACGGAGGCTTTCTCTCCACATAGCTCTACCAAAGCCCTGCGACTCCTAGAAGGAGACCCACAGTCGCAGAGATCAGAAGGGAAATGATAGGATGAACCCTGAAAACGGACACTGAAACAATCATGAAGACAACAATTGATGCTAAGGCAGCAAGCTGAGTGAGCTGAGGCATGGAGGATGAGACCCCTCTTACGGTAACTATTAATGCCAATATTAGAAGACCTATTACCGCTCCTTTCAGCCCATTAAGTGTTGCCTGCACCAGTTTATTATGGATATAGGAGGAAAGCGTGTACACTATAACCGATATTATCACGAACGGAGGAAGCACAACACCAAGCGTTGCTACTGCGGCTCCCGCAAGACCAGCCAGCCTAAACCCTACATATGTTGCAGCATTAACCGCTATCGGTCCAGGAGTCGATCCAGATATGGCGACTAGGTTTAGGTATTCGGAAGGAGAAAGCCAGCCTGCCTCCTCAACAACCTCCCTCTCAATTATGGGAAGAATAGCCCAGCCTCCTCCAAACCCTACTATACCTATCTTTAGGAAGCGGAGAAACAACTCAATGAGCAGAGGTAGGCTCATCTCTTAACCCTGCCTAAAATATTGATGCTTCAATAAAAATTGTTAAATAGAGATTAATGCAGGTTAAGCTTCTCGCCGATTACGAAGTAATTCTTCCTCGGAAGATTGGGATTACCGGGAGGTATGAATTGACCGTAGTCCAGAATCTTAAACCCTGCGGCCTGAACATCTTTCTTAAGCTCAGATAAGCTAAACATATGATAGTACCTGCATCCTGCCTTTGAGCAATAGGTGATGTTCCAAAGTTTCTCTCCTAACCTAAGGGCCAACAGGTTCATGAGATATTTTGATATGAAGTGCCTCTGGTATCTGGCCCATACAGTGATGAGAGCTATTCCTCCAGGACGAAGTATTCTATTCAGCTCTGTTAGGGCCGCTAACCTCTCCTTTCTTGTAAGCAGATGATGGAGAACTGCGATTAGGAGTGCTTTATCCAGCGACTCCTTTCTTAAGGGTACTTTTGTCACATCAGCAGCAATGAAGTGGATTTTTGACAGCTGTCCCACTTCCTCAGCAGCTTTTCTTCCTCTCAAGAGCATCTCTAAGGAAATATCTATTGCTAGACCTTCCTTAACCCATCCCTGCTGCGCTCCGTAAATTAGATTATGTGCAGGTCCACTCCCTAAATCAGCAATTCTTCCTGTCCCTGTTTTGAAGATATGTTCTACTAGTGACCACACTTTTCTTCTATAGGATCTCGCTATAGATTCGTATGCATCGATGCTTGACAAAGAGCATAACGCACCTCTTAAATTTCAAGGAAAAAGCTCTATGTGGTGAGTTCCTTAACTTCTTCCTCTCCTTTCTTGAGTTCCTCCACCTGCTCCTCATCCAGCGTTTTCAGTAGCGCTAGGAACTCTCCTAAGTGGGTTTTTTCCTCCTTTGCTATGTCCAGGAAAACCTTTCTAACATTCTCATCGTCTGCACCCTCAGCTATCTGTATATAGAGATTTATCGCATCCAACTCGGCGATTAGGGCATATCTAATAGCTTGAGCTAATTCACTTCTGGTTAATTTACGGTGTTTTGCGGGTATGGGGGCTTTAGATAGCATAATATGTCCCTTTAGTTGAGATCTTCAGGGCTTAAAATAATGACTATGATTCGGCGAACTTATTGATTAGGTGCTTATACACCAAAATACCGATGGTGAAAACCGCAACAGTGAATGCAGTAGTGGCTATAGTTACATCCAGGGCCTCGCTGGCTGAAGCGCCCCATATTAATATGTCCCTGATGGCGTTGATAGATTGTGTCATGGGGGACAATTCACTTAAGACCCTCAGAGGAGGGGGCATCCATTCCTTCGGGAACCAGACCCCTGTAGTGAAGGAGAGAATCAGTCCGATAGATGTTCCAAGAGAGCTTGCTCCTCTAGCTGTTTTAGCAGGCAGAGCAATAAGCATGCCGAGACCCATAGTCATCAAGGCAATTAGGAGGATGTGGTATACTACGAGCCAGTGCACAGGTAAAACAGGATTCCAATGAATTCTTGCGCCAGCAATGAGACCAGTTGCTATGACTGCCACCGCAGAGACGAAAAGCTCTATAATACCTCCAAAAGTCTTACCAACTATCATATCACCCATTGTCGCTGGGGTGGACAAGATCCTCATAAGTGTTTTTCTATCCTTATCTTCATGGATCATTAGTGCACCGATAGTGAATCCTCCATAGAGCATTACCATACCTAGTGCCCCTATAGTGTACCATCCAATTACTGATGGACGATCCTCAAGTGTTTCAGGTCTAACTTCTATATACGTGGCGTTAACGGGTTCCGCAATTCCTAACAAAATACTTCTGAAGAATTCCGTGAAGTTAACTTCCCCGTTCTCAGATATGGGCTGAAAATATTTTGATGCTTAGAGAGAAAGTTTATATAAGTCGTTACTCAACCGTATTAATGTAAAGCCTGCGGGGTGATGGGAGCAATGCTCCAAGCTCCGTAGGACATAGCTTAGATGGGAGCCCCGTGCCGTTGGGCTCGACAGCCACCCATGACCCAATGATGCCGAGGCGAGGCGGAACTCCCTAGATGCGACCATGAACTTATATAAAATGATTGGA